>NZ_JAEKDA010000037.1:0-17803 GCF_016405635.1 Pseudomonas sp. MF6755
TCACCATCGGCGTAAACCAGTCGAGCGGCACTGTCTCGGTTGTCGCTCCAGATGATGTGTACAAAGGCGATCAAACCGTCACCACCGCCATCAAAGGCGTGACCGGTGGCGAGCATTTCGAAAACCTAGTGCCAGGCACTACGGCGGTTAACACCACCGTCACCGATACTCCGGGCACCGATAACACCACTACCGTCACGCTGACTGCACCGAGTGCCGTTAACGAAGGTGGACAGATCACCTATACCGCGACCTTGAGCAACAAGGCCGGAACTGACGTAACGCTGAAACTCGATAACGGCTCGTCGATCACCATCAAAGCTGGCGACACCGTCGGCACCGTGACCGTCCCTGCGCCTACCGATGACGTGTTCATCGACAAGAGCACCCAAACGGTCAAGATCACTGATGCTTCTGGCGGCAACTTCGAAAAACTGGAAGTCGCAGGCAACGGCGCTACCACCACGATCAACGACACCATCGACAAGGTCGATGTGGTGCTGACCGCGACCACCACCGTCGGCGAAGGCGGCAACATCGTTTACACCGCCAGCCTTGTGGATAAAAACGGTGCGCCGGTGACTAACATCACTAACCCGCTGACCGTCACTTTGGATAACGGCCAGACCATCACCATTGGTGTGAACCAGTCCAGCGGCACCGTCTCCGTTATGGCACCGAACGACGTCTACGCCGGTAACCAGACCGTCACCACAGCCATCACCAACGTGGCCGGCGGCGCGCATTACGAAAACCTGGTCCCAGGCAAAACTCCGGTCAGCACCACCGTGACTGACACACCGAGCACCACCGACACCACCACCGTCACGCTGACCGCGCCAAGCGCCGTCAACGAAGGTGGACAGATCACCTACACCGCCACCTTGAGCAACAAAGCCGGAACTGACGTAACGCTGAAACTCGATAACGGCTCGTCGATCACCATCAAGGCTGGCGAAACCGTGGGTACAGTGACGGTTGCAGCACCTGGCGATGACGTGTTCATCGACAAGAGCACCCAGACCGTCAAGATCACCGACACCGCTGGCGGCAACTTCGAGAAGCTGGTTGTAGCCGGTGACGGCGCGACCACTGTTATCAATGACACCATCGACGATGTGAAGGTCGTGCTGACAGCCACCAGCAGTGTGGCCGAGGGTGGCCAGATTACCTACACCGCCAGCCTCGTCGATAAGAACGGCGCTGCCGTGACCAACGTTGGCTCCGATCTGGTGGTCAAGCTGGACAATGGCTCGACCATTACCATTGGTAATGGCAAGACCACCAGCACCGTCAATGTCACAGCACCTAATGACGTCTACGTCGGCGCTAACGATGTGTCGGCCAAGATCACCAACGTGGTCAGCGGCGGCGACAAGTACGAGAACCTGATTGTGGTCGGCACCCCGGTGGTCACCAAGGTGACCGACGTGGTGAGCAACACCGTGATCAGCATCTCGGGCGATGCTTCGGTTAACGAAGGCCAGACCGCCCACTACACGCTGAACCTGACCAACCCGGCGGGCACCGACGTTACTGTGACGCTCAAGTACAGCGGCACCGCCACTGACGGTTCGGACTTCACCGGCGTGTACACCGTGAAGATTCCGGCCGGCGCCAGCAGCGCGACGTTCGATATCAAGACCATCGATGACAAGTTGACCGAGCCTACGGAAAACTTCGTGATCACCATCGACAAGACCACCGGTGGCAACTTCGAGAACCTGGCGATCAGCGGCACCAACGGCAGCGTCACCACCTCGATCATCGACAATGACGCACCGCCGGTCATCGACCTCGATGCCAACGACTCCAGCGGCGCAACGGGTGCCAACTACAAGACCACCTTCACCGAAGGCGGCACGGGTGTGTCGATTGCTGACACCGACATCAAAATCACTGACCCGGACAGTACTCAACTGACCGGCGCCACTGTGGTCCTGACCAACGCCCAGCAGGGCGACTCGCTGAACGTCAACAACGTCGCCGGCATCACCGTAACCTCTGCCACAGACCCTGCCACCGGCAAGATCACCCTGACCCTGACCGGTACGGCGTCGCTGGCTGACTACATGCAGCAGATCAAGAACATCACGTTCACCAACAGCAGTCATGACCCGAGCAACACGCCACGGACCATCACCGTGACCGTGACCGACGGCGGCAACTACTCCAACGTGGCGACCACCACGGTCAACGTGGTACCGGTCAACGATCCACCGGTGGCTACTGGCGCCGCTATCACCGGCACGGAAGACACCCCACTGGCCCTGACCTGGTCCAACTTCGGTGTCACTGATGTGGACTCACCACAAGCCAGCCTCGGGGTGAAAATCACCGAGCTGCCGGTTGCCGGAAAGTTGCAGTTCCTGGCGGCGGACGGCGTCACCTGGACCAGCGTGACCGCCGGCCAGACCTTCACCAAGGCCCAGATCGACGGCGGCCAGTTGCGCTTCATGCCGAACGCCAACGAATCCGGTGCCGATGGCTACGGCGGCACCGGCGTGGGCAACAAACAGGCGGACTACGCACAGTTCAAGTTCCAGCCAACCGATGGCAAGGATCTGGGCAACACCGCTACGATGAAAGTCGACATTACGCCGGTGGCGGATGCTCCGACCCTGACCGTTGCCGACAACAACATCGCGTCGGTAGGTCTGACCAAGCTGAGCTGGAACAGCATCGCCAACCTGGGTACCAACGGTAATGGCGCCTCGGCGACCGTGTTGAAAAACGCGATCGATAACGCCGGCACACCAAACAGCACGACGATTTCGACCAACATCGAATCCAGCGCAAACGTGCCAGGCGGTGCCGGATCGAAGACTTCCGGCCTGATTTACCTGGAAGCGGGCAAGTCCTACACCTTCAGCGGTTACGGCGATGACAGCATCCTGATCAACGTCGGCGGCAAAGACGTGGCCAGCGCGGTCTACGGGACGAACGCCGGCCAGTTCAGCGGCACGTTCACCCCGACCACCAACGGTTACTACAGCATTGATATCTACCATGCGAACCAGGCAGGTCCTGGCAGCTATGACGTCAACCTGTCGGTCAACGGTGGCCCGGTGACCAACCTGAGCAACACTACGATTCCGATCTACACCGGCGTCAACGACCTGATCAATGCCGGCGCGCAGGTGTCCGATCTGCACGGTACCAATGGCCAGGGCTACTACGACGCGTACAAGCTCAACGAAGGCCTGGAAAACGGTACGGTCAAGCTGACCAAGATCACCTCCGGCCTGACCGATACCGACGGCTCGGAAACGCTGGCGGTGAAAATCGGCAGCATCCCGGTGGGCGCAGTGCTCAGCGACGGCGCGGGTCATACCTTCACGGCCACCAAAGGCGCGACCGAAGTGGACGTCACTGGTTGGAACCTCAACAACTTGAGCTTCAAGCCGCTGCCTTACACCAGTGGCCAGTACAACCTGACTGTGACCTCGACTTCCACCGAGAGCCTGGGTGGCTCGGCCACCACCACGACGCAATTGCCTATTACGGTGTACCCGGCGACCTATAACCCAGTCACAGCGACATCGGGCGATGACAATGTCATCGGCACTTCTGGCAATGACATCGTGGTTGCGGACGTTGCTGGCTTGAACGTAGTCCAAGGCAAGAGCTACAACATCGCGTTCATGATCGATACGTCGGGCAGTATGGGTGCGAGCTCGGTGGCGGCAGCGAAAGCGTCGTTGACTACAGTGTTCAATTCACTGAAAAGCAGCATCGGCGCCAGCACCTCCGGCACCGTGAACATCTTCCTGGCGGACTTCAGTGACCAGGTCAATCGCACGGTCACAGTCGACCTGAAAGACCCAGGCGCACTGAATTCGCTGCAGAAAGTCCTGGACTCCATGGTGTCTACCGGTGGTACCAACTACGAAGACGTGTTCAAGGCCGCGTCCAACTTCTTCAAAAGTGCCCAGGCGACTGGCAACACTGGCGCAATCAATACAACGTACTTCATCACCGATGGTCAGCCGACGTTTTACCAGGCGTCCGAACAGACCAACCCGTACTTGTACGGCAACGTCAGGCTCGATGATGTCGTCACCATGAACAACTACACCATCGGTACAGCCACCCGGATCAACATCGATTCGAATAATTACCTTGATATCAACTCTGTCGGCAAGGTAACCCTCTGGTCCTACGGCTGGTCGTACAACAAGGGAATCATCCACGCCCAAGGGGATGGCACCTATGAAATATCGGTACAAGGCGGCCTCGGGTACGATACCGACTACTCCACCACCACCAACTCCAACAGCGCGTTCGCACTGCTCAAAGGCCTGTCCACAGGTGGCGTAGAAGCCATCGGCCTCAACAGCGGGATCAGCCTGAGTCAGTTGGCACCGTACGACAGCGATGGCAAGCCACAAAGCAACATCGATCCGAAGGACTTGGCCAACGCCATCCTCGGTCACAGCGAAGCCACCCTGCCGGGTGCCGACCGTGTCGATGGCGGTGACGGCAACGACATCCTCTTCGGCGACCTGGTGAGCTTCCCGGGCGTTACCGGCGAGGGTTACAACGCTATCCAGTCCTACGTGGCAGGGAAAAACGGCGTGGCGGTTGCTGCCGTCACCGGCCAGGATGTGCACAAGTACATCACCGAGCACTACAACGAGTTCGACACCTCGGGTGCCAAGGACGGTAATGACACCCTGCTGGGTGGCTCGGGTGATGACATCCTGTTCGGCCAGGGCGGCAACGACTTCCTGGATGGCGGCAAAGGCAATGACATCCTGCTGGGTGGCACCGGTAACGACACGCTGATTGGCGGCCAGGGCAATGACATCCTGATCGGCGGCTCGGGTGCCGACACCTTTGTGTGGAAGGCCGGTGACATCGGTAACGATGTGATCAAGGACTTCAAGGCATCGGAAGGCGACCGCATTGATCTGCGCGATCTGTTGAAAGGTGAGACCGACAGCACCATCGATAACTACCTCAAGATCACTACGGTAGAGGGCGTATCGACGCTTCAAGTGAGCAGCGAAGGCAAGCTCAACACGACCGGTGGCCTGGCCAATGCCGATGTGACGATCAAGCTGGAAGGCAACGATTGGTCCCACACCAGCATCAACTCGCTGATCAGTGGTGCCGACCCGACCATCAAGATCGACCACACTTAAGACGCAACTAATCGGCCGCCCCTATGGGCGGCCGATTTTTTTGCCCCATGGGTCGCGCTGGTCCTGACGGGCGGTGCGTCGCATACTCTCGCCCATAAACGCAGCGTTGGCCTATGCTGTTCAACGCATGTGGCTCATTTTCGAGGGGTTCTTATGTTTTACGTGCAACGTGATGCACAGGGTGCGCTGACTCGCGTAGAGGCCGCAGCCTTTACCGAGTCCACCGAAACCCTGCCGGCCGATCACCATGAGATCCAGGCGTGGTACGCCAACGAAGTAGTGGAAACCAGCCTGGCCCAGCTCAAGCAGAGTGACTTGGAGATGATCCGGGTACTGGATGACTTGATCCAGGTGCTGACCCGTAAAGGCGTCATCAGGGTGACCGACCTGCCGCCGGCAGCCCAAGCCAAGTTGATGGACCGTAACCATGCGCGGGAAGCATTGGGTGGGTTGAGCCACTTGATTGATGATGAAGAGACTGGGCTTATCTGAGCCCTGAAGCCGAACTGGATCGAAATGAGGGAGCGGGCTTGCTCGCGAAAGCTGAGTGTCAGTCAATGCATCTCTGACTGATCCACCGCTTTCGCGAGCAAGCCCGCTCCCTCATTTTAATCGCTCAGCGTCAGTGTGATTTCCACGGCGCAGGCTCACCAAACAGCTGGCCCTGCACACCAAAAATCCCCATCTCGCGAATCACCTTCAGTTCACCCTCTGTCTCCACACGCTCGGCAATCAACGGCAGATCGATGCTGTGGGCTGCGCGCTGGATAGCCTCGATAAACAGGCGCTTGTCACTCTCTTGGTCGATAGCGCGAATATAACTGCCGTCGATCTTCAAGTACGCCAGGCCCAGGCGCGCCAGATTGCCGATCATGCTGAAGCGCCCACCGAAACGTTGCAGGCTGAGGGAAAAGCCCAGCTCGCGCAGGCGTTGGGTCATCTGTTCCAGCACGAGCTGTTCAGGCAATTGCTCTTCACCGATCTCCAGGGTGAGGCGCGGGCCCAGGCTGCTATGCTGGCGTAGCAGGTCATAAATGCGGTTCAAGGCCTGGGCGTCCTGCAAGGTCGCGGCGGAGAGGTTCAGCGCCAGGTTATCGCTGTGGCTGGCCATCTGCTTGAGCACTTGCTCCAACATCAAGCGGTCTAGGCGTGCCGACCAGCCGAAGCGCTCCAGCCACGGCAGGAAACGCCCGGCCGGTATCGTGTGGCCGTCCTCGTCCTGCAAGCGCGACAGCACTTTGTAGTGCAAGACCAACTGTGTGTCCTGGCTGGCGACAACGGGCTGGAAGTACAGCTGGAAGCGCTGCTGGGTCAGGGCCTGGTCCAACAACGTGTGCCAGGCGTGGTGATCGTCACCGACGCTGGCGGCCGCGCTACGATCAAGGCACACCCAACTGGTGTCGCCCTGCGCTTCGGCCTGGGCCAGGGCTTGGTCGGCCAGGGTCAGCAGGGCTTGTGGCGCGTCGCCATGGTTGAACGGTGCGAGGCCTATGTAGGCGACCGGCGTAACGTCGCTGGCGCCGGTCGCTTGCAGGCTGAGCAAAGTGCTTTCGAGGTTCTGCGCCAGCTGCAGCGCTTCTTCACGCATCAGCCCCGGCGCCAGCACGGCGAACTCGCCGCCACGGATACGGGTGACGAGGTTATGGGTTTCCGGGTACGGCTCGCACTGGCGCAGCAACTGTTCGCCAACCGCTTGCAGCAATTGGTCAGTGCGCTGGCCGCCCAGGCGTTGGTTGAGGCCGGCCAGGTCCCGAACCCGCAGTAACAGCAGGTAACCGGAATTGGTCTCTTCCGGGTTACTGACGCGGGCGTTGAGTTGCATCTCGAAATAACGCCGGTTGGCGAGGCCGGTAAGGTTGTCCTGATAGGATTCGGTGCGCAGTTTTTCGCTGCGCTCGGCTTGTTCCTGGAACAACGCCTTGAGCTTTTCCACCATCTGGTTCATGGCTTGTACCACCCGCCGCAGTTCCGGCGTGCGCGGCAGGTCGGGCAGGCTGAGGAACTCTCGGCGGGCAATGGCGTGGGACTGTTTGACCATATAGTCCAACGGCTTCAATTGCCGACGCAGCAACAACGCGCCGAGTACCGCACTCACCGCACCGCACAGCAGCAACCAACCAAGGCTGCCCAAGGCGCTCTGCCAGAGTTTGGACAGGGCAAACATGGGGTGACTGACCACTTCGACCCGCGCCGCCTGCTCCCAGCCACGGCTGACCAGCGCATCACCACCGGCCGGCTCCAGGCCGATCAACTTCACGAACCAGTTGGGTACGCCGTTGTTGTCAGGGATACCGCTGCGCTCGACGATGGTTTTGTCCGTGGCCAGGTCCACCACGCGGATGCTGGCGTAGTAGCCGCTGTCGAAGATTGAGCTGACCAGCAACTCCACCATGGCCGGGTCGTCGATATTCGGCGTCAGCGACAGCGCCAACGCCGTGGCGGCATCCTGCGCATGGGAGCGCAACTGGTTGACATATTGGGTGCGCGAGCTTTCCAGGCTGACCATGAAGCTGCCGCTGAAGGCGACCACCAGGAACAGACAGATTGCGATCAATAGTTGTTTGAACAGAGACATCCGATCAGTTACTCCTAGTTGGCAGGCTCGGCTGGGAAGCCTTCCGCACGCATTTTTCTCAATACATCCTGCCAGCGCGACAAGCGTTTGGTATCACCGACTTTCTTGTTGCCCTTGGCACCGGGCAAGTACAAGCCTTCGGCGTTGAATGAGTAAACCGGGACCAAATCGGTGCGGCGGGTGGCCGGAAGAATTTCGTCCATCAGGCTGTCGAGCACCAGTGGGATGGCCTCGGGGGTTGAATAATAGGTCAAGACCATATGAGCGCGGTTCTGCCGCAAGGCCTTGACGTAGGTAATGCGTAATTTGTCGCTGGACACGCCTAGATGACGCAAACTGAAATACTTTGCGATCGCGTAGTCTTCACAGTCACCGGCACCTTTCCAAAGCGCTTCGACGGGCGTCTCCCAATAGTCGACAACATGCCAGAGGTCGATGTCTTCCACGTAGCTCATTTGCTTGTTGAAGAACAAATTGACGACATTGAGTTGCTGCTGCTCGCTGGCTTGCTTTTCGGTCGCCAGTAGCCGCTGCCAAGCGTCGATGCGCTGCTGGCCCTCGCCCAATGGCCCGTACACAGCGGAGGCCTTGCGGCTGATCTGCGAGAAATCCCAATCGGCACGTAGCCCGCCAAGCATCAGGCCAGCCAATAAAATTGCTGATAAAAGCCAGCACAGGACTCGATAGGGAATAAAACTTACCGCCAAGGCGTTCAATCCGTGAAGAGAGACGGAATTTCAAGGGATGGTGAAGCCTCGCCCTACAAAAAACAATGGCATAGTGCAATCATTCCTGGATGGACCGAGTTTATAACCGCCCCTTGTGGGAGACACAAAGTATGCTATGTAAGCCCTTACAAACAGAAACTTAGCCTGTTTGACAAGCGCTTGGCCCCCCTTTAGTGTTCATTGGATCCAAATTAGCCACACTATTATTCAAGAAAGGAGGATAGCGTAACCGTGACGCAGAAGCCGAACCCTTTAAGCAGCATCAAAATCAGCGGGCCTATTCCCGCCCATCTTGCGCGCTCGGTCATTGAAGAAACGTTGCGCAATGCCATTCTCGATGGGCGATTGCCCTGCGGCACCGCGATGCGTCAGCAAGAACTGGCCAGCTTGTTCGGCGTCAGCCGCATGCCCGTGCGCGAAGCCTTGCGCCAACTGGAGGCGCAGTCCTTGTTGCACGTGGTGACCCACAAAGGCGCCGTAGTTGCACCGCTGATCGAGGACAATTCGGCGGAGACCTATGCCTTGCGCATATTGCTGGAATCCGAAGCCCTGCGCCTGTCTCTTCCATTACTCACCAATGCAGATCTCGCCGAAGCCGAAGCCTGCATCAATGCACTGGAATGCGAAAAAGACTATTCCGAGATTGGTCGCCTCAATCGCCTGTTTCACATGGTGTTGTATGGCAAGGCACCCAATCAGCGTCTGCTCAAATTGGTGGAGCACGGGCTGAATGAAGAGGAGCGCTTTCTGCGCTTCAATCTTGAGGCGATGGGGCTGGGCGAAACGTCCCAGGAAGATCACCGTGAACTGCTGAGCCTGGTGGCGCAGAAGAAGGTCGACGAAAGCATCCTGACGCTGCGCAATCACTTGATGCGTGGGATGGAGGTGATTGCCACCTATCTCAATAGCCTTGAGACTGCCGACAAAAAAGTTTCGCAATAGGATTTTGTTCTTTTCCTCGCCCTTACACTGCGGGGCAACGTCCCACCAGGGAGGTTGCCACACTGACAGACGAAAACTCACTAAGTCTTAATTAACAACAAGCACTTTCCCACACTTACAACCGACTAATTAACCTTAAAAGCAGCCAAGAAAAAACAACTAATACTTTTATAAGCCGCCTTGATCGTTTAATCGGCTTATTATCCTACCCAGATGAACCACACCTCTCTAGCCGCCGCGCTCACCTATATCAGTGTTGCGCTGCGCGCGTTGCGTGGTCACAGCTAAACGCTCCTCCTCTAACTTACAATTAAAAATCCCAACACTGCTTTAAAGCACTCGCAATACTTAATAGGCGTCATCATGCATCAAGACTTGCTTAAACAAAAAAAATTACAACTTTTCAACCATCCATTATTCTCAGAAATAACATCACTCAACAAGTTACAGCACTTCATGGAAAACCATGTATTTGCCGTCTGGGACTTCATGACCCTGGCCAAACGCCTGCAGCAGGACCTGACTTGCACCCAGATACCCTGGCTCCCGCCCGCCGACTCGCAAGCTGCCCGCCTGATCAATGAAATTGTGCTGGGTGAGGAGTCGGACGAACACCCGACACGAGGCCATTGCAGTCACTTTGAATTGTACCTGGACGCCATGACGGAGGTGGGCGCCAGCACGGTCGCCATCAAACGCTTGATCGACTTGCAATGCCAGGGAGTGGAGGTAAGTGCAGCCCTGCAAATGATCGACGCGCCCTCTGGCGTAACCCGCTTTGTCGATACCACGCTGCAAATCGCCTTGAGCGCCCCTACCCACTGTGTGGCGGCCGCGTTTCTGCACGGCCGCGAGAGTGTCATTCCGTCGATGTTCGAGCGGCTGTTGCACGGTAACGCCTTCATTGGTCGTGAAGCGCCCACCTTATGTCACTACCTCAATCGTCACATCGAAATGGACAGCCACGACCATGGGCCCGCGGCGGAACAATTGCTCCAGCGTTTAATTGGCGCAGACTCGATTCGCCAGAGACAAGCAGATAGCACCGCCCTGGATGCTGTGGAAAGTCGTATTTGCTTCTGGGATGGCGTGCTGGCCTCGATGCAAGGGGTACGCCCATGAACGCCGCCAACTACCGCTCCTTTGCCGATGACTGGGAGCGGCGCGCTACCATCCGCACACGCCCCCGGCGCTTACTGGAGGACGACAACAAGCTCATCTTCCCCCTGTGCCGTCAACCCCTCGTACTGACTGCGACCTTTCTCGAACACTGCCCGCAATGGCGCGACTTCGTGCTGGTGCAGAGTTTCTATAAATTCATCAATGACGTGGTGATCTTCGAAACCGAGATCGTCGATAAGACCGCCCGCAACATTGCCAAGAATCGCTTCTCGCCGGCCTTCTCACTCGCCTGCCGCTACGACGCGATGACCGTCGTGGTGGACGAGGATTACCATGCCTTGGTCGCGCTGGATTTCCTTCAGCAAGCCGTGAAAATGACCGGCATCGAACCGTTGGATCTGCCCGGGCAAATCGAATTGAGCCGCGCCCTGCCGGCAGCACAAGCGCAGGTTCCGGCACACCTGCACGACGCCGTCGAGTTAATCTGCGTAGCCATTGCTGAAAACACTGTCACCCATGACGTGGCGGCGTTCTCCAGGGACGATAGCGTCAAATCGTCTATCCGTGGCTTGATGGCCGACCATCTGTTCGATGAGGGCCGCCACGCACGGTTCTGGACACAGTTGGTGCATATCTACTGGCAATCGGCGAGCCCGGAAGACCGCGATAGCATTGCTCAAGCCCTGCCGATTTTCCTGGCGTACTACCTGACCAATGATCTACAGAAAAGCTTTGATCTGCACCTGATCGAGCACTTGGACATCAGTGCCGATACTCGCCTGGCGCTGCGCAATGAAATCGAGGCGCTGGCCTTTCCCATCACCCATCAACATCCGCTGATAGGCAATATCATGGGTTTGTTGCAGCACAGCGGTGTGCTGCAAACAGCCAGCGTGGCACAGGCATTGAGTGACTACCTGCCGGTGTCGGGGAGGTTGGCATGAGGCGTTTGACGATTGAATGGGGTGCGGCGAGTGAAGCCCTGGGCGCAGTCAAGCAAGTACTTGAGCAGTACGGGCATACCGAAGGGACGCAGTCTGTCGACCTGGTGATTGAAGACGGTAGCCAGCCGCTGCCAGCATTATCCACCGATGCATTCTGGATGAGCCTGCGCCTGGGCATAGGCCCGGCATCAGAGACCGGATTGCCCGCCCTCCAATTTCGCTGCTACGACCGAGAACGACGCCTGCTTGCCGTGCACGATGTTGCCGAGGAGCCCAGCGGCAACGGCCAGCGATTGCGTCAGCAGGCCACGAACGCACTGGTGGAATGGGCCGCCATGCTGGTGAGTGGTTTCTCAAGGGATCCGGCCTTTTTCTCTGCAATAGGCACCGCTAACGCCTGGTCCGAACAAGGCTTGCAAGGGCTGGACGCTTTGGTGTTTATGCATCGGTTCAATCGCACGCAGGATCCAACCCTGTTACGAGCGGCCGAGGTGCCCTTGATTGAACGGTTGCAGACGAGCCTTGAGGCCTTCGCCAATCGAACAGCACTGAATATCGCGGGCAACGTCCTGACTTATCGCCAGCTTCACCTACATGCCCTGGCGATCCAGCAACGTCTGTTACCACTGCTGGAGGGCATCGAGACGCCGGTGGTCGGTGTGTGCCTGGAAAAATCTGCCGAGCTGTACGCGAGCATCCTTGCGGTGCTGGGTTGCGGTGCAGTGTATTTGCCACTGGCACCGGATCATCCGGCGCAACGCCAGCAAGGCATGCTGGAAAGCACTGACGCTTGCGTGCTGCTGGAGAATGGCCTGCACCCGCTGCGAGATCATTTCGCGTCACTTGATGTCAGCAGGATTGTCCCGCGCGACACCGTTGCCACACAACCGCTGACGCGTGTTCGTCCCAATGCCGACACGCCGTGCATGGCGCTTTTCACCTCGGGTACTTCAGGGCAACCCAAAGGTGTACTCCTCAGCCAATATAACCTGGCGCATTTCACCGCCTGGCTGGGCACTTGCGTAGCGCTGGACGAGCGGAGCCGCGTGCTGCAGTTTTCGCCGTTGAGTTTCGACTCGTCACTGATCGATATTTTCCCTGCCTTGGTGGCCGGGGCCGAGTTGATTATCCCCAGCAACGATCAACGTCACGACCCTCAGCAACTGGTCGAGTTGATTCGCCAGCACCGCGTGACCCATGGGTTCCTACCGCCGGCGCTGCTCAGTATCCTGCCGTTGGATCAGCCATTGGGCCTTACCCACCTGCTCACTGGGGGCGATTTCTGCGAGCCCTATGTGATCGAACGACTGACAGCCCAATGCCAGTTGCATAACTTCTATGGGCCCACAGAGACTACGGTGCTGGCAACCCACAGGGCGTTCCAGCGCGGTGACAGCCATCGCAACGTCGGCCGCCCCATCGCCAACAGCCAAGTGTTGATCCTCGACGAAAACCTGCAGCCCGTGGATGAACAGGTACAAGGCGATTTGTACATCGCCGGCCCGGGCGTGAGCCTTGGGTATGTGAACGCCTCGCAGCAGGCCGACAGCCCTTTCGTTGCGCTGCCACTGCCAAACGGGCAGTCGTTGCGCGCGTACCGCAGCGGCGACCTGGCAAAATGGACAGACGACGGTATCGAGTTGTGTGGGCGGCGGGATGACCAAGTCAAAATCCGCGGATTCCGAGTCGAGCCTCAAGAAATAGAGCAGTGCCTGCGCAACAGTCGCTTGTTTCGCCAAGTGGCCGTGGTGATTGATCCGGCGCACAGAGTTATCGCTTTTGTCGCCCAACCCGAACCCAGCGCGACGCTGGCAAGCCTGAAGGAATATGCTCGGCAATGGTTGCCTGTGCATATGCAGCCGGTGGTCTGGAGCGAGTTGGCATGCATGCCCGGCTCGAGTAACGGCAAGATCGATCGCAAGGCATTACTGGCAATGCCATTGTCCGTCCCTCAAGAGGTGATACGCGGCGGTGCAAAAACGGCTCTACAAGCGCAGTTGGCGGACCTATGGGACGAATTGCTGGCGCTGCCGGTTGGCAAATTATCGATTGATGAAAGTTTTTTCAACTTGGGTGGCCACTCCATCCTGTTGTCGACGCTATTGCTGCGCCTGCGCGAGCAGTTCGGCCGCAGCGTCTCTTTGAGCCAATTTTTTGAAACGCCGACAATCCGCACCTTGGCCGCACTGATGGAGGGCAGTGCGCTTCCCGACACACCTGCCAGCCAGATGGAGAAAGATGCATCACAAGCGATAAAGATTGAGATGCTACCCGAGGACTGCGCGGGTGATACGCGCAAAGTGATCGTCACCGGGGCGAACAGTTTTGTCGGGGTACATATCGTCCAAGCGCTGCTGGCCGGCGGTGCCCAAGAAGTGGCATGCCTGGTGCGAGAACTGCCGGAGCATTCGGCCACGGAGCGGTTCACCCAATCGCTGCGTGAGTACCGCCTGGAACATCTGGACCTGAGCAGAGTGCAGGTATACGCGGCCGACATTCGCAAACCCCGTCTGGGCTTGTCCTGCCACGTGTACGACTACCTCGCTCGTACCCATGGCGTTTTGGTGCACAACGCGGCGCATGTCAATCATGTGCTGGATTACGCCTCACTCGCTAAGGACAATGTAGAACCGGTACTCGAGTGCCTGCGCCTTTGCGAAACCCATTGTAAGAAAGTGTTCAATTTCATCTCGACGTTGTCAGCCTGCAGCAGCGTAGACGCCGCTGGTTACGTGCTTGAAGCCCCTGCCAGGAATACGCCGCCGCTTTATGTAAAAAATGGCTACAACCTGTGCAAGTGGGTAGCCGAAAGGTTGTTGGGGCGTGCGGCGGATCTGGGGGCCTGGGTGAATATTCATCGGCCGGGAAATATCAGCTTCAACGGTCAAAACGGTGCCTGCCAGCCACAGAAAAATAGACTGATGTTGATGCTCAAGGGATCCCTGCAATTGGGCTTGGCACCTCGACTGGAGGTGAACTTCGATTTGATGCCGGTGGACTTTCTGGCGCGCTTCATCGCCTTCCACGGCCTCCATTTTGACGTTGGGCGAAACGTATTCAACCTGCACAACCCAGAACCCTTGAGTTGGGATCAGTACCTTGACGCGTTCAGCGAGGCTGGGCACTCCTTCGAACGGGTCAGTATCGAACACTGGCAACGAGCGTTACGAACGGTGCGCCGTGATAACGCGCTGTTCGGTGTACTGGGCTTCTACCTCGACGGATTGAGTGAAGACATCGGCGACACGTCGATGATCCGTTACGACAATACCCGGTGGGGCTTGGAAAAAATGGGCATGTACTATCCGCAGAAAAGCCCGGCGCTGTTACGCAAAGGCTGCGACTACCTCAGGGCCATCGGCTTCCTCTGAACTGCTTCAGGTACCCCTCATGAAACCGCTGCAACCCGATACGCTAATTCGCAATCCCACCGGTAAACCGATTGTCACCTCCGTCGTGATCCCCTGCGAGGCGGTCCACTTATGGAGCGTGGTAGGTTGCTTTGAAGGCTTTGACGCGTTCATCCCAAGCCTGTCACACATCGAAATGACCGGTGTGGGCGTGGGAGCATTGCGAACTAAGTTTTTCCACGATGGCCATTGCGTCGTGGAGCAACTTAACAGCCGAGACGAAGACGCCATGCATATGACATGGACCACCCTCTACAACACTTTAGGCTTGGCCCGCTTGTGGGCGGCGATGAGCGTGGAAGCGCTTGGCGCAGGCAGTTCCAGGGCAACTTGGACGCTTGTGGGGGAGGCGCAGGAAACAACGCAAGCAGAGTTTGAACAGTTTGCGCAAGCGTTTACCAAAGGCGCCCTGGAGAATGTACGCCAGATGCTTGGCTAAGCAGTCGGAGCGAGAGACCTCGCTCCGATGCAGCCAGGGTCAGATTTTGAAGCTATCGACCAATTGCTTCAATCGGCTGGCCTGCTGGGACAGCGCATCGCAGTCCTTAAGCGTCTCGTTGAGATTGGCCACACCCTGCTGGTTCAGCAGGTTGATCTGGTTGATGTCCACGTTGAGGGTTTCAACGACTGCAGTCTGCTCTTCGGTGGCCGCCGCGACCGACTGGTTCATGCCATCGATCTCAACGATGCGCTGCGTCACGCTGATCAGGCGCTCACCCGCCTGGTTAGCCACCTCGACGCTTTCTTCGCTGGAGGTCTGGCTGGCGTTCATGGTGGTCACGGCTTCACGCGAACCCACTTGCAGAGAAGTGATCATCTTGTGGATCTCTTCTGCCGACTCCTGGGTACGGTGTGCCAGATTACGCACTTCATCAGCCACCACGGCAAAGCCACGCCCGGCCTCACCAGCACGGGCAGCTTCAATCGCCGCGTTAAGGGCGAGCAAATTGGTTTGCTGGGAAATGCCTTTGATCACATCAAGAATGTGCCCGATATTGTCGGTACTGGCGTTCAGGGTTTCGATCTGAGTGCAGGAGAGGCTGATCTTTTGCGACAGCTCCGACATCGCCAGGATGGTTTGCTCAACCACCTTGCGCCCATCGTCAGCTTGTTCGCTGGCACCGCTGGCGTGCTGGGACGCATCAGCGGCGTTGCGTGCGATTTCCTGGGTGGCGGCACCCAGCTCGTTGATCGCTGCAGCCACGCTATTGGTGCGCGCACTCTGCTCATCGGAACCGATGATCGAGGCATTCGACGATGCCATCACGCGCTGAGACAAATCATGTACCTGGCGCGTTGCCGAGGACACTTCGGAAATCGACGCGTGGATCCGCTCGACGAACTGGTTGAACGCGCTACCAACCTCGCCGAATTCGTCTTTGCTGGTCACCTCGAGGCGTCGGGTCAGATCACCTTCGCCTTGGGCGATGTCCTGCATGGCTACACCCATAGTGGTCAATGGACGCAGCAATACTTGAATCAGCAAGCTCAAGAGCACGGCAATGGCTACAACAGCGATCAACATTGCAATCAACGCTGATGTACGGAATTTGCCTAGCGGGGCATAGGCCTTCTCTTTGTCGATCGACAGGCCGATGTACCAGTCGGCGCCAGGCAAACCGCTGATAGGCGTGAACGATAGAATGCGATCCTGGCCATTGAGGACAACGTCCTGGTTGAGCTTCTCGAGGCGCACGTTGGTGCCAGGGTAGATGTCCTTGAGATTTTTCATCACCTGGTCCTGGTCAGGGCTGACGATGACTTGGCCGTCACCACTGACCAGAAATGCATGACCAATTCCGCCGAAGTCTACCGAGTTGATGATCTTCACCAGGGTTTGCAGGCTCAGGTCACCACCGACAACGCCCAACAGTTCGCCATTCTTTTTCACCGGCATGGCAATTGTCACGATCTGGCCGCCCACAGCGGCCATATAAGGCGGAGTAAGCATGGTTTTGTCCGCGACTACCGCCTGCTTGTACCAAGGGCGCTGACGTGGATCGTAGTCGTCAGGCATCTTCGCATCCGGACGCTGGGTGAACACGCCGTTGGTCTGCCCCACATAAGTGAACTGGAAGTTGGTGGTAAACGCTGGCTGATCGACCAGCCCTGGAAGGTCGGCAGCGCTGCCCTGATGGGCAACGTTCTGCGCCAGGTTCTCAAGGACCAGAATGCGACCACTGAGCCAGTTCTGCACACTGCTGGCAGTAAGTTCGCCGGATTGCTGGATGGACGACGCCAGGTTTTGCTTGATAGTGCTGCGCTGCAGGTAGTCGTTGTAGAGCGTGAATAACGCGAAGGCTAAAACCACGACGCCTGACGCAGCCAACAGAATTTTATGACTGAACTTGAGATTCATTTCATCGACTTCTTTTGCCAAAGGGGGGTGAGCGTGCCGAGTGGAACATTCCATGTAACGGGATAGGCGGACTCTGCGGTCGCTCTATTTCGGTGCACGCATGGCTCATCAGGTTTTCGGCCAAACGTCGACAAATCTTAGAAATTTGTGAGAAACATCTGCTTATAGCGTAGGAAACCGACAGGAGGTAGGCGCGAGATAGGCCTGTGGCAGCCAACCTTAAACGACAAAACCCCTGTCTGCGTTAGCAAACAGGGGTTTCGGAATTCAATCTTGACGATGACCTACTCTCACATGGGGAAACCCCACACTACCATCGGCGATGCATCGTTTCACTGCTGAGTTCGGGATGGGATCAGGTGGTTCCAATGCTCTATGGTCGTCAAGAAATTCTGTGTACCAGAGCGTTGCACTAGCAACGGTCCGGTGAAATTCATGGACTTCTACATAAACAAAACCCCAACTGCTTTCGCAATTGGGGTTTCGGAATTTAATCTTGACGATGACCTACTCTCACATGGGGAAACCCCACACTACCATCGGCGATGCATCGTTTCACTACTGAGTTCGGGATGG
>NZ_JAEKDA010000038.1:0-14931 GCF_016405635.1 Pseudomonas sp. MF6755
GGGGTCCGGGTGGCGAAAACGTAAGAAATACTCGTCGAATTGATTGTTTTTTGATCATTTGGCGAGTTTAAAAGTTGCGCTAGGTGGTATGCCGGGGAAATACATGGCTACTTCAGACCATCCCTAAGCATTGGTCAACCCAATTCTGAGTACATGGATTGCAAAACTCCCTAATTTCAAACTTTGCTTCCCCGACACCACTATAGGTGCCGTTGACAACAATGAACTCGATTGTATTCGTACCGTTTTGGAGGTACGTTTTCATGTCGATGTCAAAGTTTCCTCGATAGATACCACCATATGGATAGTAGGGTTCAACGCCGTACAATGAACCATTGCCGATGTCTACATAGGCCCTACCACCGGAGGTGACAATATCTAGCTTACTAGTTGCCCATGATTGGGCTTCGTTCAATGCCCCCATGAAGACTCGAACCCAGCGGCCGTTAATTCGTAACCCTAGCCAGTTATCGTATTGAGCATAGGTCAAGCGAAATACACCAATTTTGCTAATGTCCGCAACATTGAAAGTAAATGTTGATGTTTCGCGTCGACCTTGTGTGTTAATTACTTGGATTGCATCTAAGTAAGGAGGGCTAAATGTAATGCTCGCCGATCCAGTGCTCTGTTGCACACTGCCGGGTGTGATGCCACCCGCATTACAAAAGGACGGATTGGCGGGGCAAGTCACAACAAGGTATTTGTCGCAGTTAATGTTTTCGAGGGCGTTACTTGTCACATTGCACTGGAAATTGGCTTTTGCATCAACATTAACGACTTGACCCATCGTGCACATTTTTGGTTCGCTAAGATTGTATTCGTTGCAAACCTCAGTCGCGTAAATATCTGGTGTTGTAGTCGTTTTAGTCCCGCACGCTTCAGTAGCTGAACCGCCATTTGCGTTGTTAATGGTATCGCCGATCCCGCTTATGATCGGGTCGTTCGGATTCAGAGGAAACTTCGTACGGTTCTCTGGGTTTTTCGCCAGAAAATTGACTGCGTCACACTCTTGGTTTGCAACCTGATCAGAACCATGTGTTGCTGTTTTACAAGTGTTGATGCGAGAAACGCCTACACCGAACAGATCGGATGAACCGAAATTTTGAGATTGAGGCGGGTTGTTCGTGTAATGGGGCATTGTCTGGGCGTTGGAGTTGCTCACCTTAGAGGACAACTTATTCAAGTTGTTTTTCCCGAGCTCTAGACCATCCGAATGCGCGTCGGCATTGACCTGGCCGATTGATAAAGCAAGGGCGAAAAGTGTCAATGTTGCAACGAATTTCCTGGTTGGTTTCATTGGCCAAGCACCTTGTTAATTTTCACTTCGGGCTGAGGTGCCTTTGACCAATCAACTGATTCAGCTGGTGGCATACCATCTGTGCAAAGGTTCATCCCCCAACCGACCTCGAGAGGGCCAGTGCCACCCTCTTTCTTGGGAACCTTGGCCTGTGTCATCTTTACGCCGAGGCGGGCGCACTCTGGCTGCTTGAAGCGGCTCAAAACTTTGGCGTCTACTCGAATGGGTTCGTTCGAACCAGTTTTCTTCTTCCACGCGTCAGCCTGTTCACCGGTGAGCTCGGCGGATGCCTGTCCTTGCTTGATCGCAGCAAACAAAATCTCTTTCGCCTGATCAGCATTGGCTGAGGCAGAAAAACAAAAGCACATTGCAACAAGGCCGGAGGTGAAAAGGCGTTGGAAACGGATTTGCTTGACCATGAAAACTCCTGAAAGATTGCTAAACATAACGCGTATGTATACTACACGCCTGTATCTGCGCAAATCCATCAGTATCGGTTTTCGCCTTAGGTGACTTGTGTTAGAAAATTTGATTTCTAAATGGCTGCTCAGCGATCCCATCAGCTATGTTGCGCCTTCACTTGCCCTCGCTTCGCTGTTCTTATTCGAACGGCGACGCTGGTCTCCAGTGAACGCATTGCTTTTTTCAGGTGTTTTCGTCCACGAAGTCCTCCACTTCTTGGTTGGGCTCGTGACTATGGCTCGTCCGACGTCCTTCTCTTTGATACCGCGGTCTGAGGGGGGGAGACTGATTCTGGGCTCAGTCGGATTTGTCGGACTGAATTGGCTAAATGCGTGGATCACAGCGGCCGCTCCGCTGTTGATTTTGCCAATCATTTTCGGGCTCGCAACGTGGCGGCTTGAGGCGGGCCCTCAGCACGTCCAGCTATGGGACGTGCTGATTTGGTTGTGCATCGCTCCCCATTTTCTGCATTGCTGGCCTTCCCGTGCGGATTGGAAATTGATGTTTATTTCTTGGCCGCTCGCCGCATTCATCGGATTGATTTTCGTCCTTTTGACCTGGACGGGAGGTTAATCCGATCGACTAGCTTGAAGCAGGGTTGCTTCATAATTTGGCCTCACCATGCTGTCGTGTGAGGCCAGCCAGTTGGTCGCGAAGTGCCGCGAATCATTTTCTTCTTTGGTGGTTAGACCGAATGCCCCTAAACCTCCAGCGTTCATTCCAGCTTTGTTACGGTTTAGGCCTGCGTAGATCAACCACCAGGAGGCCGCCATCTTTCGATTTTGATCCATCCCCTGCCCATTCCTGTACATGGCTGACAGAATCGCCGGCGCATTCGGCTCACTTGCCTGCGCGGCCTTGGAAAGCCAGCCAAAGGCTTCAGAGAACTGCTGTCTCTCATAGGAAATTCGCCCCAGTAAGTAGTAGGCAGTCACGTTTCCTCGGTTTGCACCTTCATTTGCCCATTTCCACGCCAGATCTTTGTCGCCTTTTTTAAGGTGATACAAGGACAACCGGACGGCCGCCAGATCGACGCCAGCGTTCTTTACGGCGTCTTCAAACATCTGCATGGCCTTAGCTTCGTTTTTGACAACCCCGCGGCCAAGAAGCGTCAGGACGCCCAGGTTATATCGCGCAAGAGGAAAGCTTTCGCTGGCGGCGGAAAAGTATGCCGCGGCCGCTGAGCTGTCTTGACGAACGCCTTCTCCCCGATCCAGCAAGTAGCCGACGATGTTCTGTGCTCGACCGTTACCGCCTTTTGCCAGCTCGAAGAGTTTAGGAAGGGCCTGCTTGTCACCACTTTTCCAAGCCGCCCATGTGCGTAGCACCTCCCCACCTCCGCGGGCATTCGATAGCAACCCCTTCATGGCGCTCGATATATCGGACCCGATGTCTGGTGTGGGTTGCACGGAGTCGAAATATTCTGATGCTGATGGAGAATTCCCGCTGGGCACCGTTTCTGCGGCCGTAGCTACTAAGCATGCGAGGGCCATTGGGATTGCCAAGACGGCCGCACATCGATTCAGGGATAACATGTACTGATACACCTTGTTTATTGGTACGCGTAATGTATTCTTTGCGGCATGAAAAAACTATCCCTCTTGGCATTGCTTGCTGCCTTGATGATCGCCCCGTTCAGCGCTGGTGCGACCTGCTTCGCCGAGGCTGCTGCACGCTACAAAGTCAGCGAGAAACTGCTGCGCTGCATGCGGGCTACGGAAAATCCTTCCGGTCAGGCCGACATCGTAAATACCTCCAACTCCGATGGTTCCAAGGACATCGGGTATATGCAAATCAATACATGGTGGCTCCCGAAGCTAGCCCCATATGGCATTGGTGAGGAACAACTTAAAAACACCTGCGTCAGCGTTAACGTTGCTGCGTGGATACTTGCAAATAACATTGTTACTTACGGGCCTACTTGGAAAGCCGTTGGCGCATATAACAGTCCGCACGTAAAAAGTCAGCGCATATATATAGAAAAAGTTATGAAAAATGGATGCTCGATATGAAGCAAATGTTAAGTGGTTGTTTTTCGTTAGTGCTAGCCGGATGGATTCTGTACACCATAGCTCCGGAATCCCCGTGCGAGCGTGTTGAACGTGGTGCATTGCCTGTTCGGATTGCCTTTGATGGCGTGAGATGGGCAGGACGGTACTACCTCAGTACTGACACCCGTATCGATCTCCTTTCGTGGAGCTTAGATGCTGATGCAGCAACTAAAAGTTTTATCTCGCGCCTATTTTACGGCCCCACATTGAACTGCAAAGCCTAGTCGGGCCTAAGGAGGTTGTCATGATTAATGAACCACCATTATTCATTTGGAGCGGTCAGCACGATCGAGTTGGTGCTGAGTATTTGAATAAATTATTCAAAACCGCGGCGCAAATCAAATCGCCGGATATCCATATGCACTGGGTGAGTAATCATGTAGTGATTAAAATGCGAATCGACGGCGACATGCAGCACGTTGAAACTGTCGATTCTGCTATGGGGCGGATGCTCGATGACAAAATCCGCGCTCGTGCCAGCATGGACCTCTCGCAACGGCATGCCCCAATTGATGGGCGCATGTCATTACGCTATCCGGACGGTGTAATCGACGTCCGGGTGAACGTCCTTCCTAGCCAGGGAGGACAAAAAATCGTTTGTCGTTTACTCGATCAGTCGAATGCCAGTATGTCGATGGACGACATTCACATGCCGATGCTTGTGAAGCACAGTTTCTTGGAAATGCTTAAAGAGCCACAGGGGCTCATTTTAGTCACCGGTCCTACTGGCTCAGGTAAGACCACAACCTTGTATGCAGCCCTCAACGCACTCAATGATGGGACGTTGAATATTACGACCCTTGAGAACCCTGTCGAGTACGTCATCTCCGACTTTGTACAGGTAAACGTGACGCCTTTTATTACCTTTGCTAATGGGCTTAGATCGCTTCTTCGACAAGATCCAGATGTGATCTTGGTGGGCGAAATTCGTGATGCTGAAACCGCGGAGATTGCGATGCAGGCGGCCAACACGGGCCACCTTGTGTTAGCAACATTGCACACAAACAATGCTGCGCAGGCTATCCCACGACTCATCGATTTGGGTGTCGATAGGCAGACACTTGCCTCCACCCTGTTGGGTGTTGTCGCTCAGCGTTTGGTTCAAACCTTGAAAACCGATGTTCAGCATCGGTGGACCGAAGTAACTGACTTTGAAGCCCACTGGTTGAAGTCAAATGGCTTGCCGCTGATCAGCGGCAAGGTGCCTCGAGCGACGGGAAAAGAGTCGTTCTCAGGCAAGCGGCCGATTATTGAAATGATCAAGTCTGATAAACATGTGCGAGCTGCAATTATTAGCGGCGGTGGGGAAATGGAGGTTCTTAACGCTGCAATTCGTCAGCCGCAGTTCGACACCTTGGGCCAGGCCGGCGTTCGGATGGTGTCTGCTGGTGCCACAACAATGGAGCTTGTACAGCGACTAATCAAGGACGACACAGTGGCACCTTCAGTGCGACGAATTGGGGATGTGCTGCTCGAGGACGGGCTGGTCAGTTTCTCTGATGTGAATGATGCCGCTGAATTTCAACTGTCTCTGAGGCTAGAGGGCAAAGTTCGCAAAGTCGGACAAATCCTGGTGGATCGAGGATTGGTGACGCAGGAACAAGTCGTCAAGGCGATGGGCTACACAGAGGGTGCTGTTGATTTTCTCTACGTGCTCGCTTCCCGCAGGATTTTGCCATACCGAATGGTTCAGTCCGCTGTTCAAATCTGGCGCAGTGAGCGTCATCAGGAATCACTTTTTGATTTGGTCATTGAGCAAGAGCTCATCACAAAGGAAAAATTGGATGAAGAAGTTTATCGCTCGGATGGCCGTGATTACGACGCTGCTCGCGCCGTTGTACTCGATTGCCCAGGAACAAATGCAGGCGCCGTCGCTGCCGTATAGAGAGGTTACTTTGCAGAGCCAGGACGCCCGTAAGGTAATTGTTTTCTTCTCATTCAGTTGCCCCGTGTGTGCGTCCTATGACCAGTTGCTAACGCGGTGGTCGCAAACCATGCCTACGGGGTGGAGTGCCGAGTTCATTCCTGTGGCTGTACCTGACAAAGGAAACTACATGGCTGCCCGGGCCTTCTATGCTGTTCAGGATGCCGATCCAGCTCGCTTGCCGGCTTTTATGTCGGCGGCTTATGCTCAAATTCATGAGGGCGGCATGGAAATGGAAAACCCCCAGACCTGGGCAAAAGCGGTAGCCGCGGCAAAGGTACAAGGATTTGAAAAAGCATGGGCCAACGTAACCCAGGATCGACTTGAGAGTGCATTCGCGAAGCTGTTAACTTACGGCGTTGACGCCACACCTTCGATGGCGATCGGGGGCCGTTACGTAATCAACCCGGACGATGTTCAGGGAGATAATCAGATGTTCATCAGCCTTGCCAACGGCATGGTTAGCAAGGTCATCCAAAATCGTTAATGCACCGTGGTGATATCGGTAACACAAAAAAAAGCCCTGCAATTAGATGCAGGGCTTTTTTTTGCTTCGTTGATTAACGGGAGCCGCGAACACCTGGACCAGAGTCCTTGCCATCACCTCCACTACCACCTGGTGCTGGAGCATTGCTGCCGGCGTCATCATTAGGAGTCGGGCTGTAGTTCACGCGGGGACCAGCGCGTTGACCGTCATTTGAACCGAACTGAGGTCCAGAGTCAGCGCCTGTCGCGCCCATGAGCCCATCACCGAATGTGGCTTCACTGGATCCGCCCCCTACTGCGCGTAAATCCCCTGAATGGCCACCGAGCGGCGTTAGAGGATCGGCCGGCGGCGGTGGCGGCGCCATAGGCAACATCATTGGTTGCTGTGATTGATCATGATTCGATTCTAGTCGCATTGAGTGTACCGCTGATCCTGGCGCCATCGAAGAGTCCATGGCCCCCCCGGACTCTGCTTTGTGAGCGTCGGCCAGATGGTCAGCAGCAATCATAAAGCCAGGTTCAACAGAGGTTTTTGCAGCGAGGTTGGTAGCGCTTCGCGCTTCACGGCCGGCGACAGAAAGGGCTTTACCTGCTGCCTCTGCGGCCTCACCTGCTTCTTTGACGTGTTCGGCGTTTACAACGCGTGTAGCCTGCCCTTGTGATCGAAGTAGCGCGGGTATTTCGTGCCCGGCGGCATTTACTGCTCTACCTGCATGAGCCACCTCGACACCCGCTTCTGCGACTCGTAATGCCTGTTCTGCTTTGTAAGCCCCCACGCCTGCCCTCGCAAACATTGCGCCACGGGCCGCTGCTCCACCCCAGCCCAATCCTGGGATAGCTAATGTTGCAAGATTTGCTGCGGCAGCTGTTTTGGGATTTTCAGCTTCCCATTCCTGCTCTTTCGTGCCGACTGCCGTCGCTGTATTGACGATCGGTGTGGCGGACATTGTGTTTGTCATGTCTTGCACCGAGATCGAGGTACTCCCATTTTCAACTCTGCGCTTACCGTCTCGAATTTGTTCTTGGCCTTGCAACATCCCGCCCGGCAGTTGGGAGTTTGCAAACGTTTCTCGGAGCCCGCTGTTATCCCAAGGATCCATTCCTCTGGAGAGATTATCGAGAGTTTGCTGTTGTGGTGCACCAGTAGGTCCAACCTGATCTGCGCTAACGCCCGGAACGTTAGTTGAAGGCATGCCAATGTCTGCATTTGCGACATTGCCCCCGGGGTTGTTAGAGACCTGCATCGCACGATTGCCGACCCCTTGTGCACGCTCGGCGTTGCCGTCAGTAGGCCCACTGATGGAACCACTTTGCATAGCCGAAACCACACCGGCGAAGGCCGTGTTATCAACCGATCTTAAGGCCCATAGCTGCGCTGCTTCCCGTTTACCTTCCATGCCGATTGATCGCTGGCCATAACGGGTTTCGAGTTCAGGAAACTTTTTGTTGAAAGCATCGCGCTGTGAGTCACTGAGGTTGGAAATGGCAGAATTGAGCGCCTGCATAGCTTCAGGCGAGCGGAGAAGGTTACCCCCGGTAGTGTCTTCACTAATCTGGGCGCCCGCACTCACGCTCGATTCAGCGGTAGTCGCTTTTTGGAATCGCTGGAAAGACGACTGGGTATCCGCGCTCGTAGAGCTGAGCCGGCGACTCAATCCATTTTCAGTGGCCGCTTCCTGCCCAGTGGACTGAGCAAACGCCGAAGAGGCTGACGCTTTCCACGCTTTCATGTCGCTTTCGTTTTTGGAAAGCTCAGTTCCAAACTCGGAGTTGATCTTCGTGGCCTGGTCTTTAGAGAGCTCTTTGCCGGTGGCGGAAGCTACGCCGGCTTTAACACCACCGAACATGCCACTAATACCGACTTCAGCGCTGAAATTCTGTTTGAACGATTCACGTTTGCTACCCGTCAAGCCCAGAGAATCGGCTATTTTGTCTCCCATTTTCATGGCTTGCTGCGTCATGTTGGAATGTGACTGTTCCAAAGACTGCATTTGAGAGTTCGACCAGCTGTTGCCAGATTTGTAGGACATGACTTGGCGAAGACTTGCTTCAACAGCTGATGCGGACTCGGAGCGTTTTGAGCTGTCTTCCCCCAACGCGCTTTGGGTCGACGTCCCCAGCGTTTGTTTGAGCTCTGCCTTGTTCCATGTTGCGTCAGCTTGCGCCAGACCAGACTTTTGCGAGCCCTTGTACTCAGCGCCGTATTGATTGCGCGAGGACACATCAACGTGAGCACCGTTCTTCATGATGTCTGGAGATTGAAGCTTCTCATCGTTGTGATCGCGACCTGACCAGCGGCTGGCCAGCGAAACCATCCCGTAGCCAGTCACCCCCAGCATTGCGGCAGAGATTAATGGGGTAGCGGCCAGCATGTCGGAAGCAACACCAAGTCGCGTCGCCAGCACGTCGTAATAAACGGCTTGCAAATTGCTCGGCACCAGACCTTTTTCAGTGAACTGAGCGAGTTTGTCAGCAACGTCATTTTGAATGTACATCTGAATTACGGCCGAAAATGGCAACCATGAAGATGTCCAAACACCGAAACCCAAGTATTTGACATAGGCCATCAAGGCGCCGGCACCTTTGAATAAACCGTAAATGATTACGATCGGCGCAAACCCGAAAAACAGTAGTTGAAGAAAAATCATGGTTGGCATCATGATTTTGGCAAAGAAACTGCCAGACGCAACCGAATCAGATCGGAACTGCTCATCTTGCTGAGTGAGGGACACCATGCACAGGTTGAAGCTGTTCTGATCTTGAACGCTGTCCAGGCAATTATAGGTGCCCCAAACAGAGTTAAAAAACAGAGCGTTGGTCATGAATTGATCGGAACTCTGTGCTGCTGACCACAGCGTTGGAACCAGATTTGTAATCGCCTCATCTATATTCGCTTGAGTGTAAGCTCCCCCCATCGGATTCTTATCTTTCATACCAGCGTTGACCAGTTTCTTCAGGTTCGCGCTAGCGGGGAATGCAGCTACGACGGCGTTGATCTTGGCGCTGGCGTCTTGGCACGCCATTGACTTACCCAGTGAATTGAGATTGTCCCAATAAGTTGTAAGCCCGTTCGGTCTTGCAAACGACAATGCATAGTTGACCATGTCCGGGCTGGCTTGGAAGTCGTTCATGTTGAAAGTAGTAGAGCCCGGCACGCAGTCAATCATGAATTGTTTAAGGCTGGCGACCAGGTAAGGGTCCACGTTTTCAACGCCCTTACGTAGGGTCATCAGCAACTTCATGGGAGTGATGAAACCGTTTTGGCTGACTCCCATATAACTACCGCTGGTACTTTGAAAAGCCGTGTTGATCTTTTCAAACATACTGTACGAAGCAGTAGTAAATAGACTCGCAGGCGCAGTGATAATCAACGGCACATGATCAACTTTTGCAACGTTTCCGGTATAAATGTCTTGAATAGTTACCGACGTCTGAATCGAGCAGCAGGCGACTACCATCCCAAATCCAAATAGCCCACCGATTGGTCCGTTGGCGGGGATGAATTGCTCTCCACCCCCCTTTTGAATCATAAACATGATCCCGGACATGAGGGCGATAAAACCGCCGATCAAATAAACACCGTTCATGAAGCCGCTAGATTTAAAAATCATAGCGACGCCATTAATCGTTGAGTAGAACGTACTCACATCACCTAGCACGTAAACCGAAAAATCCATATCCCGCTACCTTTGTTAAATACGACCGGGCTTGACAAACACAGCCGGGTTGCTTGAAAGGATAATTTTCACGAGTTCTTTAGCCGCCACAATTTTTGGTTGCAGTTTTTCGTGCTCAGCACGTATTTCGGCTAATTCAACAGTCAATTTTCGAATATTTGGATCAACGAAGTCCGGTTTCATACCTCGCACTCCATTGAAAGATTGGTTAGCTGCATAAATAGCAGCTTCACCGTATTTAACCGCGAGTTCGTTGGCGATTAGGGGAGCAAGTTGTTCTGCAATTGACTGAATTGCGCCTGGGGACTGTTGCACTTGTTTTATGAGTGCCAGCACTGGAGTTTGAATGGCGTTGATGAAGCCAATCTGAGCGCCCGTAAATCCACAGGATCCGGCTTGGCAATATGTGAGCTTACCGACAATAGAGTCAGCCGTGGTGCCGTTCGTTGGGCCCTGAGGGTAACCAAAAAGCATTTTATTCGTATACCCGAGAGTACCGTCGAAACTCAGTGCGCTGTTCGGATCGATGGAGGTGCACTTGTTACGATCGTAACCGTTGTTGCAATGCAGAACCTTCAGGGGGGTACTGTTGCCGTTCGAGCCGTTTTTGAAGTTCATCAGAGTCAAGGTAGGACTGAAAATCTGTCCCACTTTCACTTTTGGCGAGCCGTCGGGATTGTTCCCTCCGCCGCTGTCAGGGTTTGTCATGATGACTGCGCCAATCATGCTCATCACAATCTCGTTGGCACGATTAGCATTGGCCTCCCCTGTGTCAGGGTTACCCAGGTATTGACCCGCGCTGGTATCAGTCAGAGCTTTCCAAACCGGGTTACCGCACTCTTCACAGCTGCCGTCGTTCGTTGATTTGTCGTTGTTCGTATTCGGTGAGCTGAACAGGTCGGTGAAACCTGAGAACAAGTCCGAGAAGGCACCTTTCGCCGTCTGCGCCGCAGTCGAAGCGGTGTCAGCCATTTCTTTCCGGGCAGAAGGATCAGTAAATGATTTGACGATAGAATTCGCCACGGCGCAGGTGTTCTTCATCATCTGATTGAGTGCTTGCAACTTATTCTGGAAGTCCTGCATCAACTTTCCGAGTGCCGGGTTGATCGCGTCAATAGCGGCTTTGAAAGCCACCCCGACGGCGTTTGCGGCGATTTGGCGAAACAGTGCTACCAATTGGTCAGCGTTGATGAAAGAAAACGATCCGCCAAAAAGGTCGATACCACCGCAACCTGCTGACAGCCTTGGTGGGTCGAACGCGACTAAGTTGATATTTCGTACCGGGCTGCGTAGTGCTGCACCACCAGCTACAAATCCCCCGCGACTTTGACTTGCAAAGCCACCAGGTGACGTACTGTTCGACATGAACATACCGTCAAGAGCATCTTGCAATCCAGCCGAAGCCGGTAGCGAGGCGGTAATCATGACCGTAGTCACCAACAACGCAATAAAGCGCTTAAATTTACTGTGCATGATTGCTATCTCCTTCATAACGCCCTTGCAGTTTGTTTTTCAGGTACTGAACCCATTTTTTCGGATCGTTGCTCGCACCCTGTTTTGTATCTTCGTTTGTTAAAACGCCGCGATCATAAGTGTGGATTTTCAACGCAATATCTTTGGGAAGCAGATCGTTACTGTCAGCTGCTGCGATAATCCGCTCTGCAAGTTGATCTTGCGCCATCATGCCTTGCGACACGATGAAGTAATTGTTCGGTGGTACAACTAAAACTGTTGTTGGTGTTATGCGCAGATTGAGAATGCTGGCCTGACCGCTATTGGGAACAAAATCAGGCACATTCGGAAGAGTCTTTCCGTCCATGGAGATAAACTTTGTGACGAAGCCATACTGCTTTGCGATCTCTTGTACAGTATTGACTTGAGGCTGGCAGAAGCTACATTTTGAGTCGAAAAAGACCCATAGTCCCCCAACTTTCGCAACATGCTTGAGTGCGTCGGATATCCCGGCTTGAGCGTTTCTAAGGAAAAACGGTTTAGTGTATGTTGCGATCGGAACCCGGTTGTTTTCGTCGAGAAACGGATCTGCCGCTACCACGCGAGTCGTCATTTCCGCATAGCGCTGGGATTTGTCCATGGCCACGCGTTGGGCGTACATGTACGCCTCCACGTTTTCTTTCGACGGGTCATCAATAGCTGCATCAAGCAGTTTCGGCATATTTTCACGTAGCCAAGAAACTGAGAATGGCTCCTGTTGGTCCTTCGCCGGAGGTTTCTTTGCTGTATCTGCCGTTTTTGGGGGGACAATTACCACTGGCGGCGGAGTAGGAAGTTCTTTTGGGTCTTTATAGAAAAACCAACCTTCAGATTTCCGCTCAATGAATCGAGTTGGTTCTTCGTTCGCCTGAACACTGGCGTTAGTGAGGGTCGTAGCACCAAGGAGAAAGGCCAACACGAGCTTCATTGTTTTGATCCTTTACGCGTACGCATACGCGATTCAAAGAGCTTGATCATCAGATGATTGGCCCTACCCTGCCGATAATTAATTTTTGATCCAGGAAGCCCCAGTACCTCCCGTCATAGCTACGCGGCTCAGTGCCGATAACCAAAACCATTCCGGGAGGCACGACTTCAGTTCGATCAAAGTCACCGGGTTTCTTCCCAAGCTTATCCAGTAGATCAAGTTCGCCAATCAAGCGGCCTCCGATATAGGCAACATTTCCTTTGACGACTAGTTTGTCCCCGGGCAGACCTGCGATCATTTTGCCCACTGTCTTGCCATCAAAATGTGGCCCCATAAGCCCGGCTGAAGGAACGAATGCAACGTATTCTCCAACTTTTAGGTCTTGCGGTAGGCCATAAGTAATGAAGTACAACCGCCACGGCAGGCAGCGAACAGAAGCGAGATCGACGCCGATTCGATATTCCTGCCGGAATGCTGTGACACTCGCGATCGCGACGATGAACGAGGCTGTGATGCCGATCAGAGAGTTGCGTAGAAACAAGCGGCGTTGTTTGTCCTTACGCAGTGCCACAAAGGGGGCCGCTAAACGCCCGCCAATCGATTTTCCTTTCATCATCACTCCAGCGTCAGTCCGAGTCGTTTAGCAACCTGCGGGGTGATATTGAGTCCCTCTGGTGCGTTCATCACCACTGATGAATTGACGACGAGAATTCCCGCCTCGCTGAAGGGTCTCAGGGTATCTTGCAGCTCGCTAACAAAAGCAAGGCCGTCAGCCTGAGCTTGCTCCGGGGTCATGCCTGGCTTATCGAGCGTCTGTTTCATTTGTGCATTTGCGAGCTTTGAGCCGTCGACCAGAAAAATTTGTGCGGACGGCGGCTGATTTGCGGTGGCGTAATGGAAAGACAGAAATCCGCTGAAGGCTGCAAACGCCATTGCGATAACGGCGGTGGTTAGAAATGAAACGCCACCCTGCACTATGGCTCCGTTCTTACCCGTCGCTGGCGTACTGCGAATGTCCTCAGGTGCCATGCTGACGTTCTCACTCGATTTGTCCGGGGTGGGTGGATTTGTACTATTCATTTTGCCGGCCTCTGGTCGCTGCTGAGAAATATGTATGGTTGTGGCGCGATTTTGAATCATAACACGTGGCAATAATCCTATCAGTATGAGTATTGTTTTTGTATGCCAAAAAAAGCCCAGATTTCTCCGGGCTAAATTGAGCGTGTGAAGGGGGGCGGCGGCCACGTTTACGCGTAGGCCGCCTCACGCTCAATGAAGTTGTTAACCGCTTCCACGGCGTCAACACCCTGGTCGAGTTGATCCATAATCTCGTTCCGCGCCGCCCCCTTGGTGGAGAACATCACGTTGTGGAAATTGTCCACCACGAGTCTGACGATCCCCCAATCCGTATCGCTTCGCTTCACCATGATTTCACTGTATTTGCCCGGCATCGTGTGAACCGACTTCAACATGTGCTGGCCGTAGGCTTCGATCTTGAACTGCTTGCTTTCGATAGCAGAATCGATGGATTCACTCTTCTGCTGAAGAATGAACTGCCAGGCGGAGTTCGCTGCGATCGCTTCACAGTTTTTCGATGCATATACGTCCCCGATCGATTGAGTAACAACGAGCACAGCACCTTCTTCTTTTCGGGCTTTTCGGTAGGCTGCAATCATGGCCTTCGCCATCATTGGGTCATCAAGCATTTCCCATCCCTCGTCGACAATCAGGATCTTTTTGCGCCCGCGCTGTCCCATTTGCGCTGTGTACATGTCGTGGTTGATGCGCGAGATCAATTGCAGCAATACAACCTGCTGGAGTGCTGGCCGACCTTTCAGATCGCTCAGTTCCATGCAGATGAAAGCGTTGCTCATGTCGAGATTATTTTCACCTTCGAACCAGCGCGTGAATTGACCGCCGGCGAAAGGGAAAAGCTGCCGGCCAAGGCGCAGACACTCTGGGTCGTCGGATTGTGCAATGAACCACTCGGCGATTGCTCGAATATTGGCGGCGTTGCCATACCTCGTGTAAACGCTGGTGATTGCCTGCTCGATTCGGGATAACTGGTAATCGTCCAGGATATCTTCAGGAGCAGCCATCTTGGCGATGGTTGCCTTGAGGATGTCCATTTCTTCTTCGAGATCCTCAATGTGCGTGAATGGGTTCAGGCACACATCCGACTCAGGTCGGAACTCAATGAATTCGCCGCCGACACTTTTGCAGAGCTTTAGGTAACTCCGGCCTGCATCGATAACCCAAACCTTCGCACCTGAAGCCAAGTAGTCCGCAACGATTTTTTGTGTGAGGAAGGACTTGCCGGCGCCTGCCTCGGCGAAAATGATCCCACTGTAGTTCGTTGTGGAATCGTAGAGATCGATCAGCGCGGGCTGGCCACGGCGAGTGAGCAGCAGCATTGCTCCGCTCATACCACTGCCAGTCCATTCGCCAAGAATTGGCAGAAATTGCACGGCGTGGCGAACGCCCATTGTGAATCGCCCCGGATTCTCTAGACACCTTGCAAGCTCATTGCGTAACGCTTTTCAAACTCTACCGGTGACAGCTGATTGTTGAAACCATGGCGGCGTTTTACGTTGTAGAACATCTCGATGTAATCG
>NZ_JAEKDA010000039.1:0-7330 GCF_016405635.1 Pseudomonas sp. MF6755
TGCGGGTTTGCTTGCGCTTGCCAGCGTACTCGGCGTCGGCGAAGGTCATCTGCTTCATCGGGAAACTCGGTGGGTGGGGTCGCGGTATTTTGCCAAATCAGAAAGTCTTTTTCAGAGTTTCCTTAGCTTTGCAGAACCGAACCTAATAAAAGGAGGGTTTAAGGTGTTTACAATCAAAAGCTCTTTCTGGCCCGGTATGACAATGTATATTGCAAGGCGCGTGTTCGGAATTCTCCTACTTGTTTTCGGAATCTGCCTATCTAGTTTTGCAGCAGATTGCCGAATAATAAGTCAGTCATGTGTTGAAGGTGCAGAAACGCGTAACATTTCGGGTAGCATGATCTACCAAAGCTGCTGGAGATATACATCCACCTATCAATGTTTGAAACCACAATCTGTCGATTATTGCGCGGCCATCTCTAAAGTAGCTGGTTGCTGGCAAACCTCGACATCATGCATAGCTTCATCATGGAACGGCGTGTGCCTGACAGAACAGCGAACTTACCGGTGTGATAATCCTGGTACTCCACCGCCCGCTAACACGATTAAGCTGGACAACACGTACACAGTTACCAAAGACGTGCTTGACACTAGTCAGTGCCAATCGTATGCGGACAATCCACTTTGTTACTTGGCTGCGCACACTTGTGTGGAAGGGCCAGAAACTCGGGTCATTAATGGTTTGCCAGTCTACAAATCGTGCTGGCGGTATAAAGATGATTACTCTTGCATCAATCCAAATAAACAAAATGACTGCCAGCAGTTCATTGATAAAGGTTGTAAAAAAATCAATGAATCGTGCCTCGAAAGCACTGATCCAATCGGTTGTGTAATGAAGCAAGTGACCTACAGCTGCATCACTCAGAAAGGCACCACGACTACGACAGAAGATTGCAGCACCAAAACATCCTGCTACCAGGGAGTATGTTGGGATACTGGGTATCCCAGCGACACGGATTTTGCCAAGGCTGTAGCTGCGCAGGAAGCAGCAAGGGAAGCTGGGATATATGGTTCTAATGGCAACCTTTTTGATGGTGTCGCGGAGAGTTGCAGAAAAGGGTATGGCGGTATCAAAAACTGCTGCGTGAAGAGCGGCGGGGCAGAAAACAACAACTCGATCTTGGGTACCGTAGTCGGAAGCGTTGGCATGGGTGCCGTGCAATATGGTGCGAAATACATGTACGATTTTGCTTATGACAATTCAGCTTGGATTCAAAGCGGCTCCAAAGCTTTTGGGCTGGAGCATGCGGCAGGTGCCGACTTCCAAATCGGTATTTATGGATTGACCTATACATTCGGTGCAGTCCCCGCAACAGGTTTACTTGGCGGCCCTGTTTATGGCTTGGGTGGCGGCTTTTATTTTGACCCATACAGCTTCGCCATTGCCGTCGCGATTCAGGTAGTAATGGAATTACGATCGTGCGAACCGGAAGAGCAAAAACTCGGTATGCATCGTGGGGCAAACCTATGTCACTTAGTCGGTAGCTACTGCTCTAAAAAAGTGATGGGGGCGTGCCTGGAAACAACTGAATCATATTGCTGTTATAACTCGAAGCTTGCAAAAATTATTAACGAACAAGGTAAGCCCCAGATTGGAAAAGGGTGGGGTACTCCTGAAAGCCCGAGCTGCGGAGGATTTACAGTCGACGAGTTCCAAAGGGTAGACTTTTCCAAGCTCGACCTTTCTGAATTCGTATCAGACATTATGGCTGCGACTGTATTACCAAATGTGGACAAATTACAAACAGATGTTACGAAAATGATGGATGGGAAAAAGGCAAACTAAGGAAAACAAAAAACGCCTCTAAGAGGCGTTTTTTTTTGACAAAAAAACCGGCGCAATGGCCGGTTTGAATTTCGTTAACGTATATCACTCAGAGTGAAAGCAGCTCGGAGAATCGATTCCATTCATTACGACTTACATTGAAGGTTACGACCGAGTCACTAGCTTCAAGGTAGAATAGATCTGATGGAACCAAATTTTTTATGTTTTCGGCATGCGCTGCATTAACGGTTAAGGAAAAGCCTTCGCGAGTAGAGGCAACGATCGGTTCGACGGCTGAATCTTGATCCATCGACCGAAGATTGAAGTGCTCTTCAATTTCATAGTCTTTTAGAACACCAATGTTTCCGTGCTCGCTACGTATTTGATAGGTAATCGACTTACCGCTGTTGCCCACGCACAGCACAGTCGCGTTTGAGAAACTGAACTCATTCTTGGTGTAAAGCGGTTGACCGCCGATCAGCCTTTTCATGGTAACGACCTGTTATGGATTCCATAGTGCTGAGTGATGATCCACATGCACATGTAATCGACGCTTAAGGTCGATTCGCATCATTGGGGCAAAAAATACAAATGCGTGTCCGTCATATCCTTTTGAAAGGCGAACCCAACAGGAACCCCTATGGAAATCCTTTTTTACCTCATGGCAATGATTGGTGGATCCATTCAGTACGATTTTGAATGGTTTCTCTCGCTCGTTTCCGTGTGTATCGGTACTTCACTACTTATCGCATTCATTTTTGGGCGTCGTTGCTCAAACTTAAAAACTAAACACTAATTCTGATTAGAGAGACTAAAATCTATGAAACGCATCGTAGCTATGGCTTTGATTATCTCCATCACTCTGATGAGTGGCTGCGCAAACAACATGACCAGTCGTGACTACAACGAAGCCACCGCTGGAAAAAAAATGAAGGTGGAACTCGGCGTTGTCGAAACGATTCGCGAAGTCAAGATCAACGGTAAAGCAAGTCCTCTGGGCGGTATCGCCGGCGGAGCACTTGGCGCAATCGCAGGCAGTAATGGCGGCGGGGGTCTTGGTCAACTGGCGGTGATGGTCGTGGCTGGTGCTGTAGGCGCCGCTGTAGGCTCCATCGCCGACAAGAAGCTCCATGACGCGGACGGCATCGAAATCACCGTGAAACTGGCAGAAAACGACTTTCAGGCGGTAACGCAGGTGAAGGACTCGGATGAACCGTTCGTCAAAGGCGATAACGTACGCGTGATCACTGATCAAAACGGATCGTCGCGTGTGTCACATTGATCAAAACCCAGCAACCCCAGGCATCATTGCCTGGGGTTTTTTATTTTCTGTACACGCGTGAAAGAGATTTAAAATGACCACTGGTTGTCTTATTGCTACGCGTGAAATAACATTTGATTATCACACCAACGAATGCTCAGCATGATCAATGAAGACATCGGCAGGCTAACCAGATTGGGATTCTCCTCGCTCCCCGAGTGCCTCCTCACCGTGCCGAAGGCTTTTCATGACTACCACGATCCGATCGAGGTTTTGCCCTTACCCAACACTGGCGAGTCGCACTACCTCGCACTGACGCTCATTGAGCGATCAATCTACACGCGGCAAGGAAAGGTTATTGACGAACTTAAGGGAGCTTTTCGAGCAGTCCTCCGGGCAGCTGACGCCCGTGGCGAAAGGGTTCAGATCAATGTGATTGGAAAACCAGCGATCGAAAGCTGGTTGAATCCTGAGCTTGGGACAGTGGTGAATCTTTACGGCGAACTGACTACCTTCGACGGCCGCCTGAGTTTGTCCAATCCAACGCTGGTCGCTGCTGAGGATAGTGGAAGGGTTGTTCCTATTTACCAGGGTAGAACCAACCAGGTGAGTGCAGAACTGCTCACCGAAAGCATTGGCAAGGCGCTTCCACATATCAACGAAGCTGCGTGCCTACTTCTCGAGCAGGCGCTGATGCATGAAGACGATTTCGCAAAATTCACCGGGATTTCCGACCCGGCTACCTTGTTGCGGACACTGCACACACCTCTTTCAGTGCGTGAAGGTCTGGAAGCAATCGAGCTGGCCAAGACGCTGTCAGTGAAAGCATTGGTTAACAAGGTTATCGCCAACCGATCGAAGCCAGCGGTTAAGGGCTCGTTGTTGCGCATTGATCGTGACCAAGTCGCCGACCTCATTCACAGAGCACCGTTCACACCCACAACTGATCAACTGCGAGCTATTGATGAAATCGTGGCGGACCTACGCTCCCCATTCCCGATGGAGCGGATTCTGTCGGGTGATGTGGGGACGGGAAAATCGTTCACATTTATGGTTCCGGCAGCAGCAAGTCACTTGGCAGGCGCCCGGGTCGCGATCATTGCACCAAGTCAAATTCTAGTTGATCAGCTGGCCAGCGAGCTTTCAGGTTTGTTTTTTGAAATCCCTGTCAAAAAATACACCAGCAAAGCCAAGGTCGATATCTCGTCCGGAATTATTGTTGGCACGACAGCTGTACTCTCGGCCGCAAAAAAAGAGGGCGTTGTCTTCGATTTGGTCATCGCGGACGAGCAGCATAAATTTTCAGTAACCCAGAGGAAGAAGTTGCTGGCTCCACACACCAATTTTCTTGAGGCGACTGCAACTGCCATTCCTCGTACCGTTGCTTTGGTTAAGCTAGGGGGCATGCCGATCTCGATCCTCGCCCAGGCCCCAGTAGAGCGAAAAATCACCTCAAGAATCATCACAGTCAAAGCCCGTGAAAAGTTGAATGACTTCGTGATGGAAATTATCAAGGGAGGCGGGCAGGCGGCATTCATTTACCCAGTGGTCAACGGAGACGCTGACGCTTCACATCACTCTGTTGAAGCAGCCTATGAACGTTTTCGGCGGGTCTTGGGGGACAACGTTGGAATGATCCACGGCGGCCTGCCTGAAGAAGTAAAAACCAATACTATTCGGTTGATGAAGGAAAACGGAATCAAGTTGCTGGTAGCTTCGACAGTCATTGAGGTCGGGGTGACCTTTCCGAACCTTCGTTTGGCGGTGGCCGTAAATGCTGAGAACTTTGGTGTTTCTCAGCTACACCAACTCCGCGGTCGGCTCGCCCGCAAAGGCGGAAAAGGGTATTTCGTCATGTACCTGACAAAACCGATCCAACAGCCTGCGTCGGACCGCTTGAGGCTTCTTTCTACCTGCTCGGATGGATTCCGTCTGGCTGAGCTGGATGCTGAGGCCCGAGGCTTTGGCAATCTGGATATCGACGGGGATAGGCAATCAGGATCTGCTAGGATGCTTTTCTGGGGTGTTACCCTTGGAAGGTCGGAAATTGAACAGGGCGCAATTGACGCCGGGCTCATTCCGGCGAAGCAATAAAAGGGGAATAGCTTGGGCGCCAAATCAACACCACTGGCTATCAAGGTAGCCATTTATGAGCGGCTTTTATCGGGTCAGATGTCTCGAGAAATCGGTCGTTCGTATGTGCTCAGCCAACCAACCGTTTTAAAGTACGCGAACGATGCTGTTGATGAGTTGCGGCGTATTCGCGCCGTGGAGGCGTCGCCTGTGCTGCTCGGGTTTCTTAGTCGGAAACTCAAAACGCAGTGCTTCCAGTATCCAGACGACGAAGAAGTTCGGTTACTGATGGCGCCTATTCTGGAGCCATACCTAGCCCGAGCAGAGTCAATTAATTTTGCCGGTCGAGAAAGTGCAGACCAACCACTCTCCACACGGGTGAGCAGGTCGACTGAAGAAGAATTTCTGCAAATCGTCTCATCGTTGGCCGACGGGCAGCGCCCGGGCATGACACCATCAGCTTTGCTCAGAGAGCTCGTCGAGAATTTCGTCGCGCTCCACCGAGCCAATAAGCCCGCTTTGAATCCAGCCTCCACCCCGATTCCGCATGTTGTGCAATCAAGCATACCGGCCGTAGACACTGAGGCATTGCTTGCAGACGTGATGGACGCCGTTCGTATTCAGTTTGCACAGCACGGCTTGGCTCCAAAACCAGACTGAAGATCTGTTTCTAACCCCGTGTCACGCATCCCTTCGTGTAAGGCATTCGCATCCTGGATGCCGCAATTTCAACGAAGGGAGATTCACCATGGGTCATTTCGAAGCATTGCCGTCCGCGTCAAAACTCTCAATGCGCCATCTGTACTTGTACACCCACATGCTCATCGCGGAAGCGAACAGGGCAGGACGGAAAGTACGCATAGTTTGGGCCCACATCAGCACAGCTTCAATTGGCCCCGACTCAACCACTCCTGGTGGCTTGGTCATGAAGCTTCCGAAGATGGCTGCATTGGGGTCAGAAGAAGACGTTGTACTGATCGATGGACTGATCTCTCACGAGATTATTTGCCACGGACTGCATACCGATTTTTCTGTACCAATGAAACCTGGCATCGCCGGCGACTTGTTCAACATTCTGGAGGACCCACGTGGCGAGCTCTTAGGTAAGTCCAAATACCCTGGAGCCAACCAAAAGATTCACGCAGCAATTCGCATTTTGAAGGCAAAAGGTGTGTTTCGTGGGCCTGAATTGGCGCAGGAAACGCCGCCGTCGATTTTGGCCAGCTGGCTTGTCACCGAGCTACGCAGTGAGTTGCTCAATCAGGACTGCTTGACGGAGTTCGCCAAAGCGTACAGGGCCCTCGCAGTCGACACCTTCGGGGCCAACCTTGTTGGCCAGGTAAAGCAAATAGCACTCGATGGTTGTCACGCGGGAAGTTCACAAGGTGCCTGTGATGCAGCAGACCGTATAGTCGCTTTGCTGAAATTTGCAAAAGACAATTCACCTGACAAGCCCAAGTCCAGCGAAAACGGCGATGGCAATGGCAATGGCAATGGAGAGCCTCAGCCATCCAAGGGGGATTTGAGCAGCACGATCGATCAGGTCTTGAACGCATCGTCGAACGAATTGGGACCGTTCGGTAAAGGCCTCGAAGAGGTCCTCAGCGCGAACAACAAAGCACTATCGAAATCGGGAGGAGGGTATCAACCCGATAACGCAAATGAAATGCAGGAGTTACGCCAGTCGAAGACGGGAGGCTCTATTCAGAATCGCGCACACCTTCGAGCAGGGGCTCAAAAGACCGCTGCGATGTTGTCCTTGACGTTTGAGGACATGATCGAAACGGTCACCAAAAGCGAAACTCGACGCACAACCGAAGGCAAACTTAACACCCGTGCTTTGTGGCGGTATCCCCTCGGCGAGGAGAAGCTCTTCACCAAAACGACGGAAGGCGAGTCAATTGACACGTGTTTCTATCTGCTCGGTGACGAAAGCTCTTCAATGGCCAGTAAATTCGGGCCAGTCCCAGCCCAACCTGATGCAGACAAACGAATCACCGCTCATGAGGCCTGCAAGCGCGTATCCGTTGCAGTAGGGGAAGTGCTGAACAACCTCTCGATACCGGTGGGCATAGCCACTTACAACAACGTCGTCAGGGAATGGTGCGGATTCCACGGGCATCCGGCCACCCATTCCATGAACATCCGGCCACTGATTCCACGATGATCCGGCCACCCGTTCCACGGCCATCCGGCCACCCACAAGGCAGGCAGCAACGCAGGATTAATTC
>NZ_JAEKDA010000004.1:0-352330 GCF_016405635.1 Pseudomonas sp. MF6755
CTTTTAGGTCCATAGGTTTCAGCTCTTTCCAGGGCATGGTCAGATCCTCGCGAAATCGACCCTGCCAGTTAAAAACTGTTACCTATGTGCGTGAACTGATTTGTAACCCATGTGGGTGAGTCATACCGGCGAGGACCTTTTGGTTACTTTTGGGTCCTTCCAAAAGTGACCCGCTGTAAGAGCGGAAGCAATAGTGGCCGTTACCTAAATAACGGATATGTACTCGGTCTGATCCAACATCCTGGCGCACACCAACTACCGTCGGCCCCCCGAAAGTGGAAACAGACTATTGAGGGTATCGATCAACCGCACCAGATAGATCGGCTTACGAAACAGATCCAACACCTGCAAGCGCAGCATATCGCTGACATCATCCATTTCCGCATGCCCCGACATCACAATCACCGGCAGGTGCTGGCGTGAAGTGTGTTCGCGCAGGCGCTTGATCAAGGAGATCCCACTTTCCTCGGGCATACGCAGGTCAGTAATGACCAGGGCGATATCCGGGTGAAGTGTCAATTCTTGCAGGGCAAAAGTGACGGAGGTGGAGGTAAAACAGACGAATCCCTCGTTTTCGAGGGATTCGGCTAACTCGACCAACGCGTCCTCTTCGTCGTCCACCAATAGGATTTGTTGGCGGGGTGACGAAGGGTGGCTCATGGGCAATACCTGATAAAGAAGATCAGCAAAACGACAACCTACTGTACTAACGGTTAAGTCGCTGCCGGCAGCGCATCGGAGACCTTTTGAAAGACGCCTTTGATCTTATCGCCAAGCCCGGTGCCGAACCCAATGATTACCAACGCAACTATCGCCACGATAATCACATACTCAATGGCTGACGCACCGTCTCTGCGACGCAGGAACAACTGCGCGTGGATGTAAAATTTCAAGAACAGGTCAAGGATCATACGACTTCTCCCTCATGCGCCGCAAAGCGCCGTTACAGCTGGCCCGCACGATGATTGCTGTGTGCCATTAGAGCATTGTCAACAAAATGGACACTCACAACTGTAAGAACGCATTAATCACAAAGTATTAGTCAGGGCGCAGCTACCCTAAGTCCGGTTTTACGGGGTAGTTTTTGGCCTACAGATAAATTTTTTTCGCGGTAATGGCATTTTGTCCTAACTGAGCTACCGTCAAATAGCAAAATCGTTAGTTGTTCATCACAGCCAAGTTGCGAAATTAACTCGTTTGGATTAACGGGAAAAAGCAGTGCAACAGGATAGGGAGAGCCGTCATGAACAGTCGCATCAGCATGGTCCTGGCTGGCTTGCTGCTTGTTGGAGCTTTGATTGCAGGGTATTGGGGCCTGGTGCTGAGTCGTCCGCCGGCACCCATTGCAGCTCCCGCGCCAGAACCTGTCATTTCCGTTGAAAAAACTGTTGCCGTCGTGGAAGACCAGACCCGCCAGCCAGTGGTGGTGCTGGTACACGCAGTGCCGCCATTTGTCCCCCTCACCGCTGCCGATGTGGCCGTGGAAAAACTGCGTACCGTCCCGGTCGGCAGCCTGACCAGCCTGGACCAGGCCATCGGCCGCACGCCCTTGCGCGCCCTGGGTGCAGGGACGTGGCTCAATGATGAAAGCTTCACCCCCGGTGGGCCCCTGGCACGCATGATCCGTGCGAATGAACGCGCCCTGGCTGTCGCCGTCGATGAAGTCATCGGTGCCGGCGGCCAACTGAGCCCTGGGGATTACGTCGATATCTTGCTGTTCCTGCGCCAGGACAATGCGAATGCCGAGCAGTCGGCACAGGTGGTCATCCCGGCGATTCGCCTGCTCAGCGTCGGCGATCAACTCGGTTTGGCCAACGACGGCCAACCGGCGGTGCCACCACCGGCCACCGCCGAAGAACGCGCCCAGGCCGCCCAACGTCGCACCGCCGCGCGCAGTGTCGTGCTGGCGGTGCCCGAACCGCTGCTGAGCCGGCTGATGCTCGCCTCCCAGGCCGGCATGCTGCGCCTGGCCGTGCGCAGTGCCGACGAACAGCTGCTCAGCCGCTACTGGGCCGGCGAAAGCGATATGCCGGACAAGGTGCAAAGCGCCAACCGCGACCTCTACCAATTCACCCAACTGGCCCTCACCGGCCCGCCGAAAAAAATCGCCCCCGCGGTAGCCGACACCGGCCAGCGTCGGGGCGTCGAAGTGATTCGCGGCGCAGCAGCACAACAAACCCCCTGATTGAACAAGGATGCCTTGAATGAGCCAACGCTACGCTCAATTGGCCTTGGCCTTGATGCTGCCGTGCCTGCCCGTGGGCATGGCAATGGCAGCACCGGGTAACTGCAACGCCTTGGGCCAACTGCCCGCTGTGGTCGAGGTGGGCGAAGGCTTGCAAACCGAGCTGCAGTCGCCAGTGGCGATTACGCGCCTGGCCATCGGTGACCCGAAAATCGCCGATGTGCGGGTCAACGGCGACCGCAACTTTCTGTTGACGGGCGTCGGCAGCGGCGCCACCAGCCTGATGGTGTGGACCGGCTGCTCGACCACGCCGCGCCAGAGCATGGTGTTCGTCAAGGGCAAGGCCACCTCGGCGCTGACCAGCCAATCGCTTTCACCGTCCGAAGACCCGACGCTGCCCAGCCAGGTGCAGACCGATATCCGCTTCGTCGAAGTCAGCCGCACCAAGCTCAAGGAAGCCAGCACCAAGATCCTCGGCATGGGTAAAAACTTTTTCCTCGGTAGCCCCGACCTGCTGTCCCCTGCGGAGGGCATCTTTAAACTGCCGGTGAGTGCTGACAGCTTCAACATCGGCTTTGGCGGTGGCCGGGTAAAGGCGCTGATCAACGCCCTGGAAAGCAGTGGCTTTGCGTACACCCTGGCGCGCCCGAGCCTGGTGGCCATGAGCGGCCAGAGCGCGACCTTCCTGGCCGGTGGCGAAGTGCCGATCCCGGTGCCCAGTGCCGGCAGCGATACCATCTCCATCGAGTACAAGGAGTTCGGTATTCGCCTGACCCTGACGCCCACGGTGATCGACCACAACCGTATCGCCTTGAAAGTCGCCCCGGAAGTCAGCGAGCTGGATTACAACAACGCGATCCAGATCGAGGGCATCCAGGTACCGGCGCTGACCGTACGGCGTACCGACACCAGCGTGTCGTTGGCCGATGGTGAAAGTTTCGTGATCAGCGGCCTGATCAGCAGCACCAACCGTTCCACCATCGCCAAGCTGCCGGGCCTTGGAGATATCCCGATCATTGGTGCGTTTTTCCGCGACTCCAATATCCGCAGCGAAGAAAAAGAGCTGCTGATGATCGTCACGCCGCATCTGGTCCGGCCACTGGCCGCCAACGCGCAGCTGCCGTCGTTGCCCGGTGAAAAGCTGCGCAACTACGACCCGAACTGGTTCCGCCTGTTCTTCCTGGAGAACGGCAACTTCGACCGTCGCAGTGGACTTTCCCAATGAGCGATAGCCTGAGCCAGACTTTCCTGGCAATCACCCGCAACAGCACCGATCTGGAATGGCTGCAGGGTGCGCTCGCGCCACTTGGCCAAGTGATCAGCGTGGGCGGCGGCAGCCTGGATGAATTGCTGGCACTGGTGGACGTGACCTTTGCCAACCTGGTGTTCGTGGGCCTGGACCGCGAGCACCTGGTGGCCCAGAGCGCCTTGATCGAAGGGGCCCTGGAAGCCAAGCCGATGCTGGCGGTGGTCGCCCTGGGTGACGGCATGGACAACCAGTTGGTACTGAACGCTATGCGCGCCGGCGCCCGGGACTTTGTCGCCTATGGCTCGCGCTCCAGCGAAGTGGCCGGGCTGGTGCGACGCCTGAGCAAGCGCTTGCCGGCCAGCGCACCGAATGCGCACCTGGGCGGCCTGACGGTGCTGTACGGCGTCCAAGGCAATACCGATGGCGCCCTGCTCGCCAGCCACCTGGCGACGGTTGTGCAAAAAAGTGGTCAACAGACACTGCTGCTCGACCTCGGCCTGCCGAGGGGTGACAGCCTGGCGCTGCTGGGCCTGGAGAGTACCTTCAACTTCGGTGACGCCCTGCGCCACCTGCGCCGTCTCGACACCACGCTGATCAATAGCGCCTTCACCAGCACCGAAGAGGGCTTGCGCATCCTTTCCTATGCCGCCAGCGACGAGCCCTTGGAAGTGACCAGCGCCGCCGAGCTGTACATGTTGCTCAGCGCCTTGCGCCAGCACTTCCAACACATCGTCGTAAACCTCACCGGCCAAGCCGACAGCGAAGCCTTGCGCACCTTTGTCAGCCACTGCGACAAGCTGCTGTGGTGCACCGACCAAGGCGTGCTCGACTGCCGGCGCAACCTCGCGGTACTGAACCTGTGGCGCGAAAAAGGCATGAAGCTCGACCACGCCAAGCTGCTCGTCGACCGCTACATCAAAGGCTGCGCCCCCGACACCGAAGCCCTGGAAAAAAGCTTCGGCCTGGAGTGCATCGCCGTGTTGCCCCTGAGCCCCGAAGTGCGCCTGAACGCCAAGAACCAAGGGCAAAGCCTGTTCACCCTGGCCCCGCGCGAAGCCTTGACCCAGGCCCTGCGCCAACTGGGTGAGCGCCTGGCGAAACGTTCAGAGGGGTTGGCAAAACCCTCGACACGCTGGTTCGAACGCCTGCTGGGGAGCGGTCGATGAACGGCGAGAAACTCTTCGGCGCGCCGGCTCGGGGAGCCGCCGGGCACAATGACCACGACGGCCTGAAACTGGTATTGCATCGCTACATCATCGACGCCATCGAAGAGACGGGGCAGAACCTGCTGGAAGGCTCGCGCCAATCCCTGGCGCAATTTGTCATCGACAAAGTGGCCGAGTACATCACGCGCATGCACCTGGCGATCTCGCGTTATGAGATGGAGCGCCTGGCCGAAGAAATCGTCGACGAGCTGACCGGGTTCGGCCCGCTGGAAGTACTGCTGCGCGATGTGTCGGTCACCGAGATCCTGGTCAATGGCCCGCACCGAGTGTTTATCGAACGTGACGGTGTGCTGTACCAGAGCGACCTGCGCTTTATCGATGCCCACCATGTGGAGCGAGTGATGCAGCGTATCCTCGCGCCCCTCGGGCGGCGCCTGGATGAGTCGTCGCCGATGGTCGATGCGCGCCTGCCGGATGGCAGCCGGGTCAATGCGATCATCCCGCCGATTGCCCTGGACGGCCCCTGCCTGTCGATCCGTAAGTTTCGCAAGGACATGCTCAAGAGCAGCGACCTGGTGGCGATGCGGACCATCGACCAAAGCATCTTCGAGTTTTTCCAGGAGGCGGTGGGCAAGCGCTGCAATATCCTCATCAGTGGCGGTACCGGTACCGGCAAGACCACGCTGCTGAATATCCTCAGTCAATTGATCAACCCCCATGAACGTCTTGTCACCATTGAGGATGTGGCCGAACTGCAACTGGGCCACCCCCACGTCGTACGCCTGGAAACCCGCCCGCCCAATGCCGAAGGGCATGGCGAGGTGAAGGCCAGCGACCTGATCCGCAACGCCCTGCGAATGCGCCCGGACCGCATCATCCTCGGCGAGATTCGCGGCGTCGAAGTGCTCGACGTGATGACCGCCATGAACACCGGCCACGACGGCTCCATGAGCACCGTGCACGCCAACAATGCCCAGGACGCGCTGCTGCGCCTGGAAACCCTGGTGGGCCTGACCGGCCGCGTGGTGGCGGAAAAAACCCTGCGCCAAATGATCTGTGCGGCACTGGATGTGGTGATCCAGCTGACGCGCCTGCCCGATGGGCGCCGCTGTGTCAGCGAGGTGGTGGAAGTGGTCGGGGTGCGCGATGACGTGTATGTCACCAATACCCTGTTCCGCTTCGACCGCCGTACCGGCGTTGGTTTCGTGCGCGAAGCGCTGCACCCGGCCGGCGACAAACTGCGGCGCGAATCGGCATTGCCACTGTAGCGAGGCACCATGACCGGACTTATCTTGCTGCTCATCTGTGTCCTGCTCATCAGCCTGTCCATCTGGCTGTTCCAACGCGGCCTGCGCCAGGCCGGCACGGCCCGCGTGCTGGAACGCCTCGCCGACGGCCAGCCCTTGCCACAGGAACCGAACGGTACCTGGATCGCAATGGAGCGGATGTTCCAGCGCGCCGGCCTGGGCAAACCCACCGACCGCCTTGGGTTGTGGTTGAGCTGCTGGGCCACAGGCTTGTTGCTGGGCTACCTGCTGGCCGACTGGCTAGGCTTGCTCGCCATGCTGGTATTGCCGCCGTTGCTGCTGCGCCTGTACATCGCCTGGCGTTATCAGCGGCGGGTGCAGCGCATGATCGAACAATTGCCTCAATTGCTTGACCACAGCGTGCGCAGCCTCAAATCCGGACGCACCCTGGCCGATGCCGTGCTGGGCGCAATCGACAGCACCGAGCCGCCCCTCAAGCAGGCCATGAGCCGCATCCAGCGCAACGTGCAAATGGGCGTGAGCCTGCCGGAGTCCGCCAGCGACTTTGCCGAGTTCTACGAGCGCGATGAATTTCGCCTGTTTGCCCTGGGCTTGAAGGTCAACCACCGCTACGGCGGCAACGCCAGCGAGTTGCTGGAAAACCTGATCAAGATGATCCGCGAGCGTGAACAGGGCGCGCGCCAACTCAAGGCCATGACCGGTGAGACGCGCATGACCGCGTACGTGCTGGCGGGCTTGCCCATCGTCATGGTCGGCTACTTCCTGATGGTCAACCCGGGCTACCTGATGAGCATGTGGAATGATGGAACCGGGCGCTACTTGTTGCTGGCCGCGGTGGCGCTCGACATATCGGGCACTTTCGTCATGTGGCGCATGTTGCGGAGTATTTGAGATGGCCCTCCTGATCAGCCTCCTGCTGCTACTCGCCGCCGTCGTCTTGATCGCCGGCAACCTGCTGGAGCAACGACGCCGCCAGCGCATGGTCAACCAACGCCTGCAAGGCCAACTGACCCGCGAGGACAAACTCGGCAGCCTGATGCGCCAACTGGGCGCCAGCTCGATGGCGCAACGCTCGGTCAGCCTGGACAACGAAACCCAGACCCTGCTCAACCGCGTCGGCTGGCGCAAGGCCAACCAACGCTCCATGTTCGCCGCCTGCCAGGTCGGCGTGCCCATCGTGTTGCTGGGCTTGACCGTGCTCGGCCAGGAGCTGCTGTTTCCCCATGCCGGCTCGCCGTGGATCGCCCCGGCGATTGCCCTGGGTATCGGCTACCTGTTGCCCAAGCGCGTGCTGGCCCTCAGCGCGAAATATCGCCAAGAGCGCATCGCACGGGAAATCTCCACGTTCATTCCACTGCTGCGCATCCTGTTCGAATCGGGCATGGCGGTTGAGCAATCGCTGCGGGTGTTGAGCACCGAGGCCCAGCGCCTGCTCCCGGACCTGACCCACGAACTGCGCCTGATCCTGGCGCGGGTCGACTCGGGCCTGGAACTGTCAGAAGAGCTGGGTAAGACCGCGCGCTTGCTGGCCGTGGATGAATTCACCGACACCTGCATCATTCTCCAGCAATTGATCCAGCAAGGCGGCGGCGCCATGAAGTCACTGCTGGCACTCAAGCAATTGCTCGATGACCGCCGCCTGACCCGCCTGCAGGAATACATCTCGAAGATGTCGGCGAAGATGTCCGTGGTGATGATGGTGTTCCTGTTTCCGGCCTTGCTGATTGTGCTCGGGGGGCCGGCCATGATCGCCATCTCCCGAGCCCTGAATAACTTTTGAGGAGCCTGCTATGAAACCACTGATTGTCGCCTTGAGCCTGCTGATGCTGGGCGGCTGTGCCAGCAATGGCCAGGTTCCATGGGCCGGGCTGCTGGAGCCCGGCAGTTGCCCCAAACCCAGTTCGGACCAGGAGCTGTCCTTGAACCTGGCCGATGACATGGCCAACGAAGGCAAGCTGCACGCCAGTCTGGCCAACCTGCAGAACCTGCCCGACGCCCTGCCCCAGGTTCGCCAACGCAAAGCCCGCGCCTATCGCTTGCTGGGCCGCACTGAGGCTGAACCTTTGTACCGCAGCCTGCTGGGCACCTGCCTGGCCGCCGATGGCGAACACGGCCTGGGGCAACTGGCCTCGGCCAAGGGCGACAACGGCCAGGCCATGGCGCACCTGCAACGTGCGGCACGGCTGGCGCCTACCGACGAAAAAATCCGCAATGACTTGGGCGTGGTGTACCTCGATCAACTGCGCCTGGAAGACGCCCGCTTTGAATTCATGACCGCCATCGAGCTCAAGCAGAGCGATCAATTGGCGGCGGTGAACCTGGTGACCTTGCTGATCTATCAGGACAACTGGAGCCAGGCCGCAAAAGTGGTCGGTCAACTCGGGCTGAGCCCCGAGCAGGTCACCGAAGCCCAGGCCCGGGCGCAACAACTCAAGGGTTCACGCACGGCACCGGTGCGTTCAGCCAAAGACCAGGTAGCGACGGTCAGCGAAACGCTGCCGGCGCCTGTGAAATAGGGAGTCGATGATGAAATTCCATTACCTCGCCGGCCTCGCATGGCTGGCAATGCCCCTCGTGGCATCGGCCATCGAAGCCGGGCCGTCGTCCCCGCAGCAGACGGAAACGGAAAACTGGATGGCGCTGCAACTGAGCGGGCGCGCGGCCTCGGCCAACCCGCAGAAGACCACGCCGGCAGAACGCGAGCAGGCGCTGAAGCGCTGGTTGGACAGCAACAAGCACCCCATCCCGGAGTTCTTTGATCAGAAGGTCGGAGGGTCTGCGCAGGGCGGGAGCAAATAACCAGATATTTAAAACCCGCTGCAGCAGCGAACAAGCTCGCTGCTGCAGCGGGTTATCAGTGCGCCGTCACACGCTGGCGCATCGCCGAATTGCTCGGTGACAACGCCAGCGCCAGCTGCGTGCGGTTGTGCATATGGGTCAGTCGCAACACCTGGGACACGTACAGCTTGACCGTGTTCTCGGTGATCCCCAGCTCACAGGCAATCTGGTAGTTGGTCTGGCCCTTGCCCACCAGGCGTGCCACATCCAGCTGGCGGGGTGACAACTGATTGAAGATCGCCGGGATCTCCACCGACCCGGCTTCATCGGCCAGTGGTTCGCCGTCACTGACCTTGGGCGCCGGGTTGCAGCGCACCTTGTCCAGGTCCATATACAAGTCATTGATGGATTCGGACAGGTACTGCAACTTCTGGTTAAGCGTACCCAGTTGCAGGTCTTTTTGCCGCTCCTCCAATGCCGCTTCCTGGCGCTTGAGGCCTTCGAGCAGTTCATCAAGGTTGATCGGCTTCTGGTAATAATCGGCGATCCCCGCGCGTAGGGCCTTGATCACATCCTGCTTGTCGGCACGCCCGGTGAGCATGATCGCCTCGAACGCACGATGTTTGCCGGCGACCCGTTGCAGCGCCTGCACCAACTCGATGCCATCCATGTCCGGCATATGCAGGTCACACAGCACCAAGCCAATGAGCGGGTCTTCGCCGAAGCGCTGGATAGCTTGCTGGCTGGACTCACACGGGACACAGCGATACCCGCTGCTTTCGAGAAATTCACAGAGCTCCTCCACGATCAAAGGTTGATCGTCGACCACGAGCACTTTTACTGCAGAGATAAGCTTGTTCACGCGCTACTCCATGCCTGGCAAGCCAAAAGATGACGTATCCCTTTTGACGGAAAATCCTATACAACTACTCATTAAACGTAGACGTACTTTCTGACTATGTACATAGCATTAATCAACTCGCACGACTAACGCATCCAAAGCCAGCAGCCGGCAAAACCGATCAAAACGAAGGGCGCAAAAGGCTGTTTTGTTGACGCCTTTTCTGCCCGCTCAGCACGGCCCGAGCCAAGCCCTTGATGTATAAGTGTCCAGGCCAACATAGCGATCCCAGCGCCGATCAGCGACCCCAGCAGATACTCGGTATTGGAGGCCAGCCCCAGGGCTGCCAGCAGCTTTACATCCCCTGCGCCAAAGCGGCCCAGTGCATAACCCGGAAGGGTCAGCACCAGCGCCAACACCAAGGCCAGGCCGCCGTCGCTGCGAGGCGCGCCGAGCCACGTCGAACCCACCCAAAGCAGATAGATCAACGCCAGCAAACCGACGCCCAGGGTCAGCTCATTGGCAATCTGGCGCTGGCGAATATCCTGCACCGCACACACACCCAACCACAGCACGATCACTACATTCTGGATCACGAAAAACCATCCCTTTTTGCTCAATGATTCTATGCTGATATCAGGTACTCGCCTCAGGGTAGACGCAGTCATGAAATCAGGCCTCCCGAGAAAGCAAAAAGGTGCTGCGGCAATCGAATTTGCCTTGGTCTTCGTGGTTTTTTTTGCGGTGTTCTACGGCATGCTCAGCTACAGCTTGCCGCTGCTGTTAATGCAGTCGTTTCACCAGGCCGCGGCAGAAGGCGTGCGCCGCAGTGTGTCACTGGACCCAACCACTCCAGGCTATTCGGCCTTGGTCGTGCAGCGCGCCAAAGACGCAGCGCAGGCCCAGTTGAACTGGATCCCCGGCTCGTTGAAGTTTTTGCCCGGCTATATCACCGCCACCTACACCAACAATAACTTGCTGACGGTGAAGATCACTTACCCTTCCGCCAATATCAAAGCGGTATTGCCGGCTCTGGTATTGCCTGGGGTTGGCACCGTACCGAACCTACCCACCAACCTCACCGCCACCTCGAGCCTGCAGTTTTGACGGCGGGGGATAAATTGTTCGCACGCCTGCGCGGGCGCAACAGCGTGTTGGCCCTGGACGCGCCAGCCATGCCCGCGCTGGGCCTGCACCTGCAACTGGACCACCTTGGCCATGTGTTGAGCATCACGGGCACCTTAAGACCCCTGCTTGCCCAGCACCCGGTCAACACGCCGCTGCACACCCTGCTGTGCGCCAACAGCGCGTTGAGTGTCGAAGGCGCGCCGGCGCAGTGGCAACGCCACGGCCTGGACCTCGACTTCCAGGGCGCCGCCGGCCAGGTCCTGCATACTCGCGGCTGGATGGAGCCAGAGGACGACGGCTGGGCCCTGCACCTGCTGGATATCACTGACCTGCTGGCCGACCGGGCGCTGGTGCAACAACGCGAACAGAATCATCAAATTACCGGCCTGATAAGCGAACAACTGCGTGTAAGCAGCCTCAGTCGCCTGCCCCAGGTGTTCAGCGAACACCTGCGCAGCGTGGCCCAGCGCTGGCACATACCGTGCGTCGCGATGGCGCTGCTCGACGAAGAGGACCAAGGCTGGCGCATCTACAGCCAATACGCCGCCCATGATGCCCCGGCCCTGTGGCAAACCGGGCAGCACCTGGGCACCAGCCTGGACAGCATCAACGGCAACACGCCCCTGAGCCTGGACATGGCCCAAGGCCGCAGCGACAACCCGCGCCTGCACAGCGTGTTCGGCAATGCCGACGGTTTCCTGGTGCCGTACCGCGACAGCCAGGGCCTCGCGGCCTGGCTGCTGTGTGGCTTCTACAGCGGCCAGGCGCAACACACCGGTGAGCGCGACTGGCTCAACCTGTGTGCGGCACTCGCCGCGCCGCTGCTCAGCCGCCTGCGTGAACAGCGTCACCACCAGCAACTGGAACGGGTCGAAGCCCTGCAAGGCCTGCTCGGCACCGGCTGGTGGGAACTGTTGCCCGCCACCCAGGAGATCCAGTTGGCGCCACAATTGCTGCGCAACCTGAGCCTGGAGCAAGGCCCCACCCGCCAGGCCCTCGGCACTTGGCTGGAACTGATCCACCCCGCCGATCGCCAGGCCCTCAACAGCCGTCTGCAAGACCTGCAAGCCTTGGGCAAGCCGTTGCTGACAAGCGTGCGCCTGCAACGCACAGGGGCCGAGCAGGCGCCCCTCTGGTACCGCATTCAGGGCCAGGTGCTGGGCGCCGGCAATGATCGTCGCTGGATCGGCTTCATGCTCGACATCAGCGACATCAAGAACCAGCAACTGCAAGCCGCCGCCGCCCATGCGCGCCTGGACAACCTGATCGCCAGCTCACCGGCAGTGATCTATGTGCAACGCTACGTCAACGGCGCGCTGCACCCGGCGTTTTTCAGCGACAGCCTGACGCCGCTGCTGGGTTGGACTTTGGCCGACTGCAACCACGACACCCTGGCCGCACTGATCCACCCCGACGACCGCGAGCTCTACTTCGAACGCAGCCGCCACTTGCTGCGCGAAGGCAACGTACGCAGCCGCTACCGGCTACGCGACAAACAAGGCCATTACCACTGGCTGCTCGACGAAGCCAAACTGTTGCGTGACGACCTCGGCCTGCCGGTAGAAGCCGTGGGCTTGTGGCTGGACGTGACCGAGGCAACCCTGGCCGCCGAACAGGTACGCCAGAGTGAGGAACGCTACCGCATCCTGGTAGAAGATTCGCCGGCAATGATCTGCCGCTACCGCCCCGACCTGATCCTGACCTTCGGCAACACGCCGCTGGCCAATTACCTGGAATGCCTGCCCGAACACCTGCCGGGCATCGACCTGGGCCAATGGCTGTCAGATGAACAACGCGCCACCTTTGTGCAGCGCATTGCGCAACTGACCCCGGAATTTCCGGTCAGCACCGCCGAAATCAGCCTGCAATTGCCTGGGCGTGAACATGCCTGGTGGGTATGGTCGGACCGTGGCGTGTTTGATCAACACGGCACCTTGGTGGAAGTGCAAGCCGTGGGCCGCGACAACACCGAAGTGCGCCGCTCCCAACAGCAACTGACCCAAAGCGCAAAAATGGCCACCCTCGGCGAAATGGCCACCGGCCTGGCCCACGAGATCAACCAGCCGCTGAACGTGATGCACATGGCCGTCGTCAACGTGCTCAAACGCCTGGAAAGGGGCGAGGTACAAATCGACTACCTCACGGAAAAACTCCAGCGCATCGACGCCCAGGTGCAGCGCGCAGCACGAGTGGTCGACCACATGCGCGTATTCGGCCGCCGCTCGGAAATCGAACAGCAACCCTTCGACCCGGCGCAGGCGCTGGAAGGCACCCTGTCTCTGCTCAGCGAAGGCCTGCGCGGCAAGGGCGTGGAAGTGCGCATCAGCCCGGCGGACTTTTCGGTGCAGGTCAAAGGCTACGTCGACCAGTTGGAACAGGTGCTGATCAACCTGATGGTCAATGCCCGCGACGCGCTGCTCAGCCAGCGCGAAAAGAACCCCGCGCTGCGCCCCTGGATTGCGCTGCACAGCGAGCACGACAGCCGCCACGTAAGAATCTGGGTCGAAGACAACGCAGGCGGGATTGACCCGCGCTTGCTGGAGCGGATTTTCGAGCCGTTCTTCACCACCAAACCCATCGGCGTGGGCACCGGGCTAGGGCTCTCGGTGAGCTATGGGATTGTGGAAAACATGGGCGGACGCCTGAGCGTCAGCAATGGCGAGGCAGGCGCGAAATTTTGCGTTGAGTTGCCCATCGTGCAAGCCTAAATCACCAGGTAAGCCCGGCCCATATGGCAGGTAAGGTTGGCACCGACTTCAGCATTGCCCAGATTAATACCCAAGGCACTGAGCAACGTGTTGACGATAGGGTCAAGGATCGGCGACAGCACGTTCTGGATCAGCCCAACCACCGCCGTAGTGATCGTCGCCAGCAAGCCGGCCACTCCCGCCAACGCACCATTGGAAACGCTACCGCTGGGCGGCACGTAAGTCACCTGCAAGCCGTTCAAGGTGGCCGCCAGGCTGCCAACGATGTTGGCGGTGCCCGGCGCACTCTTGTAGGTCGGCGGCGCATTCATCTCAGCCACCGGCGCAAACAGGATGTTGTTGGTCTGCGCACCAATGGTGGAGTTGGCCTTCAACAGCAAGCCGCCCCCGACATTGGGCGTACGCGTAGGGCTGCACAGCAGCGTCAGCACGACGCAGTAGCGCTGACCAAAATCGATCAGCCTCACCGGCTGCACATTGACCGCAGCGGAAGAGGAAAACGCCGCCACCGGATCGACCGTACCGACCGCCAGGGTGGCGAGGGACGTGGTGGTCGTCACGGTCAACGACTTGGAAGCCGGTGAAGCACAATTGAAATCAATGACGTTGCTTTGCGCGCTGCCAGCTTCGATGTAGATGGACAGCGTCTGCGTGACATCCACGTCGGCCACATTGCACGCCACCAGGCACAGCACGCCGCCCACCACCGCCGGCAAGTTGAGGTTCAACAAACCCTTGACCACCTGCGACACCGGTGTGCCCAACCCCGTCAAGATCGAGGCCACGCCAGACACAGCCTTGATGATCGGTGCCTGCACCGTCACCAAAGTGCGCACTTGCGCAGTTCGCACAAAAATCTGATCGGTCGGTGGGTTATTCAACAAGCCCTTCTTCGCCAACGCAGGATTGCCGATGGCCGACAACTGCGGCGGCTCGATGACTTTGGTCTGGATCGACACATTGCCCACCAGCGGAATAGCGATCTGCGCCGCCGCACTCACCGCATTCTTGCTACTGGACAATTGCGCCACCGCTTCGAGCAGCTGAAACAGTTGCACATTGGTGTTCAGCGCCGCCGTCGGGGTACCGGTGGCAATGTCGATCAGGTCCCCCACCGTCAACAGCTTGGTGTTCGGCGCAATCGCCTCAATCGAAATCACATCATTGATGACCGCGGTGACCGCCGCGCCGTTTTTCTGCAAGACCTTGACCGCAGCGTCGATCAGTTGGGTGGCGGAAACCGCCGTACTGAGTAAGGCATCGTAGTCGCCAGCCTTTACGTTCAGGTTGATCGCCAACTGGTCCAGGTAACTGAGCAGGTTGACGTTGGTCTGCAGAAGGCCGTTCCACCCTGCAGCAGTGAGCGACAGGTTGCCACCCAGCAAATTGCCGATGACCAGGTTTAGCAACGGGGATTTGCTCGAGTCGACGCTGGCCAGGCTGCTGCGGATCGACAGCTGCGCCACCGGCGGCGGTGTGGCCGCTACGGCAGTGGCGCTCAGGTTGATTTGCGGGGTGATCGGCGCGCCGCTGAATAGATTCCACAGGCCGTTGGCGATGCTGGTCACCACGGTGTGGGAGGCCACCACGCGGATCGCGTCGCTCTTGGTGGCATCAGCGGTAAATACGCGGGTGTTAGCGGCGTTGGTCGCCAGGGTGCCGCACGTCACGGCCAAGGTGCGGCCATTGCCCACCACAAAACCGTTGCGCGCGGCGTTTTGCGTGGCATAGGCATTGGCAGTGGTATTGCTGCCGCACTGGCCACCGAGGCCGGCCGCTTCCAGCGCCGATGTATCGGCGATGGACTGCAGCCTGCGTTTTTCCAGGTACAAGCGCCCGCTGTCGACCGCCAGCAACGTAAACACCAAGGCGAGCGCCAAGGTGCCTGCCGCCATCAAGCCAATTGCACCACGCTGCCTGGAACCGAATCGGGGAGACATCGAAGCACTCCTGCGCTAACTCTCCGGTGTTGCACTGGAGTGTAGACAAGGCTTTTGCAGCTTGCTGGCAACTCGCCATATTGGCGACTGGCGGAGGTTAGCCGGGGTTAATCAGTGCGGTGGATAGTTGGAAAGGATCTTGGTCACCGTGCTGCGAATAGCCTTGCTGCGATCTTCTGGATTAGGCGTGCTGGCCATCATTTGCTCGTCACTGCCGCGCCACACCAGTTTGCCGTCCTTGCCGTCGAGCAGGTCGATCTGGATGGTCGCCACTTTGTAGGTGATGTTGCGCGTTTCGTTGTACATCGGCGCGCCCCAGTAGCCATTCCAGGGGCCGCCCCAGGCGCCGCCGTAGTTGGTGGTGACTTGTTGCTGGCGGTCTTCGACGATCAGGTAAGCCTGCACATTCAGGTCGGCCTTGGTGCCTGCCGCTGCCGGGCGCAGGCCGCGCTGGTCAAGCTGTTCGCCCACGGCCTGGCGGATGCGTTGCTCGGTGAGGTCGCTCTTGATCCGCGGATCATCCGGGCGGTACTGCAACGCAGGGTCTTTCCAGGCCCAGTTGCGGTAGGCGCCGAAGTCTCGGCTGGCGTCGAAATCATGGTTGACCTGGTTGCTCTGGCAACCGCCCAGCAACACAACGACAGCAAGTGCAGCGATGCGACGAAACATGGCGTTTCTCCAAAAGACGACGTGAGCCTGAAATGAGAATAGCTGCTAACTGGGCGGATAGGCAGCCATTGCCTTCTGCATCGCCTTGCGCAAGCTATCGGCGCGCTCGCTCAAGCTGCCCTGGCTGGTGGTTTCCGCGCTGGTGCTCCACACCGGCTGGCGAGTGCGGGCGTCGAACAGGCTGATACGCGCCACTGCCACCGTCACTTCATAGGTACGCACCACAGGCACGCTGTTGTACATGCCATAGCCGTTGCCGTAGCGGTTATAGCCGCCGTAGCCGTAGCCATAGTCGTCCTGGACCTGACGCAGGCGCTTTTCCAGGCGTACGTCGGCGCTCACCAGCAGGTCGGGTGCGCGGTTGTCATGCAAGGGGCGCAGGCCGCGCTGGTCGAGGGCGCCGCTGACCGCCTCGGCGACCTGCGCCGAATCGGCCCAGGCCGTACCCGCCGGCAGTTGGCCGTTGAGCCAGCCCCAACTGCGGTAGGCGCCATAATCGCGCACAGGCGCCGGGTAGGCGCTGGCATCAAAAGTAGTGGCCGCCTGGGCAGGAGCCGGCGGCATCGGCGCCGAAGCAGCGACGTAAGGGTTGGGGCTGGAGCACGCCCCCAGACCGAGGGATAACAGGATTAAACAGAGACGACGCATTTCGACCTCCGCAGGCTGGGCCGCTTAAACCGGACGGCAGACCCAGTGCAAATAACGCCCAAGTCCGGCAAAGCTTGGGTGACGACGGTGAGCGAGCTCCATCTCCAACAAATCCTGCAAATCGGCGCGAGCCTGGAATTCCACCGGCATATAGTCGTGGAACACCCGCACGCCACTTTGGCTTTCGACCTGCCACAACCCTTCGAGTTGCGCCGCCAACTCCCGTGGGTCGAGGGGTTGTTGCGGCGTGAGGCTCTGCTTTTCGCCGGCCATGTCGTTCTTGCGCATTTTGCGGAAGTGGCCTTTGAGCAGGTTGCGGTAAATCAACGCATCACGGTTGTAGAACGCCAGCGATAGCCAGCCACCGGGCAGGGTCAACTGGTGCAGCACCGGCAGGATGGCATGGGGTTCGGCCAGCCACTCCAGCACCGCGTGGCACAGCACCAGATCGTAAGGCTCGGTGAGTTGGCCGAGCAAGTCTTGCCAAGGTGCATGAATGAACGTCGCGGTCTGGCCGGCGTCGGCGAAGCGTTGGCGCGCACCTTCGAGCATCGGCTCAGCGGGTTCGGCCAGGGTCACCTGGTGGCCGCGCTCGGCCAGCCACAGCGACATATGCCCCAGGCCCGCACCGATATCCAGCACGCGCAACGGGCGCTGCGGCAAGGCTTCGGCCAGGTCGGCCTGGAGCACCGCCAGGCGAATCGCACCCTTGGCGCCACCGTAGATTTTTTCGGCAAAGCGCGTGGCCAAGTGGTCGAAATGACGGTCACTCATGGGCAAACCGCCGTTCGCTGTCGGCCAGCTTTTCGCGTACCACTTCGTTCATATCCAGCCCCAGTTCACTGCACAGCAACAGCAGGTACAACACGATATCGCCGACTTCCTGGCCCGCATGGGCGAGTTTATCGGCGGGAAGCTGGCGGGATTGGTCTTCGGTAAGCCACTGGAAGATTTCCACCAGTTCGGCCATTTCCACGCTGGCGGCCATGGCCAGGTTTTTCGGGCTGTGGAACTGCTTCCAGTCGTTGGTATCACGGATGCGGTGCAGGCGTTCGGTGAGGTGTTCGAGGTTCATGCGGGGACTCCTGAATGGGTATAGCTTCAGGGGGATGAGAGTTGAAGGCAAGTGAATAGCAATGGTGTGCTCAAGACCGCCATCGGGGGCTTGCCCCCGATGAGGCCCTAATCAACGACGCTGAATTCTAGCCTGGCGGTTTGCCCGGCCTCATCCAGAACACTGAGCTGGTACCGGCCCAGCCGCTCAAAACTGGCATTGATGCTGTCCTGATTGGCGCTATCCCCCAACGGCGCACCATTGAGGAACCACCAGCGTCGGCCGCTGCCGCCCAGGGCGGAGATTTTCAGGCGCAGGGCCTGTTGACTGGCGGCGGGCAGGCGCAGTTGATCGCCTTCGCGTACGCCCACGATGGACAACGGCGACGACGCGGCCAACGCCGGTGGCGGGCAATCGGGGTCAGGCGCCGGGATGCGCGCTTCGCGGCGTTCGATCCGTGGCAACCAGGGTTCCAGCGGCGCCGGCCACAGGGCAATATTTTTGGCCTGGGCACCAGGGCAATGGGCGTCGACCCTCAAGCCCTTGGCGTTGACCCAGATGCTTTCCATCAAGCCCACGCTCAATGGCTGGTCCAATGCCTGCAAGGTCGGTGGCGTGGTGTTGTCCAGAGTCCAGGCAAATCGCTGGCGCCGGCAATTGGGGTCGCTGCGACTCATGGGCTGGCCCAGCGGCCAACAGATCGCCGCCACGCCGATATTTGCCGGCACCGGTTTGACCGGCGCGCTGATGCCGCGCTGGCTGTCGCGGTTGGTCAGTACGTCATGCACCTGCAACATCAGCGGCGCCGCCGATGCCAGGCCAAATTGCCCCGGCACCGGCGTACCATCCGGCCGGCCGATCCACACCCCGATCAAATACCGCGGCCCTACGCCAATCGCCCAGGCATCGCGAAAGCCATAGCTGGTGCCGGTTTTCCACGCCAGTACCGGGCGTTGCACCAGTTCGGCACGCGGGTCGCGGTCGGGCCGCGCCTGGCCGCTGAGGATGCGCCGCACAATCCAGGCGGCCCCGGGTGACAGCAGTGGCCGCTCCCTGAGCGCATCCTCCGGCTGTAGTCGCAGGGAGGCGCTCTTGCCGTCGCGGGCCAAGGCGCTGTAGCCGCTCACCAGGTCTTCCAGGCGACTGCCTGCGCCGCCGAGGATCAGCGCCAGGTTCGGTTCGGCCAGCGCCGGCAACGCCAACGGCATGCCGCCGATGCGCATCTGTGCGGCGAAGCGCTTGGGCCCGTAGGCTTCCAGCAATTGCACCGCCGGCAGGTTCAACGAGCTGGACAACGCCGTGCTCGCTGGCACCGCCCCGGTGAAGCCCATGGAAAAGTTGCCCGGGCGATAATCGCCATAACGCCGCGGCACGTCCTGCAACAGCGATTCGGAGTGAATCAGGCCATCGTCCAGGGCCATGCCATACAGAAAGGGCTTCAACGTGGAGCCGGGCGAACGCAGCGCGCTGATCATGTCCACATGTCCAAAGCGCTTGGTGTCGTTGATATCCACCGAGCCCAGGTAGGCGCGCACCGCCATGCTTTCTTCCTCGACCACCAGGATCGCCGCCGAGGTGTGTTCCGGCAGGCGTGCCCGCCAGCCCAGCAGCAGGTCTTCGAGACGGCGTTGCAAGGTGGCATCCAGGGTGGTGCGGATCAGCGGCGGGCTGTCGGGACGGTTGAGGCGGCGCGCCAGCAACGGCGCCAGGCTCGGCTCCAGGCGCGGGGCGAGCAGCAGCGGTTCTTCCAAGGCTTCATCGACCGCCGACTGCGGCCATACCTTGAACTCGGCAAGCCGGCGCAGCACTTTGTCGCGGGCCTCTTGGGCGCGCTGCGGGTGACGGTCCGGACGCAAACGACTGGGCGCCTGGGGCAATACCGCGAGCAAGGCGGCTTCAGCGTGCGTCAGTTGTGACGGTGACTTGCCCAGATACGCCCAACTCGCCGCTGCCACGCCCTGCAACGTGCCGCCGAAAGGTGCACGGTTCAGGTACAGGTTGAGGATTTCGTCCTTGGACAGGTGCCATTCCAACTGCGCGGTACGCCACAGCTGGCGCAACTTGCCATGCAGGGTGCGTGAATGCGGGTCGAGCAAGCGCGCTACTTGCATCGACAAGGTGCTGCCACCGGATACCACCCGTGCGCCGCTCAGGTTTTGCCACGTCGCCCGCACCAGCGCCAGCGGGTTTACCCCAGGATGCTGGTAAAACCACCGGTCTTCGTAAGTGAGCAGCGCGTCGAGGTAATACGGCGACACCTCGCTGGTGTGCACTGGGTAGCGCCACACCCCATTGGCATCGGCAAATCGCCACAGCGGCGTGCCATCCTCGGCCAGCACCACCCGGGCCAGGTCGTCCTGAGGCAGGGGCAATGGCCAGATCCGATCCGCCAGCCACAACAAGGTCATCACCAACAGCAAGCTCGCCAGGGTCCAGCGGGCAACAAAACGCAAATTCAAACGGCTAAACCTCTATGCTTCAGGGAACTAGCCACGCCCCATCGCGACAAAAGGCTCAGTGCTGGCATTTTCGTCCACTTATTCATCGAGACACACCTATGCAAGCAGACTTTTTTGGATGGCTGGGTAACACACTCGGCTTGATCATCCACTACATCATCGAGTTCTTCAGTGGGCTGTTCAATATGCTATCCAACGCCGGCGGCAACTTTGTCGATGGGATGTCTCGAGCGCTAGGCATGGACACCTCGATCATCAGCATCATTACCCTGATCGTCGGCCTGCTCTTCCTTTACTCGGCAGTACGCGCCTTTATGCGCGCCTCGATCATCGTGGGGATCATCTGGCTGATGCTGGGCCTGTGGTTGCTCAGCTGGGTTGTGCACTGATCTGCTGTGGGAGGGCTTGAGCCCTCCCACATTCAACCCCATTCCAAATTGAGCTGTCAGCGGCCCTTGATCACCATATCCACCGGCGTCTCACCCACCGCCTGCCAATTGGGCCGATACATCGACTCCACCTGCGGCGGCGGCACGCGATAGGTCCCCGGCGTCACCGCCCGCGCCAAGTACAGCAAGTGCGTGGTGCCGTAGCCGTCCAGATTCATCGCCGCCACATAGCGATCATCCCTGAACTCCTGATGCTTGAGCGATGCGTTCTGCATTGACTCGCGCCATTGCTTCACTTGGCTGCTGGCGTTTTCCAGGCTGGCCGCGCTTTGTGCCAGGTTCTGGTTTTCCAGTTCCAGGCCGGCGGGCAGCAGGTCTACCACCAGGGCATCTGGCACGCGCTGCTTGGCGCTGACGGCCAAGTGCACCAGCACCAGATCGCCGCTGTTGAGGTTGCGCAGGTTCAACGGCTGGCCGTCCATGCCCAGGTATTCGCGGCGGATACTCAGGTTTTCACCACCGGCCGCTGGCGGCATTTGTGGATAACCCGAGATCGTCAACTGCTGGTACACCGGTGCGTCACCCTGATTGCTCAAGGCCAGGTCGCTGGACAGCAGTTTGCCTTCCAACTCCAGCGTCGATTGCTGATTATTCAACTCATGCAACCCGCCGCTGCCGGTGAGCGACACCTGCCAGCTCGCTTCTGGCTTGGCAAACCCAAGACGCCCGGCCAGGAACAGCGAATTACGCTCCTGGGTCGACAGGTACGGGCTGGCAGCCAACTGGTCCGACAGGGTGAACAAACGCTCTTCACGCTGGCCCTTGGCCAAGTCATTTTCTTCCAGCAATGCCAGGATCATCGCCTGGTCACGCAACGGGCTGCCGTAGTCGGCCAACCACGCCTTGCTATCGCGCTGCGCCGCCAAGCCGGCCAACAGCGCCTGATCCGCACGCGGTTGATCGCCCATTTTTTGCAGGGCGATGGCCAACTGCACCAGCGGCAACCCGGAGCGCGCATCACTGCGCCGCTCGAACAGGCTACGCAACGCCCCCAACGGTGCCTGCTGACTGCGTGCCAACACCATGCCGGCGTAAGCCTGCACGGCAAAGCGCGTGTGCTCGGCGTTGTCGCTGTAGTCGACTTCGATCAGGTTGCGCTCCTGCACATACCGCAGCAGGCGCTCGCTGGCCTTCTTCAAGGCTTCAGGCGGTACGGCAAAGCCCTGGTCACGGGCGCGCAGCAGGAAGTCGGTGACATACGCGGTCAGCCAATATTCTTCCTCGCCGTCGGCGCCCCATAAACCAAAGCTGCCGTTGTAGCGCTGCATGCCCAACAGGCGTTCGATGCCCAACTCGATCTTGCGCTTGCGCTCGGCATCCGGCTCGCCCTTGATGCTCAGGCGCTTGAGCAGCGCGTCATCGGCATACAGCGACGGATAAAGGCCACTGGCGGTTTGTTCCAGGCAACCATAGGGGTACGCCTTGAGCGCACTGATCTGCGCGCCAAGGTTCAACGGTGGCCGACTCGACAGGCTCAACAGCGCCTGGCGCCCCGAGGCATCGAACTGATCCAGCGCGCCCGATGGCAAGCTCCATGGCTGGTCCTTGAGCACTGCGCGGTACTGCTTGAGCAGTGCCGGGTACGCCGGGCGCACGCCCAAGGTCCATTCGCGGCTGAACGGCGGCAGGTTTTCACCCGGCAGGTCCAATCCGTTAACGGTGACCTTGACCTTACCCTGGCCCAATCCACCCCAAGCTTTCACTGGGATGCGCAAGGTGGTGCGCTGGCCTTGCTTGAGTTCAACCGATTGCGTACCACTGTTGACCAGTTCCACCTGCCCTTCAGTCGTCAGTTGCACATCGAGCTTCTGCGCCTTGCCCGACAGGTTGGAGAGGTCCAGGGCCAAGGTGGTCTGGTCGCCTCCCGCCAGGAAGCGCGGTGCCGACAATTCGGCAATCAACGGCGCGGCGATCACGGTCTTGCCTTCGGCCATGCCGTAGCGATCATCGCTCCAGGCCTGGGCCATCAGGCGCAGCTCGCCATTGAAGTCGGGGATATTGACGCTGACTTCGCCCTCGCCATTCTCGTTCAAGGCCACCGGCGCGCTTTGCAGGGCGACGATGGTCACGCTGGTGTCCGGGCGCTTGCCGCCCTTGGCCAACGCTGCGTCGCCACCAAATGCCAGGCTGGCCAGGCGCCCCTGGCCAGCTTCGATCAACTGGCCGTAGATGTCGAACTGGTCGACGCCATAGGCTTTGCGACCAAACAGGCTGGCATACGGATCAGGCGTGGGGTATTCGGTGATATTGAGGATGCCCACGTCCACCGCCGCCAGCAGCACATGCACCTGTTTCGGCACGCTGCCATCGGCGTTCTTGGCGGCGATCTTCACCGTCAGCGGTTGTTTGGGGCGCATTTTTTCCGGCGCGGTGAGGGTCAGGCCAAGTTTGCGCTGGGTGCGATCCAGCGGCAGGTGCAGCAGGCCTACGGCGCGTTTTGGCGTGATATTGGCTTTGCGCTCGCCGGGGCGGATCACCAGGGCGCTCACGTACAGATCGTGGCGCGACCATTTAGGGTCGAGCTTCACCGCAAAGCTTTTGCCTTCGGCCGGCACGTCGATTTCCTGCCACCACAGCGGGCCTTCAGCGGACTCCACCAGCAGGTAGCCTTTACCGGCAGCCGGCGGGGTGACGGTGACGTTGGCGGTATCGCCGTCGCCATAGGCGGGTTTATCCAGTGCCAACTTGACCTGGTCGGGGCGCACGGCGCCGCCTTCGGTGTTGTCCTGGGCCTGGTAGCCGGCCCAGAAACGCACACTGCTGACCAGCCCGGTCTGCGGGTCTTCAACCTCGACGCGGTAAGGACCCCACTCCACCTGGAAGCTGACCTTGGCGGTGTCGCCGGCCTTGATGTTCAGGGTCTGCTCGTCGAGGTTGAGGAATTTCTCGTTGAAGTGATAGCTCCAGCCGTCATTCTCCGAGTAGTTCCAGTAGTAGTCACGGCGCTCGCGCACCAGGCGTACCTTGAGGTTTTGCGCGGCCAGTTTCTGCCCGTCCTGGTTGGCCACCAGCACTTCGAATTCCACCGGGCCATCGCCGTTGGTTTCCTTGCCGTCAAACAACCCGCGCAGGCCTGGCAGTTGCTCGGCCGGCCAGATCGGCTGCACCAGGCGCCGAGTGATCGGCCGCCCGCCAGACTCTTGCAGGCTGGCTTGCACAATCAATTGCAACGGCGATTTGGCCTCGGCCCACTTGCTTTCCAGGGTCAGCGCTTGCTCGCCATTGGCGTCGAGCACGCTTTCGTCCAGCTCGAAATCCTGGCTCAGCTCTTCTTCGGTGACGGAACCAAACTGGTAGCCCGGCAGGGATTTGACTGCTTCACGCAGCGGGCGCACGTAGACCTGGCCGCTGACCCGATTACCGGATGCCGGCGCGCCATACAGATAACGCCCGTTGACCTGGATGACCGGGTTATCCGCCGGGCTCAGTGCCGTGTCACTGCCCTTGAGTTCCAGCGCCAGGCGCTCGGGCAGGAAGTCTTCGACGAGGAACTCATACAGTTGTGGCTTGCCATCGCCGAGGTCGAACACCAACTGCCAGCGCCCGGTCGGCGCTTCGCCGGTCAGTTGCAGCGGGTATTGATACAGGCCGGAGGCATCGGCCTCCCACACGAACTTGCGGCTCACTTGCTCATCCGGGCGGCGCACTTCAACGCTCACCGGCTGCGGCTTGACCGCGTTGCCATCCTTGTCGCGCAACAGCGCGTTGAGCAACACCGTTTCGCCGGGGCGATACAGGTCCCGCGGGCCGAACACAAAGAACTGCAACGGGTGGGACGGCTGGCCGCCGATATCGAACTCAGCCAGATCCAGCGCGGCGCTGTCCAAGCGCAACAGGCTGGTTTGTTCACCCTGCTTGGCCAGCAATACCTGGGCCTTTTTCGGCAGCGGCAACTCGGCGTGCCCACCGTCTTCGGTCTTGCCCTGGCCGAGCACGCGGCCTTCGGCATCGAGGATTTCAAGCTCTACGCCGTTAAGCGCCTTGCCGCCTTCCAACGCCTGGGTAAACACGTCCAGGCGATTGGCATAGCGATGCACCGACAGGCCGATATCACTCAAGGTAAACAGCGTGGCCGGTTGCGAATAGTTGTAGGTGCCCGAAGCACGCATCACCGCCAGGTACACACCCGGCTGCTGCAATTGCTTGAGGCCGGCAATCGGCAGCAGCAGGGTTTCGCGGGTGTTGCGCGCCGGGTTCAGGTCGAAACGCCCGCCGTAGACCAGATCCGCCATCGGCAGCAGTTCACGGGACTCATAGCTTTGCAGACTGGTATTGCGCCCCCACTGGGCCAGGAACGACGGCAGGGATTCAGGTTTGATACGGAAGAATTCCACGTCGATCTTGTCGACATTCAGCGCGATCACCGGCAGGCCCTCGGCCAGGCGTGTCGGCAGCAACGTGCCACGGCTAGCGAAGCCGACGGTGGCTTGCAGGTCGCGGGTTTCCAGGCGAGCGGTGTATTCGGCGGCGAGTGTGTTGTCATTGACCGCCTTGACCCCAGCGTCGACCGTCAGCACCAGCTTGCGCTGCGGTTCGAGGTGGCGCAGGCGCAGTTCCATCAGGTTATCGGAAAGCTCCCAGGCGCCATCCACCTTGCCGGACTTGCTGTCCACCAGGTGCAGCTTGTCGGCGAACTTCTGATCCGGGTCCAAGGGAATGGAAAAACTCACCGACAAGGTGCTGGCCCCATCCAACTGCACCTCGGACACGTCTACCACGCTTAACTCACGCCCGGCATAACGCTGCTTCAACGCCGCCACGTCCACCGCCGCCTTGGCGGGTTTGGGCGCTACGCTTGCCGCGGCGGGAGCCGTCGGTGCAGCCGGTTTATCGGAAGAATCACAGGCGCTCAGCAGGGCCAGCGCGCAAGCGAGGAACAGTCCTTTGTAAAACATGGGGCACTCGTAGTCAGAGGGAACCGAGGGGTGAACTATATATCAGCGCCGGCCAAGCCGCTGTGGCGCTGGTCACATTGACCGACGGAGGGCAGTTTGGTTCTGGCCGCCATCCAGGCCAAACCAAATCCCACAAACAATGCAGACACAAAATGTGGGAGGGGGCTTGCCCCCGATGGCGGTGTGTCAGTCACTAATATTTTGACTGACCTACCGCTATCGGGGGCAAGCCCCCTCCCACATTGGTTCTGGGTACAATGCCGCTCCACCAAGGAGCCCTCATGACCGCCATGCTCGCCGACTGGCGCCACCGCCCCACCCACCGCCGCGTCTGGGCCTTGGCAGCGCCGATGATCCTGTCGAATATCTCCGTGCCGCTGGTGGCCCTGGTCGACAGCATGGTCATCGGCCACCTGCCCCACGCCCATCAACTGGGCGCCGTGGCCGTCGGCGCCAGCCTGTATACCTTCCTGGCGTGGGCCATGGGCTTCCTGCGCATGGGCTCCACCGGGTTCGCCGCCCAGGCCGCCGGGCGCAACGATGGTGCGGCGCTGCGGCAAATCCTGTTGCAGGGCCTGCTGCTGGCGCTGGGCCTGGCGATGGTGCTGGGCACTGTGGGCATTCCGCTGAGCCATCTGGCCCTGGAGTGGATGCAGCCGTCCCCCGAACTCAATCAGCTGACCCGCGACTTCTTCCACACCCGCCTGTTTGGTCTGCCCGCCGCACTCGCCAGCTATGCATTGGTTGGCTGGTTCCTCGGCACGCAGAATGCCCGGGCGCCGTTGGCGATTTTGCTGACCACCAACCTTGTGAACATTGCGCTTAACTTGTGGTTCGTCCTCGGACTGGACTGGGGCGTGGTCGGCTCTGCACGCGCCTCGGTGATCGCTGAGTGGACCGGCGCCCTGCTCGGCCTGGCGCTCACGCAAAAAGCCCTGCGCGCCTACCCCGGCCATATCGCCTGGGCCGCGCTGAAACTATGGCAAAGCTGGCGCCCGTTACTGGCGGTCAACCGCGACATCTTTATCCGCAGCCTGGCCTTGCAGTCGGTGTTTTTCATGATCACGGTGCAAGGCGCACGCCTGGGCGATGCCACGGTTGCAGCCAATGCCTTGCTGCTCAATGGGCTGTTGCTGACGGCGCATGCTCTGGACGGTCTGGCCCATGCAGTCGAAGCCCTGTGCGGCCACGCCATCGGCGCCCATGACCGCCAGGCGCTGCGCCGCTCGTTGGTGGTTGCCTGCGGTTGGTCACTGATCGCCAGCATCGGTTTCGCCCTGTTGTTCACCTTCGGCGGCCACCTGTTTATCGCCATGCAAACCGATATTCCCAGCGTGCGCGAAACGGCCGATATCTTCCTGCCTTACCTGGCGGTATTGCCGTTGATTGCTGTGTGGAGTTATTTGCTCGATGGCCTGTTTATCGGCGCGACGCGGGCGCGGGAAATGCGCAATGGGATGTTGCTGACAGTGATAATAGTGCTGCCGGTTGCCTGGGCGCTGCAAGGGCTGGGTAACCACGGGCTGTGGATCACCTTCCTGCTGTTTATGGCGGTGCGCAGCCTGACGCTGTGGGCGATTGCCTGGCGGCTGAATCGGCAGGGGCTTTGGCTGGGCGGGAACTGATGCAGTGAGATCCAAATGTGGGAGGGGGCAGCCCCCTCCCACATTTTTTTACGAGGACAGGTAGGAAGAACGAGTCAAACCAAGGCGCAACGCATCCAGGAACTGGGTGCGCTCAGACGCGGAGATCTTCGCGCTGGCACACTTGTCACGGTAGTGAGTCATCAACTCCTCCGGCGACAAGTGCACATAGCGCAGCATGTCTTCGATGGTGTCGTGGGTCTCGATCCCGGCGCTGTACACCGAACCGTCTTCGCGCTGGTAGATGTTCACCGAGTCGGTGTCACCGAACAGGTTGTGCATGTCACCCAGGATTTCCTGGTAGGCACCCACCAGGAAGATGCCCAGCAGGTAGTCCTCACCTTCGTTCAAGCCATGAACCGGCAGGCTGGTCTCGATGCTCTGCTCGTCGACGTATTGCTTGATCTTGCCGTCGGAGTCGCAGGTCAGGTCTTGCAGCACGGCGCGGCGCAGTGGCTCTTCGTCCAGACGGTGCAGCGGCAGGATCGGCAATACCTGGCCGATGGCCCAGGTATCCGGCAGGCTCTGGAATACCGAGAAGTTGCAGATGTACTTGTCGGCCAGCTTGTCGTTGAGTTCGTCCAGCACCTGGCGGTGCGAGCGCTGGCGGGCTTTCAACGAGTTGTGCAGGCGGCGGCACACGGCGAAGTAGCACTGTTCGGCCAGGGCTTTTTCCGCCAGGGTCAGTTTGCCGTCGGCGTACTGGGTGGCCACGTCGCTCATGTAGTGGGTGGCACGCCAGTAGGTTTCGGTGACCATCTCGATGTCGGTCGGGCCCAGCAGGTCCACCAGCCACTGCACGGTTTCCGGCAGGCTTTCCTTGTTCTCGATGAGCGGGATTTCGTCGTTGTGCTTCTCGACGTCAGTCACCTGCACCACCAGCATGGCGTGGTGGGCGGTCAGGGAACGGCCGCTTTCGGAGAAGATGTTCGGGTGCGGCAGGCTCTGCGCATCGCAGAATTCCTTGAGCATGCCCACCACCACGCCGGCGTAGTCGTCCATGTCGTAGTTGATCGAGCTGGCGTTACGCGAGTGGGTACCGTCGTAGTCCACGCCCAGGCCACCGCCGACGTCGATGTGGTCCACCGGCAGGCCGAGGTTGCGCAGTTCGCCGTAGTAACGAATGGCTTCCTTGAACCCGTGCTGGTAGTCGGCCAGGTTGGCGATCTGCGAGCCCATGTGGAAGTGCAACAGGCGAATGCCCTGGTCCAGGCCGGCCGCGCGGAAGCGCTCGACAACCGACAGCAACTGCGCTGCCGACAGACCGAACTTGGACTTCTCGCCACCGGTGTCCGCCCACTTGCTCGATGCCAGGGACGACAAACGCACACGCAGGCCGACCTGTGGCTTGACCTTGAGGCTCGCCGCCTCTTCGATCACCAGCTCAACTTCGGATTCTTTCTCGATCACGATGAACACATTGTGGCCGAGCTTCTGACCCATCAGCGCCAGGCGAATGAACTCGCGGTCTTTGTACCCGTTGCAGACGATGGTGCCGCCCTTCGGCGCCAGGGCCAGCACCGCCAGCAGCTCAGGCTTGGAGCCGGCTTCCAGGCCAATGGAGACATTCTGGGTGGCGATGATGTTCTCGATCACCGCTTCCTGCTGGTTCACCTTGATCGGGTACAAAGCGGTGTACTTGCTCTGGTATTCCAGGCGCTCGATGTTCGAATCGAAAGCACCGGTCAACTGGCGCACGCGGTCTTGCAGAATGTCGGGAAAGCGCACCAGCAGCGGCAGCGACAGGCCGCTCTTGCGCAGTTCATCGACTTGCTCGTAGAGGTCGACAGGTGTGCTGTTCGGGCCGTTCGGACGGACTTCTACGCGACCGGCTTCATTGATCGCGAAATAACCGGCCCCCCAATGGCGAATCCCGTAAACACTGCGGCTGTCCGCAACTGTCCATTGGCTGCCATCGTCTTTGCGTGTGCGTCGTACGGACATCGAAGTCCCCTATAAATGAAGTCGAAGACACCGCCCCGGTTCAGGGCTGGCGCAGTCTAAAGAATGAAAATGACGATTTGCCTGCAAGGGAGGTAGACCCCACTCGCAGGACAGAGTTTAGCCACAGGTTGGGAAGAGGCTTTCAGCCACCGGACTTCTTGGCCTTGTACCCGAGCTTGATCAGCTCGGCCAACAGCAATTGGACGTGATCGCCCTGGATCTCGATGACCCCGTCTTTCAAAGCGCCACCGGTGCCACAGCGCTTTTTCAGCGTGGTGGCCAGTTCCTTGAGCGCCTCTTCGGCCAGGGGCACGCCGGTGATGGTGGTCACCGTCTTGCCGCCACGGCCCTTGCTCTCGCGGCGCACGCGGGCAATGCCGTCGCCTTCAGGGATCAGGGTCTGTCTGCAGGTGCACGAATCCACGGGCTGACGACAGTCCGGGCAGTGTCGACCTGCGTCGGTGGAAAATACCAGGCCACCAAGGGCGGCGAAGGATGCGGCTTTTTTGGCCACCGGCAATCCTCTTGGGAGGATGAAGACTGATCGGCCTGCGCCATGGGGCTAGACCGACCGCGAAGCCCCACTCAGGCAGGGGCAGCGCTACCGAACCGCCAAGGTGGTTCGGGTGAAAAGGCGCGCAGTGTAACGGCAAAAAGCAAAGTTGCTAAGAGCCAAATGGCGCCAATTTATGCAACTTTAGCGACGTGAGGCCAGATAGCGCCGCAGGCCCTCTTGGGCGTCCGGACAGTAAGGCTTTTGTGCAGCCTCCTGCTGGATGGTTTCGATGGCCAAAAACCGTGCTTCCATCACTTCCTCGGGCTGCAGGCGCAGGGGGCCATCCCACACGGCGGAGTAAGATTTGCACCAAAGCCGGCTGTCGCCATCTTCGAAATAGAAATGGTCATGCTCGGTCAATGGCACACCGCTGACACCCAGCTCTTCCTCCAGCTCGCGGGCTGCCGATTGCGCATAGGATTCACCGGCCGCGACCATCCCGCCCGCCGCCGTGTCCCAAAACCCGGGATACAGCGCCTTGCTGAGGGTGCGTCGATGCACACACAGCTCGCCTTGGGAATTGAACAGGAAGATAAAGGTGCAACGGCCGATCAGACCGCGCTGGCGAAGGTCAGACCTGACGCGGTGGCCGAGCAGGTTGTCCTGCTCGTCGACCCAGCAGATCAGTTCGGCGTCGGAGGCCGCACGGTGTGCGACCTCCCTGGAGGAAGCGTCCATCATCAACCCTGGTTGAGGAGCTGACGCAAGTCGATCACTGCAGCGTTTGCCCGGGAAATGTAATTGGCCATTACCAGCGAATGGTTCGCCAGTACACCAAAGCCACTGCCGTTAAGAATCATAGGGCTCCAGACCGGTTCCTGCGAGGCTTCCAGCTCACGAATGATCTGGCGCACGCTGACGGTGGCATTTTTCTTGGCCAGCACATCGGCAAAGTCGACTTCGATGGCGCGCAGCAGGTGAGACAGGGCCCACGCCTGGCCACGGGCCTCGTAGAACACGTTGTCGATCTGCATCCATGGGGTTTCCACCACTTCTTCATCGACCTGCGGCACTTCGCCCGGCGCCAGCGCCTCGGTTTTCAACGCGGTATTGAGCTTGACCCGGCCCACGCTGGCCGACAGACGCTGGGACAACGAGCCCAAACGGGTAGCGACATCGCCCAGCCAATTGTTCAGGTTATCGGCACGCGCATAAAACAGCGCGCCGCGCTGGTTCGGGTCGGACAGGCGCGCCTCGTAGCGGCTCAGGGAATTGATGCCTTCCTGGTATTCCGACTCGCTGGAGGGCAGCACCCAGCTCTTGTTATCGAAGTTGAAACGCGGCTCGGCCTTGGCCAAATCAGCACCTTCAGCCGACTGCGACTGGGAGCGGGCGAAATCTTTACGCAGGGCGCGGGTCAGGTCACGTACCTGCACCAGCACGCCATATTCCCAGCTCGGCATGTTGTCCATCCACAGGCCAGGCGGGAAACGGTCGTTGGAGATGTAGCCGCCAGGCTTGTTCAGCAAGGTGCCGACCACGCTCTTGAGGGTTTCGACGGTGGTATAGCCCACCACCATCTGCTTGCCTTCCTTCTCGGCGGCAAGCTGGGCGTTTTGCTGGACCGGGAACAGCGCCGGCTCCTGGCTCCAGTACCAACCCAGGCCACCGGTGACCAGCAGGTACAGGCAGATCACGCTGAGCAAGGCTCGGCTCATCAGCAGGTTGCGAAAATAGCTGCGGTTGGCCGACTTGGGCTCAGGGGCGGGGCCTTTGGCACTGCCTGCACGGTTTTTCCAGTCCAGCATGGCGATATCCTTTCAATCACTTGAGTTCATGCACGTCAATTGTCCGGGTGCGTTCAGACACTCCGACCACAACCCTAACCCATCGTGCCCATCGGTGCGGGGCTTTTGCGTGAAATTGGCACACAAGAGCGGTTCGACTATAAAGGATGCACGCTTTTTACGCTGCACGACCAATAGGTCAGCAACTGAATGCCGGGCACACGGACTTAATTGACGTATGACACTCATGCAATAGAAAAGAGGTGCTAGCATAGAGCCATCAGTCGACCTCAGCATGCACCCTCACAGTAGTCAGGATATGACCGAGCCAGAAGACCCCAGCCGCGAGCGTCTCAAGCAGCATTTTGCCCAGCGGGTAATTCATCAGGCACGTCAAATTCTTGAGATCTGGCAGCGCCTGCAACGCAGCGAATGGTCGAACGCCGATTTTTCCGAACTCAGCGAAGCCAATCTGCGCCTGCTGCGCTTTGCCGAGCGTTTCGAACAGCCGGAACACAGTCAACTGGCCCGGCATATCGGTGAATCCCTGCAGGCCGTGGACGAAAACCGCGGCCGCCTGAGCAGCCAACTGATCACGGAACTCAACCGCTTGATGCAACGCCTGTCCCGCACCGGCTTGCGCCAGGGCGATCAGCTTGAGCAAACCTTCCTGCCGCCAATGCGCAAGCCGATCTACGTGATGCTGGCCGACCATGACCGCGCCGAACGGCTGGCCAAGCAGCTGGAATTCTTTGGCATGAGCGCCCAGTCCCTGGACAGCGTCGCCGCCTTTCACGCTTCCATGGCAGAGCGCCTGCCGTCGGCGATTGTGATGGACGTGGACTTCTGCGGCACCGGTCTGGGCCTCAAGCTCGCCGCGCAAGCCCAGGAGGGCCTGGAACAAAAGCTGCCGCTGTTGTTTTTCAGCCTGCACGAAACCGATACGCCAACGCGCCTGGCCGCCGTGCGCGCTGGCGGCGAGGAATTCCTCACCGGCACCCTGGAAGCCTCCAGCCTGCTGGAAAAGATCGAAGTGCTGACCTGCGTCGCCCAGTACGAGCCGTACAAAGTGCTGATCATTGACGACTCGCGGGCCCAGGCGCTGCACACCGAACGTCTGCTCAACAGCGCCGGCATTGTCACGCGCACCTTGATCGAACCGATCCAGGCCATGGCCGAGCTGGCGGATTTCCAGCCTGACCTGATCATCCTCGACATGTATATGCCTGCCTGTACCGGCACCGAGCTGGCCAAGGTAATTCGCCATAACGACCGTTATGTCAGCGTGCCGATCATCTACCTGTCGGCCGAGGACGACCTGGATAAGCAGTTGGACGCAATGAGCGAAGGTGGCGACGACTTCCTCACCAAGCCGATCAAGCCGCGCCATCTGATCACCACCGTGCGCAACCGCGCAGCGCGGGCACGCAACCTGAAGGCGCGGATGGTGCGCGACAGCCTGACCGGGCTGTACAACCACACGCATATCCTGCAATTGCTCGAAGACTGCAGCTTCCGCGCCCGCCGCGAGAACAAGCCATTGAGCTTTGCCATGCTGGATATCGACCACTTCAAGCGCGTCAACGACAGCCACGGCCATCCCATGGGCGACCGGGTGATCAAGAGCCTGGCGCTGTTTCTCAAGCAGCGTTTGCGCAAGACCGACTACATCGGCCGCTACGGCGGCGAAGAGTTCGCCATCGTCATGCCCGACACCGACCTGGAATCGGCCTGCAAGGTGCTGGACGAAATTCGCGGGCGCTTTGCAGAAATCCACTACCCCGCCCAACCCCAGGATTTGTGGTGCACCTTCAGCGCCGGCCTGGTGGAGCTGTGCGACGGCTCCGACAGCCTGATGATGGCCGCCCAGGCCGACGAAGCGCTGTACCGCGCCAAGGATGCAGGACGTAACCGCGTACAGGCCGCTCGCACGTCAAAGCAAAGTGCCATCTTTTCACCAGAATCCACCGATTCGGTCATAACTCTGTAACGCAAACGCAATAACTTCAGGCACTTATCTTTTGTCGTCGGTTGAATCCCCGCATGCGCCTGAAGCTGCTGACCAATCTCAATACCCTCCTGCTGGTGGCCGTGTGCCTGGCCCTCGGGGCGACGCTATGGTGGTCGCAACGGGCGCTGGAGCGTCCGTACTTGTTGATGGAGCGTTACCTGGGCCTGTCCCAGGTCTTTCAAAACCAGGCGGCCCGTAATATCGACGACTACCTGGCCAGCGGCGACGCCCTGCGCCTGAGCAGCGCCAGCCAGAGCCTGAAGAGCCTGTTGAAGCAGCTCGACGAACTGCCGGCCGGGCTGGCGCAAAACCTGCGCCCCAGCCTGGCGGACCTGGAGACCTTCAGTAAGACGGCCCTGCTGGCCGCCGGCAAACTGGCCGGCGACCCGCAAGCGCTGTTGCTGCAAGCCGAACGCGAACTGGGGGCGAACCTCGAGCAACTGAGCCAATACGCCAGCGCTGTCAATTCCACGGACGCCGCGCGCTACCTGCCGCCGCTGCTCGCCGCCTCGCAACACCTGGGCAAACTGTCCCTGGCCCGCGATAAGCTGATGGGCAGCGGCCGCGCCGAGTTGGCCGATGAGGTCGAGCGCGAGATCGCCAACATCCGCACCCAGGCTGACCTGCTGGCGCAATTGCCGTTGCTTGGGGTCAAGGCCAGCGCTGAATCCAACACCGACGATTTCTCCGCGCTGATGGGCCTGGAAAACACCGAAAAAACCGAAGCCCAAGACACTGGCGTCGACCTCAAGCGCGAGCTCAATAGCCTGTTGACCCGCTATCCCGCCGAACTTCAGCGCACTCGCGAGCAGATCCAGCAACGCGCCGACCTTGCCGCCAGCACCCAGCTGAAAATCGCCAGTGTGCAGCAAGCCATTGCCGGCCTTGAGCCAGTGGTACGCGCGCAACACGCCACTATCCAGGGCGAAGTGCGCGTGATGCAGGGCGTGATGATCGGCCTGATCCTGCTGATCGCGCTACTGATCGACACCCTGCAACGCCGCCTGGCGCGAGTGCTGACCAACCTCGCACCGGCCTTGTCCACCTGGGCCGACGGCGACTTCAGTCAGCCGATTGCCCTAGGCAAGACCAACCGTGAGCTGCACGCTATCGAAGCGTCCCTGAACCGTCTGCGCGCCTACCTGGTGGACTTGGTGGGCACCATTCGCGGCAATGCCGAAGAAGTTGCCGGCAGCAGCCGCGCCCTCGCCGACCTGAGCAGCGGCTTGCACGACGGTGCCCAGCGCCAGGCCGGCGACACCGCGCAGATCCGTGACTCCCTGGGCGAACTGGAAGCCACCATCCAGCAAGTGGCGGGTGATGCCAGCCAGGCCGCCGGTGCCAGTCGCAGTGCAGGCTTTGCCGTGGAGCAGGGCCAGCGGGTGATCGGCCTGAGCCTGACAGGGTTGCACGCCCTGGTAGGCGAAGTGCAGCAAAATGCGCAGATGATCGAGAAACTCGCGGAGGAATCCGCCACCATCGGCGGCGTACTCACAGTGATTCGCTCGATTGCTGACCAGACCAACCTGCTGGCCCTCAACGCCGCCATTGAAGCTGCCCGCGCCGGTGAGGCCGGGCGTGGTTTTGCCGTGGTTGCCGACGAGGTTCGCTCCCTGGCCCAACGCACTGCCGGCGCCACCGCCGAAATCCAGGGCCTGATCGCTGGCTTGCAAACCGCCGCGCACCAGTCGGTCCAAGGCATGCGCGCCCAGGTCGAACACGCCGAAGCCACTGCCCAGCAAGCCCAGGCCGCGGATGGCGCGCTGGATGAAATCGTCGGGGCGATCCAGACGATTTCCGAGACGGCGGTACGCATTGCCGACGTGACCGCGCAGCAGAGTGGGGCTGTGAGTGAGATTCGCGATAACAGTGAGCGGATTCACCAACTGGGTGAGGATAACTTGCTGCGTATCGGCCAGGGCCGTAGCCAGGGCGAGCACTTGCTGGTGCTGGGCGGGCAGCTCAACACTGCCGTACAAGCCTTCCGCGTCTGACCCGCTCTCCCGCCCTATGGAGATCAAATGTGGGAGGGGGCTTGCTCCCGATTACAGTGTGTCAGTCTCAATACCTGTAGCTGATCCACCGCTATCGGGAGCAAGCCCCCTCCCACATTTGATCTTCAGTGGATTCAAGACCGTGTTCGGCATGACCGGATTCCGGGCCACAGTCACAAATTTCGCGCAATCCTCGCTAATCGTGCTGCCTACTGCATAGAACTGGACAGTCACAAAGGCTTTGCGGCATAGTCGCCGGGTTATGCCGCATCCACACCAATAACAAGGAACAGCCGATGGCGACCTTACTGGTTCTTCACGGACCCAACCTGAACCTGCTCGGCACCCGCGAACCGGGCGTCTATGGGGCAGTGACCCTCGACCAGATCAACCTCGATCTGGAAAAACGGGCACGTGAAGCCGGCCACCATTTGCTCTACCTGCAAAGCAATGCCGAGTACGAATTGATTGATCGCATCCATGCCGCCCGTGTTGAAGGCGTGGACTTTATCCTGATCAATCCCGCCGCTTTTACGCATACAAGCGTTGCATTACGTGACGCGTTGCTGGCGGTGAGCATCCCATTCATCGAAGTGCATTTGTCCAACGTGTACAAACGCGAACCTTTCCGCCATCACTCTTACTTCTCCGACGTAGCGGTAGGAGTGATCTGCGGCCTTGGCGCCAGCGGTTACCGACTGGCCCTGGAGGCCGCCCTGGAACAGCTTGAAGAACAGGCCAAGCGCCCCTGACCGACCCTTGGGAGTTGATGATTCATGGATATCCGTAAAGTTAAGAAACTGATCGAACTGCTGGAAGAATCCGGTATCGACGAGCTGGAAATCAAGGAAGGCGAAGAATCCGTACGGATCAGCCGTCACAGCAAGACCCCGGCCCAACAGTTCTACGCACCACAGATGCAAGCACCGGCTCCAGCCGCGGCCGCCCCTGCCGCAGCACCAGCAGCCGCAGCGCCTGCCGCTCCAGCCGCCCCTGTGCTGAACGGCTTCGTGGTCAAGTCGCCAATGGTCGGTACCTTCTACCGCACCCCGGCACCGACCTCGCCAGCCTTCGTTGAAGTGGGCAAGACCGTGAAAGTGGGCGACACCATCTGCATCGTTGAAGCGATGAAGATGATGAACCACATCACGGCCGAAAAAGCCGGCGTCATCGAATCCATCCTGGTAGAAAACGGTCAGCCGGTTGAGTACGACCAGCCGCTGTTCACCATCGTTTGAACCGCGGAGCGCCTTCGATGTTGAAACCTGCGAAGAAACTGCAAAAAGTCCTGATCGCCAACCGCGGCGAGATCGCGCTGCGTATCCTGCGCGCCTGTAAGGAAGAGGGCATCAAGACCGTCGCTGTTTACTCGACGGCCGATACCGAATTGATGCACGTGAAACTGGCGGACGAAAGCATCTGCATTGGCCCGCCACTGGCCACGAACTCCTACCTGAAAGTCTCGAACATCATCGCTGCGGCAGAAGTGACCGGCGCTGATGGCATCCACCCGGGCTACGGCTTCCTCGCGGAAAACGCCGATTTCGCCGAACAGGTGGAAAAATCCGGGTTCGCCTTCATCGGCCCGAAAGCCGAAACCATTCGCCTGATGGGCGACAAGGTTTCAGCCAAGGACGCCATGATCGCAGCCGGCGTGCCAACCGTTCCAGGTTCCGACGGCCCACTGCCTGAAGACGAGGAAACCGCCCTGCGCATTGGTCGCGAAGTCGGTTACCCGGTGATCATCAAGGCCGCCGGTGGCGGTGGTGGTCGCGGCATGCGCGTGGTGCACAAGGAAGAAGACCTGATCGAAGCCGCCAAGCAGACTCGCTCCGAAGCGGGCGCCTGGTTCGGCAACCCGATGGTCTACCTGGAGAAGTACCTGACCAACCCACGTCACGTGGAAGTCCAGGTGCTGTCCGACGGCCAGGGCCACGCCATCCACCTGGGCGACCGCGACTGCTCGCTGCAACGTCGTCACCAGAAGGTACTGGAAGAAGCACCGGCACCGGGCCTCGACGAAAAAGCTCGCCAGGAAGTGCTGGCTCGCTGCGTCAAGGCGTGCATCGACATCAACTACCGTGGCGCCGGTACCTTTGAGTTCCTCTACGAGAACGGTCGTTTCTACTTCATCGAGATGAACACTCGTGTGCAGGTAGAGCACCCAGTTTCGGAGATGGTCACCGGTATCGACATCGTCAAGGAGATGCTCAGCATCGCCGCCGGTAACGTGCTGTCCTTCACCCAGGACGACGTGAAGATGCACGGTCACTCCCTGGAGTGCCGGATCAACGCCGAAGACCCGAAAACCTTTATTCCGAGTCCAGGCCTGGTCAAGCATTTCCATGCGCCAGGCGGCAACGGCGTTCGCGTCGATTCGCACCTGTACAGCGGCTACAAGGTTCCGTCCAACTACGACTCGCTGATCGGCAAGCTGATCACCTGGGGCGCCACTCGCGACGAGGCCATGGCCCGTATGCGCAACGCCCTGGATGAAATCGTGGTAGACGGCATCAAGACCAACATCCCACTGCATCGGGACCTGGTTCGTGATGAAGGCTTCTGCGAAGGTGGTGTGAACATTCACTACCTGGAACATAAGCTGGCCAACCAGTAAGTGCTCCACCCAACAAAGCCGCCTTCGGGCGGCTTTGTTGTTTGTGGGCCCTCTATTTTGAAGATGTACACAGTGCAAATGTGGGAGGGGGCTTGCTCCCGATAGCGGTGGATCAGTTACAGATGATGAGGCTGACACACTGCTATCGGGAGCAAGCCCCCTCCCACATTTGATCCGTGTTCAGTCAGTACAGTCGTCTTCTGCGGTTCGCTCGCGTAAACTTGCGCGCTTTCGCGGCCTACCCGCTGCACATTCATTTTTTTCAAAGGTGCCCGCCATGCCTTGGCTGCAAGTCCGTCTCGCCATCAGCCCAGAACAAGCCGAAACCTACGAAGACGCTTTCCTTGAAGTAGGCGCCGTGTCGGTGACCTTCATGGACGCCGAAGACCAGCCCATCTTCGAACCGGAACTCAATACCACGCCGCTGTGGTCCCACACCCACTTGCTGGCCCTGTTCGAAGACGGCACCGATGCCGCTGCCGTGCTGGCCCATATGCAATTGCTCACCGGCAGCCCGCTGCCCGAGCATCACAGCGAAGTCATCGAAGACCAGGACTGGGAACGCAGCTGGATGGATAACTTCCAGCCCATGCGTTTCGGCCAGCGCCTGTGGATCGTGCCGAGCTGGCACGCCGCACCGGAACCAGACGCGGTCAACCTGCTGCTGGACCCGGGCCTGGCGTTCGGCACCGGTACCCACCCCACCACCGCCCTGTGCCTGGAATGGCTGGACGGCCAGGACCTGACCGACTGCAACGTGCTGGACTTCGGCTGCGGCTCGGGGATCCTGGCGATTGCCGCCCTGCTGCTGGGCGCCAAGGAGGCCGTGGGCACCGATATCGACGTGCAGGCTCTGGAAGCCTCCCGCGACAACGCCGGGCGCAACCACATCCCTGAAGGCAAATTCCCGCTGTACCTGCCGGAGCAATTGCCCCAGGTGAAGGCCGATGTACTCGTTGCCAACATCCTCGCCGGGCCGCTGGTTGCCTTGGCGCCGCAGCTGTCGAGCCTGGTCAAGCCGGGGGGGCGCCTGGCGCTGTCGGGCATTCTCGCCGAACAAGGTGAAGACGTCGCCGCAGCCTACGCCCAGGACTTCGAACTGGACCCGATCGCCAACCGTGATGGCTGGGTACGCATCAGTGGTCGTCGGCGCTAGAATGAGCGCTTGCCTGAATCGGATGGCCGCATGACCGACAGTTTCGTCACCCAGTGCCCGCATTGCCAAGCTCGCTTTCGCGTCAACCACGCCCAGTTGAACGTGGCCCGTGGCGTGGTGCGCTGCGGCTCGTGCCTGCAAGTGTTCAACGCCGCTCGCCAGTTGTTGGAGCAACGCAACCACACGCCTGCGCCGCAACCTGAGCGGCCGGCTATCGTCGAGCCAGCCGTCAAACCGGCTGGCGAAGCAACTGCACAACCACCGCGGGCAATCAGCCAGAAGCAATGGACAGCCGAAGAGCTGGACCTGGATAACCTGGACCTGGACAAAGAACTGGCCAAGCTGGAACGTCGTGAGATTCAGCACACCCAGCCGCCAGGCGCGGAACGTCGCCACCCGGGTGCTGATCGCCGGCAAAAGGAAGACTCCCTCAGCGCAAGCCGCGATACGGCCAAGGCCGAGGAAGAAAAGTGGGCTGCCAGCCTGTTCAGTGCCCCTCCAGAGGAGCGCGCGCAGCCCCCTGAGGACCTGCCCGAGCCGGCCAAGACACCTGCGTCCAAACAGCGCACCGAACCGTCCATGTCGGCCCACACCGACGAACTCGATGACGAACCACCGCTGCGTTCTGCCCCTGGCGATGACGACCTCGACCCGCCGCTGACACCTGTCACCGACGCGCGGGATATGCCCGAACCCGAAGAGCCCCTGCAGTCACGCCGCAAGCGCCCGCGCGCGGAAGCCGGAGTGCACGACGACCTGCTCCACGACCTGGAAGACGACCCTCTGCACCTGTATGCGCAGAAACGTCCGTCAGGCTGGGGCCGCCGGTTGATCTGGATCACGCTCATCGTACTCGCGGCTGCCGGCCTGGCAGGCCAGTACATCGCTTACCAATTCGATGACCTGGCCCGCCAGGACGCCTACCGCCCATGGTTCCAGGAGCTGTGCCCGAAACTGGGTTGTACCGTGCCATCGCGGGTCGATGTCGCCCATATCAAGAGCAGCAATCTGGTGGTGCGCAGCCACCCCGAATTCGCCGGCGCGCTGGTGGTGGATGCGATCCTCTATAACCGCGCGACCTTCTCCCAGCCCTTCCCACTGCTGGAGCTGCGCTTTGCGGATTTGAATGGCAGCCTGATTGCCAGTCGTCGCTTCAAACCTGCCGAGTATCTCAGTGGCGAGTTGGCCGGCGTCAGCGAAATGCCCTCGCAGACGCCGATCCACATCTCCCTGGACATCCTTGATCCAGGCAACAAGGCCGTGAACTACAGCCTAAGCTTCCATTCGCCAGAGTGAAGCAACGCACATACCGAGGTTTGACGGTGGATTATTGACTTTGCCGCCGTCGACCAAACCGATGGCGATAAAAAAGCAACTGTTCAGATTTTATCCAATTCAGCCTTTAACCAGTCATCGAGAGCGGGTATCATGCCAACCCTTTTTCGAACTCTAATGATCCGGCCCCACAACAGGGAAGTCCTATGTCGGCGGTACGCATCGGCCCATACACATTGCAGAACGGCTTGATCCTCGCCCCGATGGCGGGCGTCACCGACCAGCCCTTTCGTCAGTTGTGCAAGCGTTTGGGCGCGGGTCTAGTAGTCTCTGAAATGGTTACCAGCGACATGAGTTTGTGGAACACCCGCAAGTCGCGGATGCGCATGATCCACGAAGGTGATCCCGAGCCACGCTCGGTACAGATCGCCGGTGGTGATGCACAGATGCTGGCGGATGCAGCCCGGGCCAATGTGGAGTTGGGTGCACAGATCATTGATATCAACATGGGCTGCCCGGCCAAGAAGGTCTGCAACAAGGCTGCCGGTTCCGCCTTGTTGAAAGATGAGCAGTTGGTTGCCGAGATCCTGCAGGCCGTCGTTGGCGCAGTGGATGTGCCGGTGACCCTGAAGATTCGTACCGGCTGGGACCGGGACAACAAGAATGGCCTGACGGTGGCGAAGATCGCTGAACAGGCCGGGATTACAGCGCTGGCGGTACATGGCCGTACCCGCGCCGACCTTTATACCGGTGAAGCCGAGTACGACACCATTGCCGCGATCAAGCAGGCCGTGTCGATGCCGGTGTTTGCCAATGGCGACATCGACTCAGCCGAGAAAGCCCGGCGCGTGCTGCACGCAACCGGTGCCGATGGCTTGTTGATTGGCCGGGCCGCCCAGGGGCGACCGTGGATTTTTCGTGAGATCGAGCACTTCCTGCGTACCGGCGAAGTCTTGCCGGCACCGGAGTTGGTCGAGGTGGAACGTATTCTGCTAGAGCATCTGGCCGCCCTGCACGCCTTCTATGGGGACGTGATGGGTGTACGCATTGCTCGCAAGCATGTCGGCTGGTATCTCGCCACCTTGCCGGGCGCCAAGGAATTCCGCGCTCAGTTCAATCGTTTGGATGAAACGCAGGCACAGGTCGCCACCGTTCGTGAGTTCTTCGCCGAACGTGACAAGAGCCTGGGAACAGGGGATGGAGAAGGGGTGGCCGCATGACGATGATGACCGAGACTTTAGTGAGTGGAACAACACCCGTGAGCGACAACGTCAATTTGAAACAGCACCTCAACACGCCCAGTGAAGAAGGCCAGACCCTTCGCGGGAGTGTCGAGAAGGCGCTGCACAATTATTTCGCCCACCTTGAGGGTGCTTCCGTCACGGACGTGTACAACCTGGTGCTCTCCGAAGTCGAGGCGCCCTTGCTCGAAAGCGTGATGAACTACGTCAAGGGCAACCAGACCAAAGCCAGTGAGCTGCTGGGCCTCAACCGTGGCACCTTGCGTAAAAAGCTCAAGCAGTACGATTTGCTGTAAGCATTCAATCAAACCAGAAAGGCGCCCGCGTAAAAACGGTCGCCTTTTTTGCTGACTCCTTTGCTTTTGATGGAAATTGAAATGACCGACCAGACTACCCGCCTGCCGATCCGCCGTGCCTTGATCAGTGTTTCCGACAAGACCGGGATCCTCGAATTTGCCCGGGAGCTGGAAGCCCTGGGTGTGGAAATCCTCTCCACGGGCGGGACCTTCAAACTGCTGCAGGACAACGGCGTGGCCGCAGTAGAAGTGGCGGACTACACCGGTTTCGCAGAAATGATGGACGGTCGCGTCAAGACCCTGCACCCGAAAATCCACGGCGGTATCCTCGGCCGTCGCGGTATCGACGACGCCATCATGAACGAGCACGGTATCAAGCCGATCGACCTGGTGGCCGTTAACCTCTACCCCTTCGAAGCCACCATCAACAAGCCAGGCTGCGACCTGCCGACCGCCATCGAAAATATCGATATCGGCGGTCCGACCATGGTCCGCTCGGCCGCCAAGAACCATAAAGACGTGGCCATCGTGGTTAACGCCAGCGACTACGACCAGGTGCTGGAAAGCCTGAAAGCCGGTGGCCTGACTTACGCCCAGCGCTTTGACCTGATGCTCAAGGCGTTCGAACACACCGCGGCCTACGACGGCATGATCGCCAACTACATGGGCACCGTGAACCAGGCAGCCGACACCCTGAGCACTGAAGGCCGCAGCCAGTTCCCGCGCACCTTCAACAGCCAGTTCATCAAGGCCCAGGAAATGCGCTACGGCGAGAACCCGCACCAGAGCGCGGCGTTCTACGTGGAAGCCAAGCCTGCCGAAGTGGGCATCGCCACCGCTACCCAGCTGCAAGGCAAAGAACTTTCCTACAACAACGTGGCCGACACCGATGCCGCGCTGGAATGCGTGAAGAGCTTCGTCAAACCAGCCTGCGTAATCGTCAAGCACGCCAACCCGTGCGGTGTGGCCGTCAGCCCGGATGCAGAAGGCGGCATCCGCCAGGCCTACGAACTGGCCTACGCCACCGACACCGAATCGGCGTTCGGCGGCATCATCGCCTTCAACCGCGAACTGGATGCCGAGACCGCCAAGGCCATCGTCGAGCGTCAGTTCGTCGAAGTGATCATTGCCCCAAGCGTCAGTGAAGAAGCCCGCGCCATCGTCGCTGCCAAGGCCAACGTGCGCCTGCTGGCCTGCGGCGAATGGTCGGCTGAGCGTGCCGCTGCCTGGGACTACAAGCGCGTCAATGGCGGCCTGCTGGTACAGAGCCGCGACATCGGCATGATCGGCAGCCAGGACCTGAAAGTGGTGACCCAGCGCGCCCCGACCGAGCAAGAGATCAACGACCTGATCTTCGCCTGGAAAGTGGCCAAGTACGTCAAGTCCAACGCCATCGTCTACGCCAAGAACCGCCAGACCATCGGCGTCGGCGCGGGCCAGATGAGCCGCGTGAACTCGGCGCGTATCGCCGCGATCAAGGCTGAGCACGCCGGTTTGCAGGTAGTGGGTTCGGTGATGGCTTCCGATGCGTTCTTCCCGTTCCGTGATGGTTTGGACAATGCCGCGAAAGCGGGCGTGACCGCCGTGATCCAGCCGGGTGGCTCGATGCGTGATGCCGAAGTGATTGCAGCGGCTGATGAAGCCGGCATCGCCATGGTCTTCACCGGTATGCGCCACTTCCGCCACTGATCCAACTCGATCGAAATGTGGGAGGGGGCTTGCTCCCTCCCACATAAAGCGCACTTGCGGCGCCTCACAGAATTTGCTTCATCCGAGGTTTTTGAAATGAATGTTTTGATCATTGGCAGCGGTGGCCGTGAACACGCCCTGGCCTGGAAAGTTGCCCAGGACCCACGCGTCCAGAAAGTTTTCGTAGCACCCGGCAACGCCGGTACTGCCATTGAAGCCAAGTGCGAAAACATCGCCATCGACGTATTGGCCCTGGAACAGTTGGCAGATTTTGCCGAGCAGAACGTCTCCCTGACCATCGTCGGGCCGGAAGTGCCATTGGTGGCCGGCGTCGTTGACCTGTTCCGCAGCCGTGGCCTGGATTGCTTCGGCCCGACCGCTGGCGCCGCCCAGTTGGAAGGCTCGAAAGCCTTCACCAAGGACTTCCTGGCGCGCCACAAGATCCCGACTGCCGACTACCAGAACTTCACCGAGATCGAGCCAGCCCTGGCTTACCTGCGTGAAAAAGGTGCACCGATCGTAATCAAGGCCGATGGCCTGGCTGCCGGTAAAGGCGTGATCGTCGCCATGACCCTGCAGGAAGCCGAAGACGCCGTGCGCGACATGCTCGCCGGCAACGCCTTTGGTGACGCCGGTTCCCGTGTGGTCATCGAGGAATTCCTCGACGGCGAAGAAGCCAGCTTTATCGTGATGGTCGACGGCAAGAACGTGCTGCCCATGGCCACCAGCCAGGACCACAAGCGTGTCGGCAACGGCGACAGCGGCCCGAACACCGGCGGCATGGGTGCCTACTCGCCGGCACCGGTAGTGACCAGCGAGGTGCACCAGCGCGTCATGGACCTGGTGATCTGGCCAACGGTGCGGGGCATGGCCGACGAAGGCAACGTCTACACCGGCTTCCTCTACGCCGGCCTGATGATCGACAAAGCCGGCAACCCGAAAGTCATCGAGTTCAACTGCCGCTTTGGCGATCCGGAAACCCAACCGGTGATGCTGCGTCTGCAGTCGAGCCTGGTCCTGCTGGTGGAAGCTGCCCTGGCCCAGGCGCTGGACAAGGTCGAAGCGCAGTGGGACCCACGTCCGAGCGTCGGCATTGTGCTGGCGGCCGGTGGTTACCCTGCCGACTACGCCAAGGGCGATGAGATCGAAGGCCTGGACGCGGCCGCCGCGCTGGAAGGCAAGGTGTTCCATGCAGGCACCGCACTCAAGGATGGCAAAGTTGTAACCGCAGGTGGCCGCGTGTTGTGCGCCACCGCAATGGGTGCCAGTGTCGATGCCGCACAACAGCAGGCGTACACGCTGGCTGCGAAAATCGACTGGAAAGGTTGCTTCTACCGCACTGACATCGGCTATCGCGCCATTGCCCGTGAACGTGGTGAGAACAGCTGAGCGGCTACACTCCAAGTAGCTATCCGTTCGGTTAGGTAAGGGCCTTTGGCCCTTGCCGTACACATATCGCCCCGCGCATAGTTAACCCGTGCATCAACCTACGAAGGGATTTCGCCGTGCGCTGGCTCAGGATCGCCATAGGTTTTACTGTCAGTCTACTGACCCTGCTCTGCTTGCTCCCGGCCCAGGCCGCCGCGCAAGGCATTGGTTGGGCAGTATTGCTTGATGAACAGGCCGACCTGCAACTGAGCGACATCCGTTCCGCCCGCTATACCAATCAATTCAGCCCCATCGAACTGGACCGGATCACTGCCGCGCAGCCGGACGGTGCGTTGTGGGTGCGCTTCAGATTGCAGCCCGGCAAGCACGAACAAGTGCTGCGGGTATTCGCCCCGGACCTGTCCAGCCTGAGCCTGTATGTACTGGACGGTGACACCCTGGTCGAGCAGCAAACCACCGGCACACGCCAACCCCAGGCTGAACGCCCGCTGCCCAGCAGCGACTTCATGCTGCCGATGCCCCAGAGCCAACGGCCCCTTGAGGTGTATCTGCGCCTGGTCTCGGAACACGAGCTGCGCCCCTACATCACCCTGGAACCCGCGGTACTGGCCGCCGCCAACCAGAACCAGACGCTGATCTACGGCCTGCTGTTTGGCGTGCTGCTGATGCTGATCCTGCACAACCTTACGCGCTTCGCCTACCACCGCTCACGCAGCAGCCTGTGGCTGGCCGCCTGCGAATTTCTGTTGATGCTCAGCCTGGCGTTATTGCTTAACCTGGTGGGGCCGTGGCTGCCGAACTGGCACGCGATCCAGACGCCAGGCGCGTACCTCGCCCTGCTACTGACCGCCCCCTGCGGGCTGATGTATGCCTATCGTTTCTTCATGCCACTGGGCCCGCACCCGCTGAACAAAGTGTTGATGGCCGACATCCTGCTGATCGTGCTGTGCGGCTTGCTGCTGTTGTTCGTCAATACCCTGCCGCTGAACATCATCACCTATGCCCTGGTGGCGCTGGCCGGCCTGAGCATGTTGTTTGTGTCGGCCTACCACTGGCAAAAAGGCTACCGCCCGGCGCGCTTGTTCGTGGCGGCGATGGTGGTGTTCAACATCGGCACCCTGATCATCCTCCCCGCCCTGCTCGGCCTGACACTGTTGGCGCCGCAAGGCTTGATCGTCACCTTGCTGGGTTTTATCTGCCTCAGCGGCCTGCTGATGAGCCTGGCCCTCGGCGAGCGCCAGCGCGCGATTGTCGAAACCCGCTTCAGCCTGAGCCGCGACCTGGCGGCCAGCAATGCCGAAATCGCCGCCAAGGCCGAGTTCCTGGCGAAGATCAGCCACGAAATTCGCACGCCCATGAACGGCGTACTGGGCATGACCGAATTGCTGCTGGGCACGCCGCTGTCGGTGAAGCAACGAGACTATGTGCAGACCATCCACAGCGCCGGTAACGAGTTGCTCACCCTGATCAACGAAATCCTCGACATCTCCAAGCTCGAATCCGGCCAGATCGAACTGGATGATGTGCAGTTCGACCTCAACGCGTTGATCGACGACTGCCTGAGCATCTTCCGCGCCAAGGCCGAGCAGCAGAATGTCGAACTGATCAGCTTTATCCAGCCTCAGGTGCCGCGGGTGATCAGTGGCGATCCGACGCGCCTGCGCCAGGCGCTGCTGAGCCTGTTGGAAAATGCCCTGCATAAAACCGATGAGGGCGAAGTGCTGATCGTCGTCGCACTCGACGAGCGCAGCAGCAAGCCGCGCCTGCGCATTGCCGTGCAAGACAGCGGCCTGCCCATGGAAGCCGCCGAGCGCGACGCCCTGCTGCACAGTGAACTGCACAGCAAGAACTTCCTGTCGGCGACGCGCTTGAGCGGCCACCTGGGCCTGGTCATCGCCCGCCAGTTGATCCTGTTGATGAACGGCGAATTCGGTATAAAGAGCGGCAGCCATCAGGGCAGCACCCTGTGGCTGACCCTGCCGCTGGACCCGGAACGCCTGGAACATCCTACGTCCGACCTCGACGGCCCGCTCAAGGATGCTCGCGTGTTGGTAGTGGACGATAACGACACCTGCCGCAAAGTGCTGGTACAGCAATGCACGGCCTGGGGCCTGAACGTCAGCGCCGTGCCTTCCGGCAAGGAAGCCCTGGCCCTGCTGCGAACCAAGGCGCACTTGCGTGATTACTTCGACGTGGTACTGCTCGACCAGAACATGCCCGGCATGACTGGCATGCAACTGGCCGCCAAGATCAAGGAAGACCCGAGCCTTAACCACGACATCCTGCTGATCATGCTCACCGGTATCAGCAACGCGCCAAGCAAGATCATTGCGCGCAACTGCGGGATCAAGCGCATCCTCGCCAAACCGGTGGCCGGCTATACCCTCAAGACCACCCTGGCCGATGAACTGGCGCAGCGCAACAAAGGCGCCGCCATTGCACGCCCGGCACCCAGCGCACCGGCAGCCGTGAGCGTGCCCAGCGATTTCCGCATCCTGGTAGCCGAAGACAACAGCATCTCCACCAAAGTGATTCGCGGCATGCTCGGCAAACTCAATCTCAACCCGGACACCGCCAGCAATGGCGAAGAAGCGTTGGAAGCGATGAAAGCCCAGCGCTATGACCTGGTATTGATGGACTGTGAGATGCCGATCCTCGATGGTTTCTCCGCCACCCAGCAGCTGCGGGCGTGGGAAGTCAGTCACCAACGCGTGCGTACGCCGGTGGTAGCGCTCACGGCGCACATTCTCTCGGAACATAAAGAACGCGCACGCCAGGCCGGCATGGACGGGCATATGGCCAAGCCGGTGGAGTTGTCGCAGTTGCGTGAGCTGGTGGACTATTGGGTGGCGCAGCGCCAACAACGCCCGGAGCACGCGCCTTCCTGACTTGGAATACAAGCCCACACACACATTTGATTCGCGTCGCCTGATAGACTCTCCACACTTTCCCGCCCGCGAGCCGCGCCCATGCTCCATGTGTTATTCAGCGTTTACCTGAAGATGCTGGTGCTCTACAGCCCGTTCTTTGTGCTGTCCTGCTTTATCAGCCTGACCCGTGGTTATTCCAGCAAAGAGCGCCGGCGCCTGGCCTGGAAAGTCGCCCTGGCGACCCTGGTATCGAGCGTGTTGCTCTACCTGTTCGGCCGGGTGATTTTCAGCGTGTTCGGCATTACCGTGGACGCGTTCCGCATCGGCGCCGGCAGTGTGTTGTTTATCTCCGCCCTGGGCATGGCCCAGGGCAAGTCGGCGGTGCAGACCGACAACGTACAGCAGGACGTGACCATCGTGCCGCTGACCATCCCTCTTACCGTGGGCCCCGGTACCATCGGCGCATTGCTGGTGATGGGCGTGAGCCAACCACACTGGGATGACAAGCTCACCGCTATCCTCAGCATTACCCTGGCCAGCCTCACCGTGGGCGTGGTGCTGTACCTGTCCAACCGTATCGAACGCATTCTCGGCGACCAGGGCTTGCAGATTGTCAGCCGGCTGATGGGGCTGTTCGTCTGCGCCCTGGCCGCGCAAATCATCTTTACCGGCGTGCGCGGCTATCTGGTGCCTTAGATCCGGTATTTGGCAATGGCCAACTGCACTTTGTCACCGGCGCTTTCGCGCATCATTTGGATGGTTTTTTCATTGACCACCGAGGTATTCAACACCAGGCAGGTCTGCCCGCTGAAAGCCTCGAACGAAGAGCTGTCCCACTCCAGGAAGGGCAAGCCCAGATGTTTGTCCACGCCGTGGGTGCTGTAGGTCACCAGCACCATCATCAATTCACCGTCGTTTTCCGCGCAGGAGGCCAGGCCGAAATCGCCGCCCTCATGCACCGTGCAGTTACGTTTGAACAGGTCGAAAGACGCCGGTTGCCGCTTCAATGCCTCCAGCGCATCAGCGGCCAACTTGGGCAGCGCGGTGAGCAATGGCCCAGACAGCGCCGTCGTCGCCAACATCGCGGCGATGATATTCAGGGCCGCCAGTTGCACCGTCAGACCCTTGCCTGCACGCGAGATCCGCTCAAAGCGGCTACGCACCGGAAACCAGCCAAGGCTGATCATGACCTTGATAAATTCGTCGTACCAAGCCTCGCTGCCCCGCTGGACCTTCAGCACATCACTCACATAACTGCTGGCCAGCAGGTAACTTTTGCGGATGTACTCCCGATTCAACGCAGACAACCCTTCGGCAAATGAAATCACACCGTTGTTGACCACGGCCGCATTGCAATCGTCGTCGGAGTCCAGCGGTAAAGCCGCCTGCTTTCCGGGTGCGCCTGGCAATTTGTAGGCGGCAATCAACTTGCGCCTCTTGGTACTGTTGATCCTTCTGTGATGTCGCTCCATTTCCAGTTCTCCACAAGCACCCCACATGGGGCTTGCTACCACCCTAGTCCAGTGCAGGGAGGGTTTTCCATGCGACAAACATCCCTTGGCCGCCCCCACACAAAACCACCGCCCAGCAATGACAAGGCACGGCCAAGGGGCGCGCGTTTTTCAGCGTATAAAAAAGAAAAAGCCCCGAACAACGCCAGTTGAATCCCTGGGTCATTCGGAGCTTTCTTGCAGCCTGATGGGCCGTTTTCAGCTGGCGGGTTTGTCGCCGTACCAGCGCGGCGTATACACCCACTCACCGCCACCGGCACGGGGGAATGTGCAGGTGGTGGACGAGCCGATCAACACCATGGTGCGCATGTCCACTTGCGAGGGCGTGAGTTGCCCCAAGGTAGTGACACGCAGCGTCTGGCCCGGGCGACCGATATCGCGGCCCAACACCACCGGCGTCTCGGGCGTGCGATGCAGCGCGACAATCTCTAGGGCGCGCCCCAGTTGCCAAGGCCGCGAACGGGAGATCGGGTTATAGAACGCCAGGGCCAGGTCGGCCTGGGAGGCAAGGTCCAGGCGCTTTTCGATGATCGACCAGGGCTTGAGGTTATCCGACAGCGACATCACACAGAAGTCATGCCCCAGCGGTGCACCAGCCTGAGCGGCAGTGGCCAGGGAGGCGGAAACCCCCGGGAGGATTTCCAGGTCGACCTGATGCCAGGCCGGGTCGCTGGACTCGTGCAACGCCTCGATCACTGCGGCAGCCATGGCGAAGACGCCCGGGTCGCCGGACGACACCACCACCACCGAACGCCCTTGCGAGGCCAGCTCGAAGGCATGGCGAGCACGCTGCATTTCTTCGCGGTTGTCGGTGCAGTGTTGCACTTGATCGTCACGGAACGGCCCCGCCATGCGCACGTAGGTTTCGTAACCCAGTACGTCCGTGCAACGCGCCAGTTCTGCCTTGACCGCCGGCACCATCAACTCGGCGGCGCCTGGGCCCAGGCCGATCACCGCGAGACGGCCACGGCGGCGGCCAACCAGTGACAGGTCCAAGGGTTGCTCGGCCACGGTAATGCTGACGTCCGCAATGGGCGAAACCTGAGCAAAACGCAGCGGTACACCCAACGCCAACGCGGCCTCATGCAATGAAGCATCGGCCATCTGCAGGTCGCTGGCCAACAGGCAGGCCAAGGCTTGCACGGCGATACCCGCTTCATGTAACGCCGTACGCACACGTTCGGCCAACTGCGCACCGGGCTTGCAGGTGACGTAGACGTTCTGCGGATATATCAGCAGTTCATTGGCTGCAGGTGTGCGCTCGGCACTGCCCACATGAATCGCCAGGCGCGCCTGTTGATCCTGTGGCAGATTGGCCTGGTCCAGCCATGGCGCGGCACCTTCGATGCGCACGCTTTCACCCGCCAGCAGGTCCGAGACAAAGCGCTTGCCCAACTCAATGTCTGCCAGTTGATAACCCGCCGGCGGGTTGAGCAGGCAAGTGCCGAAGCGCAACTCGCCACTGGTGGTGATGGCGGCGGCCACGCCCAGTGCCGCAGCGATGTCCCGCGCCATCACATTCACACCGCCCAGGCCACCAAGCAGCGGCACCACGGCGCTGCCGTCTTCAGCCACGGCCAGCACGGCGGGTTCCTCACCCTTTTCCAGCAGCAGCGGTGCCAGGGTGCGGATCACAATGCCGGCAGCGCAGAGGGCAATCAGCGGGGAGCCTTGCTGGTAGAGCTGGCGCAGCGTCGCGCCGAATTCGCTGTAGCTCTGGTCGGCACCTTCAACCCGTGCGGCCAGGCCGTGGATCAGTGCGCCGGGGTAAACCTGCTGGATCTTGCGCGCCGTTGCCAGGCTGCCTTGGCCCAGAATCACAATCGCCGGGGTCATCAACCTTGCCACCTTTCACCGGGCACGATGATCAGCGAGAAATACGGCGAAGACGCCGGATCAACCTGATCCAACGGCACGATCTTCTGGTTGGCCATGGTGGCACGCTCCACATACAACGCACGCTCGGCCAGGCCCAGCTCTTCCAACACCTGGCGCACCTTCGGGAAGTTGCGCCCCAGCTTCATGATCACAGCAGCGTCGGCATCCGCCAGGCGGCGCTTGAGGTCGTCATGGGGCAATACGCCCGAGAGCACCGACAAGCTCTGGTTGCGATATACCAGCGGCGCGCCGAGTACCGAAGCGCCTCCGAGCATCGAGCACACACCCGGAATCACCTGGGCCTCGTAGCGCTCGGCGAGGCGGTCATGCAGGTACATGTAGGAACCGTAGAAGAACGGATCACCTTCGCAGATCACCGCCACATCGCGGCCCGCATCCAGGTGCGCCGCCACATCGAGGCTGGCGTTGTCGTAAAAGTCACTGATCACTTGTTCATAGGACAGCGGCGCCGGCAGTACTTCGGTAGTCACTGGGTACACCAGCGGCATCAGGGTTTGCTGCGCCACCAGGTGATCTTCGATGATGCCGAAGGCGTTGCCCTTCTTGCCCTTGGCCACGAAGTACGCCACCACCGGCGACTCACGCAGCAGGCGCAGGGCCTTGAGGGTAATCAGTTCCGGGTCGCCGGGGCCGACGCCCAGGCCGATCAAACGTCCGCGTGCTTGCATTATTCGACCTCCGTGGCCAAGGCGTTGACGGCGGCGGCGGCCATGGCACTGCCGCCCAGGCGCCCTTGCATGATCACGAACGGCACCCCACGGCTATCCGCCGCCAGCATCGCCTTGGACTCGGCGGCGCCGACAAACCCTACTGGGAAACCGAGGATCAACGCCGGTTTCGGCGCGCCGGCATCAAGCATTTCCAACAGGTAGAACAAGGCGGTCGGCGCGTTGCCGATCACCACCACACTGCCTTCCAGATGCGGGCGCCACAGTTCCAGGGCGGCGGCGGAACGGGTGTTGCCAAGCGTACGCGCCAGCTCCGGCACGCTGTCATCGCGCAGGGTGCAGATCACGGGGTTATTGGCCGGCAGGCGCGCACGGGTCACGCCTTCGGAGACCATCCGCGCATCACACAAAATCGGTGCGCCTGCGGCCAATGCGTCACGCCCGGCCTTGCCCGCGCCTGCGGAGAATTGCAGGCCATCGATGGCCTCGACCATGCCGCACGCATGAATCACCCGTACCGCGAGTTTTTCCAGGTCAGCCGGAATGCGCTCCAACTTGGCTTCCGCGCGAATAATGGCAAAGGAGTTGCGATAGATCTCCTGACCGTCGCGGATGTAATCAATCATCGGTGTTGCTCCGTGGGCGAGCGCGCAGCAAGGCGCCCGCCGCTTCAATGGAAAGAGTGCGCGCGTGCAGCCGGCCGAAACCTGGTTGGGCTGCGTCGCGAAAATAGAGGTCGTAGTGGCCGGGGCTTACCGCCAGCAAGGTGGCCGGTGCGGTGTGCGCAGCGGCGCAGGAGCGCGGGCAGCCGGACAGGTGCACTTCAACACCAGGTTGCAGGGCGGCCAGTTGCACCGCGTCGGCCTTGGTATCGGCCAGGCCTTTGCCGCAGCCACTGGAGCCAGTGCAGGCGATCATACGGGCCAGGGGTTGGTCGATTGAGCAGAGAAAGCCCAATTGCGCCAAGCGTTCGGTCACGGTGCCAGGGCGTTCAATATTGGGCAGCAGTACGCCCTGCCAGGGCGTGAAGCGTAATGTCCCGTCGCCGTACTCGCTGGCCAGTTGCGCGGCACCCTTGAGCATCAGCGGATCCAGGCGGCCCAATGGCGCGACTGCCGCGACGTAGAACTGATTTTTCTGCGGTTGTGGATAACTTCCCAGGTGCAGCAACGCGCCGCTGGCCGGGCGTTGGAAACCCTCCACCGGCAGCAGCGGCAGGCTGAGGCGGCTCAGTAAGTTATCCACAGCCAGATGGCGCATGCGCGTTTGCTCGGGCGTCGCCAGGTCGAGAAAGGCTTCCAGCACCGCCACCACCAGTGCATGGCCGTGCTCCAACGGCACTGCTGCCACGGGCGCATCCAGCCCCGGGCAGCCGGCCAGGCCGAATGCCAACAGCGTCTGGCCATTGCGTATAAACGCCGACAGCCACAGGTCATGGTGATGCTCAAGCATCGCCAGGGCTTCACCGCCATCCAGCTGTATCGCGAACTTGGCCGACAGTTCGTGGAACCGCGTATGGTTTTGCAAGGTGGCGAGAATCTGCGCGGCCAGCGGGCGGGTGTCGAACCCCATCTGTGGGTCGATACCGGCGCTGGGGCTGAGCATCAGGTTGCGTACGTCGTCACCGGCAGCGTTGCTCGGGCCAAGGCCCGCGGCCAGCAGTATGGCGATCAAAGCCTCCTGCTCGGCGCCGATCCCGCGGATCTGCAGGTTGGCGCGGTTGGTCGCCTCGATCACCCCGCCTGCGTAGGCCTGGGCCGCGTCTGCCACGGCATGGGCCTGGGCGGCGCTGATCGAGCCACCGGCCAATTTGATCCGGCAAATGCCGCCGTCCAACGCCTGGACAATACGCAGCAACCCCGGACAAGCCGAGGGGCGCAAGGTATTCACAGCGGGCGTTGGGTTCACGGGGCTACCGGTTGACGGGTAAAGGCGCGGTATTATGCCTGCTTTGTCCGGCGGCATGAAAAGCCTGCCCGTCGGATGTCGTTCAAGGAATTCATATGTCGCCCTGGCTGACGGTTGTAGGCATTGGTGAAGACGGCTTCAAGGGCCTGGGCAGGAATGCCCGGCATGCCCTGCTGCGCGCCTCGCGGATTATAGGCGGGCAGCGCCAGTTGGACCTGTTGCCGGTGTGTATTCGTGGCGAGCGCCAGGTGTGGCCGAGCCCGTTTTCCCTGGAGCCGGTGTTGTCCCGGCGTGGGGAGCCGGTGTGCGTGCTGGCCAGCGGCGACCCGATGTTCTATGGCGTGGGCGCCAGCCTGGCGCGGCAGGTGGCGGCGCAAGAACTGTTGATCTTGCCCGCGCCTTCGTCGGTGTCGTTGGCGGCGGCGCGCTTGGGCTGGCCGTTGCAGGAGGTGGTGACCTTATCAGTGGTGGCCCGACCATTGGCGGCGATCAATGCGCATCTGGCCAGTGGTGTGCGTTTGCTGGTGTTGAGTAATGACGGCAGCAGCCCGGCTTCGATTGCCTCGCTATTGGTTGAGTCCGGGTTTGGACCCAGCCGGTTGACCGTGTTTGAACACTTGGGTGGCGGATACGAACGGCGTATCGACGGGCTGGCGCAGTCGTGGGAACACGCTTCGGTGGCCGATTTGAACCTCATCGCCATCGACTGCGTGGCGGATACCGATACACCACGTCTGTCGCGCCTCGCCGGCCTGCCCGACTCGGCCTTCAAGCACGACGGCCAACTGACCAAGCGCGATGTGCGCGCCATGACCCTCGCTCGCCTCGCACCGATGCCAGGCCAATTGCTATGGGACGTGGGTGCGGGCAGCGGTTCCATCGGCATCGAATGGATGCGTACTCATCCGAGTTGTCGCGCCCTGGCGATTGAAGCCGACCCAGGCCGCCAAAGCCTGATCGAACACAACCGCGACGCCCTCGGCGTGCCCGGCCTGCAATTGATTCGCGGCACCGCCCCGCAAGCCTTGAACGGGCTCGAAGCCCCAGACGCCATCTTCATCGGCGGCGGCGTCACCCGTGAAGGCGTACTCGACACCTGCTGGCAACACCTGCGCCCCGGCGGCCGCCTCGTCGCCAACGCCGTGACCCTGCAAAGCGAAATGACCTTGATGAACTGGCGCGCCGAGCATGGCGGCGAACTGACGCGTATCCATGTGGCGCAGGCGCAACCGTTGGGCGAGTTTGATACTTGGCGACAGGCGTTGCCGATCACGCTGCTGGAAGTAATCAAGCCGCTATGAAGAGAATTCTGCTGCTGGGTGGCGTGACCGAAGCGCTGGCGATTGCCCGAACCTTGGGGCCGGAGCATATCTACAGTTTGGCGGGTGTGGGTCGTGTGCCTACTGATCTCACGTGCCAAGTACGTGTCGGCGGTTATGGTGGCGCTGAAGGATTGGCGCAGTTTGTTCGCCATGAACGTATCAGCCTTATCCTGGATGCCACGCACCCGTATGCGGCACAGATCAGCCATAACGCCGCCCAGGCCGCACGACTATGCGGCGTACCGTGCTGGGCGTTGCGGCGCCCGGCGTGGCAGCCGCAGGTGCGCGATGATTGGCGGGAAGTGTCTGACTGGGCCGAGTTGATCGAAGCGCTCAAACCCTTCAAGCGTCCCTTGTTCACCTTGGGCCGCGAACCCTTGCAGCATCTCGATGAGATCCCCGCCGAGCAGTTCTGGACCTTGCGTGCACTGGACGTTTATCCGGGGAATGAGCGGTGTGAAGTGATAGGCGCGCGTGGGCCGTTTCTGATCGAGGACGAGCGGGCGTTATTCGAACGGCGCGGGATTGATGTGCTGATCAGCAAGAACAGCGGCAGCACCGCCACCGAACCTAAGCTGGAAGTGGCGCGTGAGCGTGGGGTGCCGGTGTTGGTGTTGAAGCGGCCGGTGCTGGCGGCGGTGGATCGGGAGTTCACAGCAGTGTCAGCGGTGCTACAGGCAATCACTATTCTCTAGACACCAGTTATCCCATGTGGGAGCAGTGTATGGAGACTAGGGATTGAGGTTCCTAGGCCGACCTCAAAGCCCTGTCGGAAATTTCTGCACATACCAATAGCTAGCCGAACCCTAATTGCTTGCCTGCGCCCTCAGAAGGCGACCCATCTTACAAACCCTTCCGAACCATCTGGCTGGTTCAGCCAAAAGCCCCGGTCCTAATCTTACCTCTCCTGGTTTTGCCTCAGCACCCGCAATAGGGAAGAACTGTTTTTACAGCGCATTCCATTGCCATTCTGTATCCCAAGGAATACGATCGACGATGATTCGATTCAAGAGATCCGACCATTTTCAGGAATGGCTTGATTCGCCACGCGGCAAACCTGCCCGTGGTCGTGTGTTGACAAGATTGGATAACGCAACGAGGGGCAACTTCGGCGACTGTGAACCAGTAGGTAATGGCATCTCGGAAATGCGCATCCATCATGGTCTCGGATACCGAGTGTATTTCACGCGTATAGATGAGGTGGTTTACCTGTTGTTAATAGGGGGAGAAAAGTCGACGCAGAAGCGCGATATCCGCCGCGCAAAACAAATTGCAGATGAATTTGGAAAACGGAGTGAGCCATGACTGAATTTAAAGATTTCGACATAGCCGAGCACCTCAAAACCCCGGAGGACATGGCAGAGTATCTTGAAGCTTCTTTCGAAGAAGACTCAGGTGACGGATTGCTTATTCGCTCAGCCCTAAACAACATCGCCCGTGCCCAAGGTATGACCCAAGTAGCCCGCGATGCCGGCCTTGGACGTGAAAGCTTGTACAAAGCCCTCTCCAGAACTGGCAATCCCGAATTCGGGACTATCATGAAAGTGATGAAAGCTTTGGGCCTTAAGCTTCATGCCACATCGATCTGATATCACTGCGACACCAAACCACACCGCCCCTTTTTACTTCTCCCCCCCGATCAGGCTAAATACCCACCTGATCGATTAACCCTACGGATTATCCGCCATGGCCCGTCAACGCTTTGCAATTGCCTGGATCGCCTGCCTTGCAGTGTTGTTCAATGCGTTTGCCATGCCGTTGGCCAGTGCGATGCAGCAATCCCAGGACCCGGTGCAGCAATTGCTGTGGGGCAGTTTCTGTTCTTCCAATGGCGCCAGCCTGAAAGCCATTGCCTTGGGCAAGCTGGATATTCCGGCACCGCAAGACGATCACTCGGCCATGCAGCATTGCTGGTGTTGCTCGGGCTCGGCGCCGTTGGTGGCGCTGCCGGGGCATGTGCCGCAGTTGTATGTGACGCGGTTCGATGCGGTGCAAAGCCTGCCTGCCCCTTCATTGCAAAATCCCACCCCGCGCCAGCAATGGCCGAGCCTTAACCCGCGCGCCTCTCCGACGGTCTGATCTTCTTCGCAAGCGAACTGCGTTTAGAACCGTTCTGGAGAACTGCCATGCTTAAATCTTCCCTGCTTCTGGCTGCGTTGTTGCTGCCGGTGTTCAGTGCTGCCAATGCCGATGACTACAAGGCCGGCGACTTGCTGGTGAGCAACCCCTGGTCCCAGGAGTTGCCGCCGAATGCGCCGACCGTCGCGGCGTACTTCGTGATTCATAACACTGGGGCTACCCCGGATCGCCTGCTGAGTGTCGAGACGCCGGTGGCAGACAAGGCCGAGCTGCATGAGCATGTGATGCAGGGCGACCTGATGAAGATGCAGCAAGTGCCGAGCGTGGCCGTACCCGCCAAGGGTGACCTGACCTTCGCACCGATGGCTTATCACGTGATGCTGCTGGGCCTTAAAGACCGCAGTCTGTTGGCTGATGGCAAGCAGTTCCCACTGACCCTGACCTTCGAGAAAGCCGGCAAGGTCGACGTAGAAGTATCGGTGCAGAAAGCGCCGCCGACGGCCGGCCACGAGCATATGCACGCCCAGTAAGCCAAACCGATGGGCGCCCCTCGCGCCAGGTTGTCTCCGCACCGTCGCCTGATGCGCGGCAGTTGGATCAGCCTGTTCGCCATGCTGATGATTTTTATCGGTCCGCTGATTTCCCAAGCGATGCCGATGGATCACCACGCCGGTATGTTCATGGACATGCCCAGCTGCCATGGTGAACAAACGCAACACAGCAAAGCTCCCGACGAGCACCACGTGCTCTGGGAAAAATGCGGTTATTGCAGCCTGCTCTTCAGTTGCCCCGCACTGCCCGGCAGCGTGTCCTACGTCAGCCTCGGCACCCCGCCGCCGGCCAATGCCCTCACACCCGCCACCCGCCTGGGGCATGCCCGGCAGAGCATCTTCCCTGGCGCCCGCAGCCGTGCACCACCCATCGCTTCGTAAGCACCCCACACCTTTACTTCACCCCGGCCGACTTTAGACAGACAGCCGCAGGCTGCTGGCCGTGTTGTTTACGATTGATTGATGGAATTTTTCATGTCCAGGTTTTCTGCTGACACCCGTTTGGGCTGTACCCCCGTGCTCGCCGTTCTGTGTGGTGCCTTGTTGGCGCCCCACGCGCAGGCTGAGGATCACGAATTGAGCCCCACGGTGATCACCGCGATTGCCCCCAGCTCACCGCTGACGGTCATCACCAACCCCAAAGACCCACGCCAACCGGTGCCCGCCAGCGATGGCGGTGACTACCTCAAAACCATCCCCGGCTTCGCCCTGGTGCGCAACGGCGGCACCAATGGCGACCCGGTGCTGCGCGGCATGTTCGGCTCACGCCTGAATATCCTCACCAACGGCAGCATGATGCTCGGCGCTTGCCCGGGACGGATGGATGCGCCCACCTCGTACATCTCGCCGGAAACCTACGACAAGCTGACCGTGATCAAAGGCCCGCAAACCGTGCTCTGGGGCCCGGGTGCGTCAGCCGGCACCATCCTGTTCGACCGTGAACCCGAGCAGTTCGGCGAGTTGGGCACGCGGGTCAACGCCAGTGTATTGGCCGGCTCCAACGGGCGCTTCGACAAGGTCATCGACGCCGCTGCCGGTGGGCCATTGGGCTACGTGCGGGTGATCGGTAACCAGGCTCATGCCGACGACTACAAGGACGGCAACAACAAGACGGTCGCCTCGCGCTACGACAAATGGAACGGCGATGTCGCCGTAGGCTTCACCCCCGACGCCGACACCCTGCTGGAACTCACCGCAGGCCGTGGCGATGGCGAAGCACGCTACGCCGGGCGCGGTATGGACGGCTCGCAGTTCCTGCGCGAAAGCCTGGGCCTGCGTTTCGAGAAGTCCAATATCGGCGAGGTGTTGGACAAGGTCGAAGCCCAGGTCTACTACAACTACGCCGACCATGTGATGGACAACTACAGCCTGCGCGTCCCCTCGGGCACCGGCATGATGGCCGGCCCGATGGCTTCCAATGTCGACCGCCGCACCCTCGGCGCACGCATCAAGGCAACCTGGCGCTGGGCCGATGTGCAACTGATCGGCGGCGTGGATGCACAGACCAACGAACACCGTGCACGCAGCAGCATGGGCATCGACACCTACAAGGACCTGCCGCGCAACAAGGACGCCAACTTCCACAACTACGGTGTGTTTGGCGAATTGACCTGGTACGCCGCCGACAATGACCGCCTGATCACCGGGGCGCGCCTGGACCGCGCCTCGGCCAAGGACTTCCGCCAACGCACGGGCTCGGGAATGATGTCCCGCCCGAACCCGACCGCCGACAATACCCGCGCCGACACCTTGCCCTCGGGCTTTGTGCGCTACGAGCACGACCTGGCAGACACGCCCACCACCCTCTATGCGGGCCTGGGCCACGCGGAACGTTTCCCGGATTACTGGGAACTGTTTTCCCCCAACACCGGCGCAGTCGGCTCGGTGAACGCCTTCGACGGCGTGAAGCCTGAGAAAACCACCCAGCTCGACTTTGGCGCGCAATACAAATCGGCCGACCTGGAAGCCTGGGCTTCGGGGTACATCGGCCAGGTGCGCGACTTCATCCTGTTTGACTACAGGCCCGGCATGATGGGCACCACCTCCCAGGCGCGCAATGTCGACGCACGCATCATGGGCGGCGAATTGGGCGCGGCCTACAAGCTGACACAGAACTGGAAAGCCGATGCCAGCCTCGCCTACGCCTGGGGCAAGAACAGCAGCGATGGCAAGGCCCTGCCGCAGATGCCGCCGCTGGATGCACGTTTCGGCCTGACCTACAGCGAAGACGATTGGAGTGCCGGCGCCTTGTGGCGCGTGGTGGCGGCGCAGCACCGCATCGACCCGAACAAGGGCAACGTGGTCGGCAAAGACTACGACAAGAGCGGTGGCTTCGGCGTGTTCTCGCTGAACGCAGCGTACCGCATCAATAAAAACTTCAAGGTCAGCACTGGCGTCGACAACCTGTTCGGCAAGGCCTACGCCGAACACTTGAACCTGGCCGGTAACGCCGGGTTCGGCTACCCGGCCAATGACCCGCAGGCCATCAAGGAGCCCGGTCGAACCCTCTGGACCAAAGTCGATATGAGCTTCTAAAAGCATCGGGAGCAAGCCCCCTCCCACATTTGATCGGGTTCACATATTTTGATGTGTGAACACATTCAATGTGGGAGGGGGCTTGCTCCCGATGGCGGTGTAACTGGTCCAGAAAAACTAAAGCCTTGCGGAGCACCTGATGACTACTCAAAAAGTTTCCTTCTACAACCTGGCCTGGCGCTGGCACTTCTACGCCGGGCTCTTCGTCGCACCGTTCATGGTGATGCTGGCCCTGACCGGCATCATCTACCTGTTCAAACCCCAGCTCGACCCGTTGATGTACGCCGACCTGCTCACGGTGCCCGCCGCCGAGCACGCGCTGAGCGCCGACGAGCAACTGCAACGGGCCAAGGCCGCTTACCCCCAGGCCGCGATCAGCAAATACCTGCCCCCGGTCGACGCCACCAGCAGCGCACAGTTCGTCATGCAAAAGGACGGGCGCGAAGTCACACTATTCGTCGACCCCTATCGCGGCACCGTGCTCGGCGAACAGGACGCGAAATACAACCTGCAAGCCATCGTCCGCGCCCTGCATGGAGAGCTGATGATCGGCACCCTGGGTGATCGCCTGATCGAACTCGCCGCCGGCTGGGGCGTGATGCTGGTGGTGTCTGGGCTGTACCTGTGGTGGCCGCGTGGCAAGTCATCGGCGGGTGTGCTGTGGCCGCGTTTGAATAGCCGTGGCCGGCTGTTCTGGCGCGACTTGCATGCCGTCGCCGGTTTCTGGGGCGCGGCCTTTTTGCTGGTGATGCTGCTCAGCGGCATGACCTGGACCGGCTTCTGGGGCAAGCAATACGCCGAGCTGTGGAACACCTTTCCGGCAGCGATGTGGACCAACGTGCCGCAGTCCGACCAGCAGGCGCGCATGCTCAATACGGCCAGCCAGCAAACCGTGCCCTGGGCTCTGGAAAACACGCCGATGCCGATGTCCGGTGACCATGCCGAACACATGAACCATGGCGCCATGCACGCGGGCCCTGCCTCGCCGACCGTGCGCCTGCAACAGGTGGTCGACCTGGCCCACGCACGCAAGGTCGAGCCCGGCTACAGCATCACCTTCCCCACCACCGCCACCGGCGTGTTCACCGTTGCCGTGTTCGCCAATGACCCCCGCAACGACGCCACCCTGCATGTGGACCAGTACACCGGCAAGGTTCTCGCCGATGTGCGCTGGGAACACTACAACGCCGTCGCCCGCGCCACCGAAACCGGAGTGATGTTGCATGAGGGCAAGATGTTCGGCTGGGTCAACCAACTGACCGTGCTGCTGATCTGCTTGATGATCCTGCTCAGTGCGGTCAGCGGCGTGGTGATCTGGTGGATGCGTCGGCCACAGGGTGGGCTGGGTGTGCCGCCGCTGCGCCATGACGTGCCGAAGTGGAAAACCGCAATGGTGATCATGCTGGGGTTGGCGATTATTTTCCCGTTGGTGGGGGCCTCCTTGATTGTGGTCGGTTGCCTGGATGGCGCTTGGTCATTCTGGCGCAACAAAAGAGCAGCGCCGTACTGCGGGGAATAAGCAGTACGCGCGTGCTGAGCGATTGGCGGGCTGTTTTTATCGGCCTGATGCGCAAGCCTTAAGCGCGCCCCGTTGTAGCGCACAGCCACGCACCTGGCACCTCGACCTGCCTTTTCCTGGTGCGCCGCCCCCTTACAGCCGCGGGCGGAGCGACCATTTCATGCCTTTTTCCGACTCGGCACAGCGCTTGCAATCACCTCCTCAACTTGCCCCTCATAACAGTGCTGAGTTCACGGAGATCACACCATGCAGCGTCGTAGCTTGATCAAGGCTTTAACTTTGTCGGCATCCATTGTTGCCATGGGCCTGACCTGGACCGTGCAGGCCGCCGAGACCATCAAGGTTGGCATCCTGCATTCGTTGTCCGGAACCATGGCGATTTCCGAAACCTCGCTCAAAGACATGGCGTTGATGACCATCGACGAAATCAACGCCAAGGGCGGTGTGAACGGCAAGATGCTCGAACCGGTGGTGGTGGACCCAGCCTCCAACTGGCCGCTGTTCGCGGAAAAAGGCCGGCAGCTGCTGACCCAGGACAAGGTCGCCGTGGTGTTCGGTTGCTGGACCTCAGTGTCGCGTAAATCGGTATTGCCGGTGTTTGAAGAACTCAACGGCCTGCTGTTCTACCCAGTGCAATACGAAGGTGAAGAGATGTCGCCGAACGTGTTCTACACCGGTGCAGCGCCGAACCAGCAGGCGATCCCGGCGGTGGAATACTTGATGAGCGAAGAAGGCGGCAGTGCCAAGCGCTTCTTCCTGCTCGGCACCGACTACGTGTACCCACGCACCACCAACAAAATCCTGCGTTCGTTCCTGCATTCCAAAGGCGTGGCAGACAAAGATATCGAAGAGGTCTACACCCCGTTCGGCCACGCCGATTACCAGACCATCGTCGCCAACATCAAGAAATTCTCCGCCGGCGGCAAGACCGCAGTGGTCTCCACCGTCAATGGCGACTCCAACGTGCCGTTCTACAAGGAGCTGGCCAACCAGGGCCTGAAGGCCACCGATGTACCGGTGGTGGCGTTCTCGGTGGGTGAAGAAGAACTGCGCGGCATCGACACCAAGCCGCTGGTGGGCAACCTCGCCGCCTGGAACTACTTCCAGTCGGTGGAGAACCCGGCGAACCAGAAGTTCGTCGCCGATTGGAAAGCCTACGCCAAGAAGCACAACCTGCCGGGCGCGGACAAAGCCGTGACCAACGATCCGATGGAGGCCACCTACGTGGGCATCCATATGTGGGCGCAGGCGGCCGAGAAAGCCAAGTCCACCGACGTCGACAAAGTACGTGAAGCCCTGGGCGGCCAGACCTTCGCCGCGCCGTCGGGTTTCACCCTGACCATGGACAAGACCAACCATCACCTGCACAAGCCGGTGATGATCGGTGAGATCCAATCGGACGGGCAGTTCTCGGTGGTGTGGCAAACCGAAGCGCCGATTCGCGCGCAGCCGTGGAGCCCTTACATTCCGGGCAATGACAAAAAGCCGGATTACGCCGTGAAGAGCAACTAAAGCCCGGCTCGGTCTAAATGTGGGAGGGGGCTTGCTCCCGATAGCGGTGGGTCTGTGACAGATGCTTTGCCTGACACGCTGCTATCGGGAGCAAGCCCCCTCCCACACTGTCCCCGCATAATCAGGACATTTTTGTATGCCCGCTGCCCTCTACCGCTTGACCCTGGCCTTGCTGCTGTTACTGCCCTTGGCCGCACACGCCAGCGACGCCGAGGACTTCCTCAGCGCCAACCCGACACAACAAGCCAAGCTCCTCCAGGACTGGGCCGCACAGCCCGACCCGGCACGCATCGAGCTGGTGGACGCGCTGCAACAAGGCCAGCTCACGCTCAACGGCGAAACCAAGACCGTGCGCCTGAACAATCGCCTGCGCGGCTTGATCAATAACGTCCAGGCCAGTCAGCAATTGCTCGCCGCTGACCCCAAGGTGCGTCTGGCGGCAGCGCGTACCCTGCAAAAAAGCGCTGTGCCTGCACAGCTGAAATTCCTCGACCAGCAGGTAGCCGCCGAGACCGACGAGGACGTACACACCGCCCTCAGCCTGGCCCTGGCCAACCTGCAACTGGTGGACAGCGACCCGGCCGTGCGCCTCGCTGCCGTGCGCTTGCTCGGCAGCACCGGCGACCCGCTGGCGCGCACGCGCCTTGAAGCGCTGCTGGCGCCGGGCGTTGAGGCCGACGCCGCCGTGCACACCGCCGCCGAGACCAGCCTGGCTCAGGTCAAACGTAAATTGATGTTCGGCGAGATCCTCGGCCAGGCCTTCAGCGGCATGTCGTTAGGCTCGATCCTGCTGCTCGCGGCCTTGGGCTTGGCGATCACCTTCGGCCTGCTCGGCGTGATCAACATGGCCCACGGCGAGATGCTGATGCTCGGCGCCTACTCCACCTATGTGGTGCAACTGATGATGCAGCGCTATGTACCCCAGGCCATCGAGTTCTACCCGTTGATCGCGCTGCCGGTGGCGTTCTTCGTCACCGCGGCCATCGGCATGGCGCTGGAGCGCACGGTGATTCGCCACCTCTATGGCCGGCCGCTGGAAACCCTGCTCGCCACCTGGGGCATCAGCCTGATGCTGATCCAACTGGTGCGCCTGGTGTTCGGTGCGCAGAACGTCGAAGTATCCAACCCCGCCTGGTTGTCCGGCGGCATCCAAGTGCTGCCCAACCTGGTGCTGCCGTACAACCGCATCGTGATCATTGCCTTCGCGCTGTTCGTGGTGGTGCTCACCTGGCTGCTGCTGAACAAGACACGCCTGGGCCTCAACGTGCGTGCCGTCACCCAGAACCGCAACATGGCCGCCTGCTGCGGCGTGCCTACCGGGCGCGTAGACATGCTCGCCTTTGGCCTCGGCTCCGGCATCGCCGGCCTTGGCGGCGTAGCGCTGAGCCAGATCGGCAACGTCGGCCCGGACCTGGGCCAGAGCTACATCATCGACTCGTTCCTGGTGGTGGTGCTCGGCGGCGTCGGCCAGTTGGCCGGTAGCGTCATGGCCGCGTTCGGCCTGGGTATTGCCAACAAGATTCTTGAGCCACAGATCGGCGCCGTGCTCGGCAAGATCCTGATCCTCGCGCTGATCATTCTGTTTATCCAGAAACGCCCGCAAGGACTCTTCGCACTGAAAGGACGGGTGATCGACTGATGAACCAGCCATTGATGCTTACGGCCACGCAAAAGGCCGGCCCCAAGGTGACCATTGCCGTCGGCGTGGTGATCCTCGCCGTGCTGCTGGCGTTGCCCCTGCTGTCGCTGTTGCCGCCCGACAACGCCTTTCATGCGTCGGCCTACACCCTGACGCTGGTGGGCAAGATCCTCTGCTACGCCATCGTCGCCCTCGCGCTTGATCTGGTATGGGGCTACGCCGGCATGCTGTCCCTCGGTCACGGCCTGTTCTTCGCCCTGGGCGGCTACGCCATGGGCATGTACCTGATGCGCCAGGCGTCCGGCGATGAGTTGCCAGCGTTCATGACCTTTTTGTCCTGGACCGAGTTGCCCTGGTACTGGGCCGGCACCGACAACTTCCTCTGGGCCTTGTGCCTGGTGGTCTTGGCGCCTGGACTGTTGGCGCTGGTGTTCGGTTTCTTCGCCTTCCGCTCGCGGATCAAGGGCGTGTATTTCTCGATCATGACCCAGGCCCTGACCTTTGCCGGGATGCTGTTGTTCTTTCGCAACGAGACCGGCTTCGGCGGCAATAACGGCTTTACCAATTTCCGCAGCATCCTTGGTTTCGGCATTACTGAACCGGGCACGCGGGCGGTGCTGTTCGTGGCCACGGTGCTGTTGCTGGTGGCGAGCCTGTACATCGGCTGGCGCCTGGCGCAGAGCAAGTTCGGCCGGGTGCTGACTGCATTGCGGGACGCCGAGAACCGTCTGATGTTCTGCGGCTACGACCCACGCGGCTTCAAGCTGTTCGTGTGGGTGCTGAGCGCGGTGCTGTGCGGCCTTGCCGGCGCGCTGTATGTGCCGCAGGTGGGCATCATCAACCCCAGCGAAATGTCACCGACCAATTCCATCGAAGCCGCTGTGTGGGTGGCGTTGGGCGGGCGCGGCACGCTGATCGGGCCGTTGCTCGGCGCCGGCGTGGTCAACGGCATGAAGAGCTGGTTCACCGTGGCCTTCCCGGAGTACTGGCTGTTCTTCCTCGGGGCGTTGTTCATCATCGTCACCCTGTACCTGCCCAAGGGCGTTATCGGCCTGCTGAAGAAATGAGGAACGTCATGCTTGAACCTATTTTCGATGCGGGCAGCGGCCGCGATGCGATTGGTATCGGCCAGGCGGCGGGCAAAGGGCTCAACACCCGCCACGGCACCATCCTGACCCTGGAAGATATCAGCGTCAGCTTCGATGGTTTCAAGGCGCTCAACGACCTGAACCTGTATATCGGTGTCGGCGAATTGCGCTGCATCATCGGCCCCAACGGCGCGGGCAAGACCACGCTGATGGACGTGATCACCGGCAAGACCCGGCCCAGCCACGGCAAGGCCTGGTTCGGCGAAACCCTGGACCTGACCAGCATGAGCGAAGTGCAAATCGCCCAGGCCGGTATCGGGCGCAAGTTCCAGAAACCCACGGTGTTCGAAGCCCTGAGCGTGTTCGAAAACCTGGAGCTGGCGCAGAAAACCGACAAGTCGGTGTGGGCCAGCCTGCGCGCGCGGCTGAGCGGCGAGCAGAAAGATCGAATTGATGAAGTGCTCGACACCATCCGCCTCACGGCCTCGGGGCAGCGCCCGGCTGGGTTGTTGTCCCACGGTCAGAAGCAGTTCCTGGAAATCGGCATGCTGCTGATGCAAGACCCGCAACTGTTGCTACTGGATGAACCGGTGGCGGGCATGACCGACGCCGAAACCGAATTCACCGCCGAATTGTTCAAGCGCCTGGCGGGCAAGCACTCGTTGATGGTGGTGGAGCACGACATGGGCTTTGTCGGCTCGATTGCCGACCACGTCACCGTGTTGCACCAGGGCAGTGTGTTGGCCGAGGGGTCGCTGGAACAGGTGCAGGAAAATGAGCGAGTGATCGAGGTTTACCTCGGTCGCTAAGGAGAAGTGAACATGCTGCAAGTCGACAAGCTGCACCAATACTACGGCGGTAGCCACATCCTGCGCGGGCTCTCCTTCGACGTGAAGATCGGCGAAGTCACCTGCCTGCTCGGGCGTAATGGCGTGGGCAAGACCACGCTGCTTAAGTGCCTGATGGGTTTGCTGCCCGCCAAAGAAGGCGTGGTGAATTGGGAAGGCAAAGCCATCACCGGTTTCAAGCCGCACCAGCGCGTGCATGCGGGCATCGCCTACGTGCCCCAGGGCCGGGAGATTTTTGGCCGGTTGACGGTGGAAGAAAACCTGCTGATGGGCCTGTCGCGTTTCCCTGGCTCAGAGGCCAAGGAAGTGCCCGCCTTCATCTACGAATTGTTCCCGGTGCTGCTGCAAATGAAGCATCGGCGCGGCGGCGATCTGTCCGGCGGCCAGCAACAGCAGCTGGCGATTGGTCGCGCCCTGGCCAGCCGCCCGCGCCTGTTGATTCTCGATGAGCCCACCGAAGGTATCCAGCCGTCGGTGATCAAGGAAATCGGCGCAGTGATCAAGAAACTCGCGGCGCGTGGCGATATGGCGATCCTGTTGGTGGAGCAGTTCTACGACTTCGCCGCCGAGCTGGCCGACCAATACCTGGTGATGTCACGCGGTGAGATCGTCCAGCAAGGCCGAGGTGAAAATATGCACAGTGAAGGTGTGCGCGGGTTGGTTACCATCTAATCTGTAGCGTCCTAACAATAAGCCCTAAAACATGAACCTGCCCGTTTCCCCTGCCCTGTTCACCCCCAGCTGGCACGCCGAGCTGGAACTCGGCTACGCGCGTTTCGGTGACATCACACGCCCGGTGCTACGCCGCCACCTTGGCCCGCTGCGGGTGCAAAAGCATCTGTATGCAGAAGGCCCCGAGGTGTGCCAGCACATCATCGTGCACCCGCCCGGCGGGATTGCCGGCGGTGACCGCCTGGACATCAGTGCCCATGTCGGCGCGGGGGCCTGGGCGCAATTGACCAGTCCTGGTGCAGCCAAGTGGTATCGCGCCAGCGGCCCGGCCTTTGCGCAACTTGAACTGACGGTAGAAGCCGGCGCGACACTGGAGTGGCTGCCCCAGGAAACCATCGTGTTCAGCGCTGCCCAGGCCGAACTCACCACACGTATTGACCTGCAAGGCGATGCCAGGCTGTTCTACTGGGATGTGGTCGCCCTCGGCCGCCCCGCCAGTGGCGAGCGCTTTGACCTCGGCCACTTTCAATCGCACCTGGATATTCGCCGCGACGGGCAGTTGCTCTGGCATGAGCGCCAGCGCATTGTGGGCGCCGATGGGTTGCTGGATTCGCCTATCGGGCTGGATGGGCAACCGGTGTTTGCCACGTTGCTGGTGACCGGCGAGATAGACCCTGAATTGCTTGAACAATGCCGCTCACTGCCCCACGCGGTGCGCGGCGATTTGACCCAATTGCCCGGGCTGCTGGTGGCGCGTTGCCTGGCTGAGGAAGCGTTATTGGCGCGGGGTTGGTTGATTGATTTATGGCGATTGCTGCGCCCAGCCGTACTGGGCCGCGAAGCCGTTTCACCACGAATCTGGAGCACATGAAGATCAAAATGTGGGAGGGGGCTTGCTCCCGATGGCGGTGTATCAGGCACAGGTGCATTGCCTGACACTCAGCCATCGGGAGCAAGCCCCCTCCCACAGGGGATCTGCAGTGTTTTTACGAATGTATTTCACGACGGACTGAACCATGGACCTGACCCCACGGGAAAAAGACAAACTGTTGATCTTCACCGCAGGCCTCGTCGCCGAACGCCGCCTGGCACGCGGGGTGAAACTCAACTACCCGGAAACCATCGCCTACATCTCTGCCGCCCTGATGGAAGGCGCCCGCGATGGCCGCACCGTGGCCGACCTGATGCACTACGGCACCACGCTGCTCAGCCGTGAGCAAGTGATGGAAGGCATCCCGGAGATGATCCCGGACATCCAGGTGGAAGCCACGTTCCCCGACGGCACCAAGCTGGTGACTGTCCACCAGCCCATTGCGTGAGGCACTGCGATGATTCGTGATGCAACCGAACACGACCTGCCGGCGATCCGCGCTATCTACAACGACGCGGTGCTCAACACCACGGCGATCTGGAACGAACAACCGGTAGACCTGGCCAACCGCCAAGCCTGGTTCAGCGCACGCCAGGCGCAGCAATACCCGATCCTGGTGGCGGTGGAAAACGATGAAGTCACAGGCTACGCCTCATTCGGCGACTGGCGCCCCTTCGAGGGCTTTCGCTACAGCGTCGAACACTCGGTGTACGTGCGCAACGATCAACGCGGCAAGGGCCTTGGCCCACGCCTGATGCAAGCGCTGATCGAGCGTGCCCGCAGCTGCGGCAAACACGTGATGGTCGCGGCCATTGAAAGCGGCAACCTGGCGTCCATCCGCCTGCATGAGCGCCTGGGTTTCATTACCACCGGGCAGATGCCCCAAGTGGGTATCAAGTTCGGCCGCTGGCTGGACCTGACTTTCATGCAACTGACATTGAATCCGGGCGTCGAGCCGCCCAAGGAGTGAGATCGATGAGCGCTGCACAATTGCGTCGAGTGAATGCTGAAAGTTTTGCCCATTACCGCTTGGGTTTGATTGAGCTGTTGCTGGACGCGGTGCAGCATGGCGCTTCGGTGGGCTTCATGGCCGACTTCGATGAAGCCCAGGCCCGCGCCTATCTGCAGGGGGTGCAAGCCAGTGTCGAGGACGCCAGCCTGTTGCTGTGGGTGGTGGTGCGTGACGAGCAAGTGATCGCCAGCGTGCAATTGGCGCTGTGCCAGAAAGCCAACGGCCTCAACCGCGCCGAAGTGCAAAAGCTGCTAGTGCACAGCAGCGCCCGCCGTCATGGCCTGGGCCAGCAATTGATGAACGCCCTGGAACTCGCCGCACGCCAGCACAAGCGCGGCTTGCTCTATCTGGACACCGAGGCCGGCTCCGGTGCCGAAGCCTTCTACCAGTCGCTGCACTACACCAAGATCGGTGAACTGCCCGACTACTGCCAAAGCCCGGACGGGCGCTACAGCCCGACCGCCATCTACTTCAAGACTCTGGGGCAACCTGCATGATTCCTGGTGAATATCAGATCCAGCCTGGCGACATCGAACTGAATGTCGGCCGGCGCACCGTCACCCTCGGCGTGGCCAACAGCGGCGACCGGCCGATTCAGGTGGGCTCGCACTACCATTTTTTCGAGACCAATGACGCGCTGGAGTTTGACCGTGCAGCAAGCCGTGGCATGCGCCTGAATATTCCGGCTGGGACGGCAGTGCGGTTTGAGCCGGGGCAGCGGCGGGAGGTGGAGCTGGTGGATCTGGGCGGTGGGCGGCGGGTATTCGGGTTTGCCGGGCGAATTATGGGTGACCTTTAGGGCCTCATCGGGAGCAAGCCCCCTCCCACATTTGAAGGTATTCACAAATCAAAGGTGGGAGCGGGCTTGCTCCCGATAGCGGTCTCACATTCAACATATCTTTATCAGGGCAACCACACATGAAAATCAGCCGCCAAGCCTACGCCGACATGTACGGCCCCACCGTCGGTGACAAGGTCCGCCTGGCCGACACCGAACTGTTCGTCGAAGTCGAACAGGACTTCACTGTCTATGGCGAAGAAGTGAAATTCGGCGGCGGCAAGGTCATCCGCGACGGCCAGGGCCAGAGCCAACTGCTCGCCCATGAAGTGGTGGACACCCTGATCACCAACGCGCTGATCATCGACCACTGGGGCATCGTCAAGGCCGACGTCGGCTTGAAGAATGGCCGCATCCATGCGATCGGCAAAGCCGGCAACCCGGATATCCAGCCCGGCGTGACCATGGCCATCGGCGCCAGCACTGAAGTGATCGCCGGCGAAGGCATGATCCTCACGGCAGGCGGCATCGACTCCCACGTGCATTTCATCTGCCCGCAGCAGATCGAAGAAGCGCTGACCAGCGGCGTCACCACCATGATCGGCGGCGGCACCGGGCCGGCCACCGGAACCAACGCTACCACCTGCACGTCCGGCCCGTGGCACTTGGCGCGCATGCTGCAGGCCAGCGATTCATTCCCGATGAACATCGGTTTCACCGGCAAGGGCAACGCCAGTCTGCCCGAGCCGCTGATCGAACAGGTCAAGGCCGGCGCCATCGGTTTGAAGCTGCATGAAGACTGGGGCACCACGCCCGCAAGTATCGACAACTGCCTGAGCGTTGCCGACCAATACGACGTGCAGGTGGCGATCCACAGCGACACCCTCAACGAGTCTGGCTTCGTCGAAACCACCCTCGCCGCCCTCAAGGGCCGCACCATCCACACCTACCACACCGAAGGCGCCGGTGGCGGCCATGCGCCGGACATCATCAAGGCCTGCGGTTTCCCCAACGTGCTGCCCAGTTCCACCAACCCGACCCGGCCGTTCACCCGCAACACCATCGACGAGCACCTGGACATGCTGATGGTCTGCCATCACCTGGACCCAAGCATTGCCGAAGACGTGGCCTTCGCCGAAAGCCGCATCCGCCGCGAGACCATTGCTGCTGAAGACATCCTGCATGACCTGGGCGCGTTCTCGATGATCAGCTCCGACAGCCAGGCCATGGGCCGCGTCGGTGAAGTGATCACGCGCACCTGGCAGACCGCCGACAAGATGAAAAAACAACGTGGCGCCCTGCCCGGCGACGGCCCGGGCAATGACAACTTCCGCGCCAAACGCTATATCGCCAAGTACACCATCAACCCGGCGATCACCCATGGTGTCAGCCATATCGTCGGCTCTATCGAAGTGGGCAAGTGGGCCGACCTGGTGCTGTGGCGCCCGGCGTTCTTCGGCATCAAACCGACCTTGATCCTCAAGGGCGGCGCAATTGCCTCAAGCCTGATGGGCGACGCCAACGCGTCGATCCCGACGCCACAACCGGTGCACTACCGCCCGATGTTCGCCAGCTTCGGCAGCTCGTTGCACGCCACCAGCCTGACCTTTATCAGCCAGGCTGCCCAGGACGCCGGCTTGCCCGAGGCCCTGGGGTTGAAGAAGCAGATCGCGGTGGTCAAGGGGTGCCGCAACGTGCAGAAAACCGACTTGATCCATAACGATTACCTGCCGGATATCGAGGTGGACCCGCAGACCTATCAGGTCAAGGCCGACGGCGTGTTGCTGTGGTGTGAGCCGGCAGATGTGCTGCCGATGGCGCAGCGCTACTTTTTGTTTTAGTGCAACCCATACTGAGTGCCGGGCGCGGCCAACAATTGCGCAACAGTTACCCGGCTCAGAAATGCTCACGCGGGTTGAACGCCGCCTTATCAGCCAGCGCCTGCCACAACGCCTTGACCTCCTCATCGCTACTTTTAGGCATCACCACCTTGAGCTGCACAAACAGATAACCGCGCTGCCCGGCCTTGTTCAGCAAGCCATGACCCTTGGCGCGCATGCGCTGGCCGTTCTGGCTGCCGGCAGGCACCTTGAGGTTGATCTTGCCGGTGAGGGTCGGCACGGCCACTTCCGCGCCCAACGCCAGCTCCCACGGCGCCAGGGGCAGGTTGATGATCAGGTTTTCGCCATCCACTTCGAACTTGGGGTGGGGCGCAAACTTGATGATCAGGTACAGGTCGCCATTGGCGCCGCCACCGATGCCCGGTGCGCCCTGCCCTTTGAGGCGGATGCGCTCGCCGTCGGCCACGCCGGCGGGGATCTTCACGTTCAGGCTCTTGGTGGTGTTGCTGACGTGCCGGCCCGAAGCGTCGTATTGCGGCACCTGGAAGTTGATCTGCTTGGACTCGGTAGACAGTGTCTCTTCAAGGTGCACCGTCAGTTGCATCTCCACGTCCTGGCCCTTGCGCCCCGTGGAGCGGCGCTGGCCGCCACCGAAGGCATCGCCGCGACCACCGAAGATCGAGCTGAAAAAGTCGGAGAAGTCCTCGGTGCCCGCGCCGCCACCATACCCACCACGACTCTGCCAGCCAGGTGGGCCCTGGAACGGCTGGCCGTGCTGGCCGTATTTGCGCAGTTCGTCGTACTCGGCTCGCTTATCGGCGCTTTTAAGCGCCTCATAGGCTTCGGACGCGTCCTTGAATTTCTCTTCGGCGTCTTTTTCCTTGCTGACATCGGGGTGATATTTGCGCGCGAGCTTGCGATAGGCTGCCTTGATTTCCTTGTCATCGGCCGTCGGCTCGACACCCAGAATCTTGTAGTAATCTTTGAAATCCATCGGCGGTTCACCATCCTTTATCGAGATCGCACTGCCCGGGGCACAACGTGCGCTGGTTTGCACCTGTTGAGGGTTGTGGCCTGGGGGGTACGTCAAAGTGTTATCGGCATCAGCCGTATGCAACAGATGTGGGGGCAAATCCCGTACTTTCAAGCGCGATTTAACGGATGGTTGGCCTACGCAAGCGCCTGCGACTGGCATACACTGCGCGGCCGTTTTTCAACCGGAACCCGATAGACATGAAAAACCCATCCCCAGCCCGTGCCTGCGGTATCGACTTCGGCACGTCCAACTCCACCGTCGGCTGGATCCGCCCCGGCGAGGAGACGCTTATCGCGCTGGAGGACGACAAGATCACCTTGCCGTCGGTGGTGTTCTTCAACTTCGAGGAGCGCCGCCCGGTGTACGGCCGCCTGGCCCTGCACGAGTACCTGGAAAACTACGAAGGCCGGCTGATGCGCTCGCTCAAGAGCCTGCTGGGTTCCAAGCTGATCAAGCACGACACCAGCGTCTTGGGCACGGCCATGCCGTTCACCGACCTGTTGGCGCTGTTTATCGGCCAGCTCAAGAGCCGCGCCGAGGCAACCGCAGGGCGTGAATTCGAGGAAGTGGTGCTGGGCCGCCCGGTGTTCTTCGTCGATGACGACCCGATGGCCGACCAGGAAGCCGAGAACACCCTGGTGGACGTGGCACGCAAGATCGGCTTCAAGGACATCTCGTTCCAGTACGAACCGATTGCGGCGGCGTTCGACTATGAGTCTACTATCGAGAAAGAAGAGCTGGTGCTGATCGTCGACATCGGCGGTGGTACGTCCGACTTCTCCCTGGTGCGCCTGTCTCCGGACCGCCGTCACAACGACAACCGCCAGAGCGACATCCTCGCCACCGGCGGCGTGCACATCGGCGGTACCGACTTCGACAAACAGCTGTCCCTCGCCGGCATGATGCCGCTGTTCGGCTACGGCAGCCGCATGAAAAGCGGCGCCTACATGCCCACCAGCCACCACATGAACCTGGCCACCTGGCACACCATCAACTCGGTGTACTCGCAGAAATCCCAGCTAGCGCTGGGCAGCATGCGCTACGACATCGAAGACACCGGTGGCATCGACCGGCTGTTCAAGTTGATCGAACAGCGCGCCGGGCACTGGCTGGCGATGGAAGTGGAAGAAACCAAGATCCAGCTGACCCACGAAGACAACCGCCATGTGCTGCTGGATCGGGTTGAGCCGGGGTTGAGCGTGGATTTGAGCCGTACGTTGTTCGAGTCCGCCATTGATGGCCTGCTGGAACGCGTGCGCAACAGCGTGACCCAATTGCTGACCGATGCTTCGGTGGATGTTGCCCAGGTGGACACGGTGTTCTTCACCGGTGGTTCCAGCGGTATTCCGGCACTGCGCCACAGCATCTCGGCCATGCTGCCGAATGCGCGGCACGTGGAAGGCAATATCTTTGGCAGTATCGGTAGTGGTTTGGCGATTGAGGCCAGCAAGCGTTACGGCTGCTGACCCGCCTCGATCTCACCAACACTGCACATTCTAATGTGGGAAGAGCGGTGCGTCGTTTCGACGTGCTCCCTCCCACAGTTTTGAGCGGTGATACTTCCTATACCGTCGCAAGAATAAAGATCCGCTTGAACGGAAACAGCGTATGCCCGTCCCTCTCTGGCGGGTAACGTTGGTGCACTCGCTCCAGGTATTGTTCCAGAAACCGTTTCCGCTCCCACTCATTCAATGCCAATAGCACAGGCCGCAGCGCCGAGACCTTGACCCAGTCAAAAATCGGCGACTGGCCCTCGACCACCTGCAGATGCTCGGTCTCCCAGATATCCAGGCCCGTGGTCAGTGGCGCCAGCAAGCGGTAGTAGCGCTCCAGCGACAGCACCGGGCGCTCGGCCATGAATTGCCGAAGTCGCGGCGTACCCAGTGGCGCGTTATCCAGCCCACCGTGCTCAAGCGTTTCGAGCATCAACGCGTACCAAGGCGCATCCCGCCAATCAGGCATGTGGGCCGCCAGGCAACCGCCGGGGCGCAATTGCGCCAACAAGCGCGGCAACAAGATTTCATGCCCGTTGACAAAGTGCAGCACGGCAGCCGCGAACAGCAGGTCCGCAGGCTGCTCAGTCTGCCAATGCTGCACATCGCACCTGTGCCAGAGCGCCTTGATCGGCAGGTAAGTGGCCTCGCTGAGCATTTGCGCGGAGCTGTCGACGCCGATCAACTCCGCCTCGGGCCAACGCTTGGCCAACAACTGGGTGGCAATGCCAGTGCCGCACCCCAGGTCATAGATGCGTTGGGGCTGCAGGAAAGCCATGCGGTCCAGCAGGTCCAGTACGGGGCGCTCGCGCAGGCGGGCAAATTGGAGATAGGCCTGGGGATCCCACTGAGTTGTGGCAGGCCCTGCCGTTGACGGCTCGGGTTTGCTGATCATGACTTAATCCTTTAGGTCAGGGTCGCTTCGCGGTTAGGCGCATAAGGCTCAGGCAGGAAGGTTGACCTGCGTCAGCTCACTATTGCCGCCCGATTACGTTCAATGTCCTGAGTGCCAGCGCCAGACCGCGCCGGGTGTACGGCTCGCGCAGCAATGACAGTAGCCCATAGAGGCTGGGAGGCGTCTCTTCAGCCTGGGTCTGCGCCATGGCCATGCGCGCCGCGTTGCCCACGCTCCAGGACACGGCCGTGGCCTGTTCAAACAACAGTGCCAGTTTCTCCACCATAGGACCATCGAGCATGTCCACCAGATCGGAAACCAACGCCAGCACATCAACGACATTGTCCATGCGCCCCTTGTCCAGCAGCGGTTGCAACTTGGTGAGCAAGGCCTCAAGCCCGGCATCCTGCTCGGGCAACTTATCCGTAACATCCATGACGATTAACGCCTCCGTGTGTCAGGTCAAAGCATTCCACGCGCTACAGCCCAGTACAGGCCTCGATTGAAGCCGGTGCGCAGCAGGCCGCCAAGCTTGCTCGGCGGGGTTGGCAGAACGTCGTGGGCGTAGTCGTACCACAGCGGCATCCCGGCATTCAGACCCATCTGTGCCACCGCCTGCACGCGCCCGTCGTACACCGCATTGGGGGCACCCAAGCGAATTTCGGCGGTGATGTTATTGGCGATCACCGGCGCCTGGTTATGGCAGGCGCCTCCGGCCTTGCTGATAGGCAGGTCGACCGTGTCACCGATGACATACACCCCCTGCAACCCATATACCTGCAGCGTTTCATGATTAGTCGGCAGCCAGCCTTCGTCATTTGCAGCCAGGGAAATGCCACTCTCGATCACCACATCCACGGCACGAATCGGCGGGGTCGCCATCAAGATGTCGAACGGCTGCTCCTCACCTTCTTCGGAATAGGCAATGCGCCGCTCGGGGTCGACCCTTCCCAAGGTGAAGTCGCGCTGGAAGCGGATATTCCTCTGCTCGAAAATACTCGACAGGGCCTCTCCGACCGGACGCTGCATGAACAGGCAATTACGCAATAGTTGGGCGACGCTGGGGTAGGTGTAGATGATTTCGACCTTGTCCCGTACACCTCGACGTCGCAGCAAATCGTCCAGCATCAGCGTGGTTTCCACCGGGGCGATGCCGCACTGGTGAGGTACGTTTGGCGTCTTGGGAAAAGACACACTGATGAAAATCCGACCCCGTTCAATCGTATGGAGCCGCTCAGCCAATTGCCGGGCCGCCGCGTATTGGTAGAAATGGTCACCCGCCTCCTTGAGGCCCTCGATACGTTCAGGCGCGGGCACGCAACCGGTGGCGATCACCAGGAAATCGAATCCGTGGCGCTTGCCACTGCGGGTATGCAGGTGCTGGCTGGCAAAGTCGAAGCGCGTGACCTCGTCCACTCGAAAGTCAATTTCCGGGCGCAGTAATGAACGCTCGGGGCGTTTCAACTCTTCCTCGAAGAACTGGTTGAAGGCCACGTACATGAATGCAGGTTTATAGAAATGATCAGGCGAGTTCGACAGCAGGGTAATGCATACCTCGCCACGCAGGATTTCCGGATAGAGCTTGGTGACCAACTGATTGGCGAGCATCGTGCCGCCAACCCCACCACCGACAATGACTATATGCTTGCTCACGCCTCGCCCTCCTTGGTCAAGACTAACTCCTTCGGGGTTAGCCTCAACCAAATCTGTGCGAAGCGCCACTGTAAAAAATCACAGTAGCCAAGACGACTTGCGAATAATGCTTATCGCAATCGGCTATTTGTCGGGAGCGGTTGACCTTAAACCATTCCCCCAAGCTTCAACTCACTCTTGAGGTACGCATAATAAATCGGCCCCGCCACCACTCCCGGCAAACCGAACGCCGCTTCAAACACCAGCATCGCCAACAGCAACTCCCACGACTTGGCACTGATCTGCCCGCCGACGATGCGTGCGTTGAGGAAGTACTCGACCTTGTGGATCACGATCAAATACCCCAGCGCCGCCACCGCCACCCAGATCGACAGCGAGAGCGCGACGATGGTGATCAAAGTGTTGGACATCAGGTTGCCGATCACCGGCAACAGGCCGAGCAGGAAGGTCAACACGATGAGGGTTTTGGTCAACGGCAGGTGGATACCACACAGCGGCAGCACCACGGCGAGGAAGATCGCAGTGAAGGCAGTGTTGAGCGCGGCGATCTTGATCTGGGCGAAGACGATGTTGCGAAAGGCCTGGACCAGCAGGTGCAGGCGGTCGAACAGGGCGGCGGCCAGGGGCTTGCGTTTGGTCAGGTCCGGCACGCGCTGCAGGGCGATGATCGCACCCAGCACCATGCCGATCAGCAGGGTGACGAACATGTGCGCGGCGTCTTTGCCGACCAGTTGCAGTTCGCTCAGGTGCTTGCTCAGCCAATCGCCGATGGCCACGCGGAATTCGGCGGCACTGGCGGGCAGGTAGGCGTCGATGAACGGCGGTAACTGGCCGCGTGCGCGGTCGACCACGCCCATGAATTTGTCGAGGGAAGCCCCGGGGTTTTCCGCTTCGTGGAGCAGGAAGCTGATAGCGCCGGCGAAAATCAATGTGAGCACGCTGACGATCAGCGTGCCCAGCAAAGCCACCGCCAACCAGCGCGCGCGCCGACCTTCGATCAGGCGTTGAAGTTGGGGGGTGAGCATGTTGACCAGTTCATAGACCAACAGGCCGGCCAGCAGGCTGGGCAGCAATTTCAGCGGCAGCACCAGCAGCAACCCGCCGAAAATGATGATGTAGCTGGCCAGCAACAACACATGACGCTGAGAAAACGTTGGCATACAGCCTCAAAACAAACGGCGTAAAAGGATGGGCAGTCTGCCAGCGTTGCAGGCATCAAGCGAGGGGGGACGACTGTGAATGCGATCAAGTGTGGGAGGGGGCTTGCTCCCGATTGCGGTGGATCAGCCAATGAATCGGTTGACTGACACGGCGCTATCGGGAGCAAGCCCCCTCCCACATTTGATCTGCAGCGCCTGCGAAATCGTGATTAACCTTTGAGGCAGGTGCTCATGAATGTCTTGCGCGCATCACCGGTCAACGCCTTGGTTTTTGCCGACGCATTGCAGTCTTTCATCTTCTGCTGTTGTGGCGTCAGGGTCTTGGCATCGTTGGCGGCAGGCGCCGACAGGCAGGTCTTCATGAAGGTCTTGCGGTCATCGCCTTTAAGGGTCTTGGTAGTCGCTTCGGCATTGCAGGTGGTCATTTTGTTCTGTTGGGCCGTGGCGGCAAAACCCTGGGAACACAGCAGCAGGCCCATCATCAACAACGGAATACGCAGCATCTTCATGGAGTTTTCTCCCTGTTACCGTGCCGAAGGGCACGGCCTACCTCGCAGTGTAGTCAAAACCTGTTACAACTTCAGCGACTACGTATATTCGACCGCCGGTACTGCTCCGGCGTGCAGCCGGCGTGGCGCTGGAACATGGCGATAAACGCCGAGGCGGTGCTGTAGCCCAAATCAAACGCCACATGTTGCACGCTGCGCTCGCTGTCCAGGGCTTCGATGGCCGCCAGGTAGCGCAGGCGCTGGCGCCATTCGCCAAAACTCATGCCCAGTTCGCGTACAAACTGGCGCGCCAGGGTGCGTTCGCTCACATGCACCTGCTCAGCCCATTGCAGCAACGGGCGATTGTCGCCGGGCTCAGCCTGCATGCCCTCTAGTACTCCCAGCAACCCGGGGTGGCGGGCGTAGGGCAGGAAGCCATCGTGAATCGGCGCCTGCCTGAGCTGGTCCACCAGCACTTGGGCCAGGCGAATATCGGCCTCGGTCTGCGGGATATTCACGTCACGCTGGGCGAAATCGCTGAGGATAGCCTTGAGAATGTCACTGATCGCCAGGGTGCACGGCGCTTGGGGCAGCTGCTCGCAGAGCGTCGGCGCCAAGCCCACCGAGCGATACACAATCGCCTGGGCGTTGTAGGAGCTGTGCTCGGTATTGGGCGGGATCCATACCGCGTACTGCGGCGGCGACATAAAGCGATTACCGGCCACCTCCATGCGCATCACGCCACTGGCCGAATAGTCCAGCGAGCCCCAGCCATGCCGGTGCGGGGTGCACTCGGTGTCAGGGGCGAAATCGGAGTAGCGGAAGTACACAGGGCCCGGCAGGCTGGAAAAATCCGCGAGGCGTACGGTATGTCTGGCCATGTTGTCTGGATTCAGAGGTCAGTTGTCTGGATCGCAGTATAGGCTTCGATCCAGACAGGGGATAATCCCGCCTCGTCAACACACTGGGTTTCTTTCGATGCAATACGCGTATCCGCTGCTGGCCATCTTTATCTGGGCCGGCAACACCGTGGTCAACAAACTGGCCGTGGGTTCGATCTTTCCGGCTGAAATCGGCTTTTACCGCTGGCTGCTGGCGGCGCTGCTGTTTACCCCGTTCATGCTCAAGCCGGTAATCGCCAACTGGGCGCTCATCCGCCCGAACCTCGGCAAGATTTTTATCCTCGGCGTGCTGGGCATGGCGGTGTATCAAAGCCTGGCTTATTACGCGGCAACGCTGACCAGCGCCACCAACATGGGCATCATCCTCTCGCTGATGCCGCTGATGACCCTGACCGCCGCCATTGTCAGCCTGGGCCAACGCCTGACCTTTGGCGCGCTGACCGGTGCGGTGCTGTCGTTTGCCGGCGTGGTGGTGGTGGTGTCGGCCGGCAGCCTGGGCGCGCTGCTGCAACATGGGGTCAACCTGGGCGACGGCATGATGCTCATTGCCACACTGGCGTACGCGGTCTACAGCACCCTGCTGAAAAAATGGCAACTGCGCCTGCCGCCGTTGGTACTGCTGTATCTGCAAGTGCTGGTAGCGGTGGTGGTGTTGTTCCCGCTGTATCTGTTCTCGGCCAAGGCTGGGTTGGGCTGGGCAAATATTCCGCTGGTGCTGTATGCGTGCCTGTTGGCTTCGATGCTCGCGCCATTGGCCTGGATGCATTCGGTGAAGACCCTGGGGCCAAGCCGGACCACGCTGTTTTTCAACCTGCTGCCATTGATTACCGCGTTGATTGCGGCGGTGGTGTTGAAGGAAGAGCTGGCGCTGTATCACTTGGTGGGCGGTTTGCTGACGTTGGGCGGGGTGATTTTGTCGGAGCGCTGGACGACGCCGGTTGGCCGTAGGGTCAGTGTTGCCTGACATATCGCCTTCGCGAGCAAGCCCGCTCCCACATTTGACCGAGATCCATCTTTGGAATGCGGTCTAGTGTGGGAGCGGGCTTGCTCGCGAAGAACGATAACGCGGTGTACCCGCTAAACCCCGGCCGCCTTGAGCCGCCGGGCATGCTCGACAAACAGACGAATCGGCTCGGCCCCCTTGCCCACCAGCCCCATGGATTGGTTGACGATATCGAAATGGTCCAGGGCGTAGTCATCGCCGATCACCGTGCCCAAGTGTGAGCTGTAACGCCCGACCATACCGTCGCATTGGCCCTTCTCCCGCACAAAGCTGCGGGCGAACAAGCGACAGCTACGGTGGGTGCCGTCCAGCAGGTTGCGCCCGCGATCGGTCTTGCCCGGCTGCAAGGTGCCGGACCATGAGTAGTAGCGCACGCCGTTAACCTCCTCAATGCCCTGCCCGCCCCATTCCTGGGGCAACCCCTGGGGATATTGGCGATTGAAAAGCGCCACGCCCGCGCTGGTCAGGGAATGGTGCGAAGCCTGCAGGTCGGCCTTGAAGCGCGGCCCGCGATAGCCGGTTTCCAGCAACCCCATTACCCAGGCAACCAGATGAAACACTGCGCTCATCAGGCGCCCTTTGACGCTGTCGGCGGGGTAATGGGTGTGGATATGATCGGCCAGTTCCGAGCCATGGTTGGGCCCGGCCACCGAGGTAACCGACGCCACCCACTCCGGGCACTTGGCCGCCGCATAACGGGCGGTGAGCGAGCCCTGGCTATGGCCGATCAGGTTGACCTTCTCAGCGCCGGACTCCCGAAGAACCCGCTCGATCTGCGCCAGCAACTGCTCACCGCGTACTTCGTTGGAGTCCAACGGCGCTACTTGGACAGGAAACACCCGCGCCCCACCGGCTCGCAGCGCTGGAACGATCCCGTACCAGTAGGGGAAAAACCCCACGCGTACGAAGCCAAGCATGCCAGGCACCAGCACCAGGGGGTAACGCGTGGCTAACGACTGCGACATGAGTCGAACGTCCTTGATCATGAGAGGATGAAGGCAGACTAGCCCAATCCAGCGACGCGAAGATGACACTCCCAGGCAAATCCAATAAAACTTTTTGTCCCGCCCAAGACTCACAACTGATAGCGATCACGCCGGCAGAGCGTGGCGTAAAACCGGATTAGCCCCAGGAGATTGAAATGACTGAAGCACACTTGACTGACATTGCGACCCTGCGCAGCCGCGCCCGCCAGAATGTCGAAAACGGTGCCGTGACGGAAGGCTACGACGCCGACCGCGAAGAAATCATCCGTCTGCTCAACGAGTCGCTGGCCACAGAACTGGTCTGCGTGTTGCGCTACAAGCGCCACTACTTCATGGCCAGCGGTCTCAAAGCCAGCGTCGCCGCTGATGAGTTCCTTGAGCATGCCACCCAGGAAGCCGAGCATGCCGACAAACTGGCCGAGCGCATCGTGCAACTGGGCGGCGAGCCGGAGTTCAACCCCGACCTGCTGTCGAAGAACTCCCACGCCCAATACGTCGCAGGCAACACGCTCAAAGAAATGGTCTACGAGGATCTGGTGGCCGAGCGTATCGCGGTGGACAGCTACCGTGAAATCATCCAGTACATCGGTGATAAAGATCCGACTACCCGTCGCATCTTTGAAGACATCCTGGCCCAGGAAGAAGAACACGCCGATGATATGGCGGATATTCTGCAAGATCTGTAACCCGCAACACTGCAATACCCATGTGGGAGGGGGCAGCAGCCCCCTCCCACATTTGCTTTCAGGCGCAGTCAGTTAGTTACTTGACGGTCTTAGGCGCCTTGCCTTCCTTCATCTGTTGCAGCAAGGGTGCGCACTGATTCGGCTCATCGCCGCTCGGTGCCACCAGCGCCAGGAGGCCGGCAGCCGGGCCGGCGATAATGCCCAGGGCAACCATGCCAGCGCCACGCAGTGCCAGCGGGATGGCCTTCACGCCAGCATTGGGTTTGATAAACGGCCCATTGACGTACAGCGGCGAGCGCAGCGAAAACAAGCGAAAGCCCTTGGACTCGGGCGTGATGGTCAGGTCCAACTGCTCCGTGGCCATGTTCGCGGTGCCGTCGATGTAGATGATGGCGTTCTCGGTATCGAACACAAACAACCGCGTGGTCGCCAGGCCCGTCTTGATGCCGAAATCCGCCGCCGCGCAGTTGATCTTCACTTCCTTGTCGCCGAACAGGCGGCCCACCACGTAGTTGCCGACGTTGAGCCCGGCGATTTCCATCAGGCCACGGCTGATGGCGCCGTCGTTGATCAGCATCTTCAGGTCACCATTGGAAGTGCCGAGCAGCGCTGCGACGGAATTGCCGCGCCCGGAAATATCGGCGTCGCCGTTGAGTTCACCAAAGCTGGTTTTCATCGGTTCAAAGGTCGGGAACAACTGCTTGAGCTTGAAGTTGCGCGCCGTCAGTTTGGCGCGGCCTTCCATCGGCGTAGTGCGGCCGTTCAAGCGAATCTGCGCATCGAGCTTGCCGCCGGCCACGCCGAAGCGCAGGGGTTCGAGGCTCAGTTGGCCGTCGTTGAGTACCAAGTGGGTGTAAAGGTCGGTGAAGGGCAAGTCGGCACTGTGCACGATGCGCTTGCCGGTGAACTCCACGTCGGCATCCATTTCGCGCCAGCGCTCGGTGCGGAACTCTTCAACCGGCAGCACTTTGGTCGCTGGCTGTTTGCTTTCACCGCCCCGGGCTTTTTGCTTGGCGTTGGAGTCGGCACCGATCAACGGCGCCAGGTCAGTCATCAGCAGTTGGTTGGACACCAGCGCGCCGCTGAGCTTGGGCCGTGGCTGGCTGGCGACATAGGCCAGGTCGCCGTGGATATCACTGTTGCCGATCTTGCCGTTGAAGTTTTCGTAGCGGAATGAGGCGCCGCTGGCTTCATGCAGCTTGGCGATCAGATGACCATCGGTGGAGTAGGCCGGCGAGTCCGGCAAGGTGACGCCGGTCAGCGGGTACAGGTTACCCAGGCTGCTGCCCGAGAGTTTCAGGCGCAGGTCCAGGGCGCCGAGGTTCAGCGGGTCAGTCAGGGTGCCGGCCAGGGCGATGCTGGTGTCGGCGACTTTCACTTGGGCTTGCAGCGGGAACGGCTTGGCCGCGTCCTGCAAGGCAAGCAGGCCGCCAATCTTGCCGGTGCCGGCGAGTTTCTGGCCGTGGTATTGGCCTTTGACCTTAAGGCCGAACGCGTAGTCCTGGGGCGCCGAGCCTTTTTCCAGGGCTTTCCTGGCATCGGCGTCGCCGACGATTTCGCCGAACGGGATCGGTTTGCCCAGCGGGTCGATGATCACATCGAGTTGAGTCTTGAGGGTTTGATCGTCGAGGGTCACATGGCCCTTGTCGAAACCGATGGCGCCGATGTCCACCACCCAGTTGGAGGGTTCGGCGTCGGGGTCTTTGGGGTCGAACTTGAAGGTCCAGTTGGCGCGGCCATCGGCCAGGCGCTGCAACTGGGCACTCGGTTCAGTGAGGTCGATCCGCGGGATCACCACGCGTTGTACCAGCAAGGCCAGGGGTGAAATACGCAGCTCGACCTTTTTAAGCGTGACCATTTGCGGTTGCTTCGACCAGTCGGGGTTGCCCAGGGTCAGGTCTTCGGCGATCACATGGGGCCACGGCACCCAGGCGCGCCAGCCGCCTTCATCCGGTTCACGCTGCCACACCACCGCAAGGTTGCCGTTGATGGCGAACGGGCGGTGCAGCTCTTCGGAGACTTTGGCATTGAGTGGCGGCTTGATGCGGTTCCAGTCGAAGAAGAACAGGACCAGTACCACGATGGCGATTAACAGAACGAAGCTGGCGCAGCTCCAAGCGACGATTTTACGAGTGCGCGTCATTGCACAGGACTCCTGAATACGACTGGCTGAGCTACCCCTAAAGAGCAGCCTATAAAACTACGACTGGCAAACCGCCCGGGGGTTTAACCCGATGGCCGATTTAGTCGCAAAAAGCCACTTTCCTGATCGAACAGACAGCTTCTGATCATCAACGGCGCACCATTGTTACCCAGGTTCGTGTCGAAAATACCCACCCCGGTGCAAAACCGCGTGCTTGAGAGGCTCGTTCTAGAGCCTCCGGAGGGAACAATCAATTCTGTTGATTATTACCATTGTGTTTATGAACTTTTATATCGACTTATCAAGAGTAGCATTAGCCCTGTACCCACTTTATCGCCCTCCCAAGGAGCAACCATCATGAAACGCCAATTACTCGCTACCGTCCTGTTATCCGTCCTGGCTTCCAGCGCTTTTGCCCTGCCAGCCGCCGAACAGGCCACCCCACAGAATAAAGCCCAAGCCGTACAAATTAGCCAGACCGTGGCTCGCAGCGGTTCGCAAGAAGACGAAAACCGTGACTATGCCAAAGGTGCCGTGGCTGAAAATGGCTTCAACCGCCTGCAAGAGAAAGGCTTGGTAGAAGGCGGTGCTGAACAAGCCAACAAACGCGCTTACACCGAAGGCGTTGCTGAAGGCGGTGCCGACCGTCTGCAAGAACTGCATCAAGCCCAGAGCTAAGCCCGTGGTGGCCCAGAAAAAAGCCCGATCTGTCGATCGGGCTTTTGCTTTTATATAGACCGCGTCACGCCTCGCCCCTGTCAAGTTCGACGCCGGCAAAGCGCTTTTGCTAGAGTGCGTCGCTGTACTCGCTGACAAAGCCCATCCGCTCATGCTGCCCCGCGCCGAACAGAAGCAACAGACTCGCCTCGCCTTGATGGACGCAGCCCGCCATCTGATGGAGTGTGGCCGTGGGTTTGGCAGCCTGAGCCTGCGCGAAGTGGCGAAGACGGCAGGTATCGTGCCCACCGGTTTCTATCGCCATTTTGCCGACATGGACCAGCTCGGGCTGGTATTGGTCAGCGAAGTCGGCCAGACCTTCCGCGCTACGATTCGCCTGGTGCGCCACAACGAGTTTGTAATGGGCGGCATTATTGATGCGTCCGTGCGCATCTTCCTCGATGTGGTCTCGGCCAACCGCTCGCAATTCCTGTTCCTGGCCCGTGAGCAGTACGGCGGTTGCCTGGCCGTACGCCAAGCCATCGGCGCCCTGCGCGAAGACATCACCCGCGACCTGGCGGCCGACCTGACGCTGATGCCAAAACTGCAGCACCTGGACGCGGAAGGCTTGCATGTGATGGCCGACCTGATCGTCAAAAGCGTGTTCGCCACCCTGCCCGATATCATCGACCCACCGGCCCATGCCCTGCCGGCCCACCTCACGCCCCAGGCGAAAATCACCCAACAACTGCGCTTTATCTTTATCGGCCTCAAGCATTGGCAAGGCCTTGGCAGCACCGAATAAGCCGCTCAACCCGCCGTATGGAAGCGCTTGGCGGTCGTGTAGTGCTTGTTCCAGTAGCTGTTGCTCAATGAATCGATACGGATACTTTTGCCTGTACGCGGCGAATGGATGAATTGGCCTTTGCCGATATACAAGCCGACATGGCTGACTTGGCCGCGCCCGTTGCCTTTGAAAAACACTGCATCTCCGGGCTTCAACGCGCTGCGCTTAATAGTTGCCGCCGTAGAGCGGTGCATGGCCGCTGTCGTGCGGGGAATCAGCAGGTTGGCTTCGGTCTTGAACAGGTAAACAAGGAAACTGCTGCAATCAAAGCCCTGCTCCGCTGACGTGCCACCCCATTTGTAAGGTGTACCCAGCAACTCATGGGCGCGATCGATAACGTCGTCGATGGAAGCAGGCTTGATGCCTTGCAGTGAAGTTCCGAGGGTTGCGCGGGGCTGAAAGTTGGCCGATGCCGACGAAATAAAGAAGGTCAGGCTGACAAGGCATATACAAAAAATTGATCGAAACATAATGAACGTCGCGGTGGAATTAAACAGGGCGCACAGCCTAAATAAACTTCAGGTAGTTTCATGAACGCCAAATCCTGATCGCGCGTAGGACAAATCCGAAAAAGCATCAACAAGAAAATGATGAAAGAAATTTCATCATACCAAGAGCATCCCTCAACGAAAAACGCCCCGCTCCAGTGCTATAAATTCCGCAACGCACCAAATTGATACGCATAGAGAATTATCTGATGCCCTCTTGGGTAGCATTCCTGTACATCCCGTCAGGGAATTCCTACTCAATCCCGTGATTGGCAAGACCCTTGCTCTAGGTCTTTCATCGCTCACAGCTGGAAGCTCTCTGATGCTGGTGATCCACCGCCGAATCGCCCCCCAAGCCCTCTGGGCCGCCGAATTGCTGCTGAATTTTGAAGCGCGCAGCAAAAGCCGCCTGCGCTGTTTCAGTGCCGACGGTGAAGACGTCGGCCTATTTCTGGAGCGTGGGCAGCCGCCACTACACGATGGCGAATTCCTACAAGCAGAAGACGGACGTGTCGTACGTGTTCGTGCCCGACCTGAACAACTGCTTCACGTCACTTGCCGCAACGCGTTTGAGCTGACCCGCGCCGCCTATCACCTCGGCAACCGCCATGTAGCGCTGCAGGTCGGCGACGGCTGGCTGCGCCTGCTCGATGACTATGTGCTCAAGGCCATGCTTGAACAGTTGGGCGCCGATGCGCAGACCATCGAGGCGCCGTTCCAACCGGAACACGGCGCCTACGGCGGTGGCCATCATCATTCGCGCCAGGGTGACGAAGACTTCAACTACCCGCCCAAGCTGCATCAGTTCGGCGTGCGTATATGAACCCAGCCTGGGCGCTGTTGCGCCTGGCCAGTCCGCAACTGCCGATTGGCGGCTACAGCTATTCCCAAGGTCTGGAAATGGCCGTGGAGAACGGCCGCGTGCAGGATGCGCCGAGTGCCCGGCGCTGGATCAGTGATCAGTTGCTGCTCAACCTTGCGCGTTTCGAAGCGCCGCTGCTGCTCGCCCATTGCCGCGCCGCCGTCGACCAGGATTGGGTGCAACTGGCGCAGCTGTGCGAAGAACACCGCGCCAGCCGTGAGACCCGCGAGCTGCATCAGGAGAGCCGGCAGATGGGCTATTCCCTGCAACAACTGCTCAATGGCTTGCCGGAACTGGACAGCGCCGCCCGTGAGTTTCTTGAACAGCGCGGCGAACCGCACCTGGCTCTTGGCTGGGCGCTGGCCGCTCGAGCCTGGCACATCAGTCCCGACGACGCCCTCGCCGCATGGCTCTGGAGCTGGCTGGAAAACCAACTCGCGGTATTGATGAAAACCCTGCCACTGGGCCAGCAAGCCGCCCAGCGCCTGACCAGCGAACTGCAACCGCTGCTGCAACAAGCCCAGCAGGACGCCGGCCGCATCGCCCCCCAGCATTTGGGCAGCGCCGCCTTCGGCCTGTCCCTGGCGTGCATGGCCCACGAGCGCCAGTACAGCCGCCTGTTCCGCTCCTAGGAGCACTTAATTTTGGAGAAACACATGAACACTCAACCCCTGCGCGTTGGAATCGGCGGCCCGGTGGGCTCTGGCAAGACCGCCCTGACCCTGGCCCTGTGCCTGGCCCTGCGCGATCGCTACAACCTGGCGGTCGTTACCAACGATATCTATACCCGCGAAGATGCCGATTTCCTGGTGCGCAACCAGGCCCTGGCGCCGGAGCGCATCATCGGCGTGGAGACCGGCGGCTGCCCGCACACGGCGATTCGCGAAGATGCCTCGATCAACCTGGAGGCCGTTGACCAACTCAACCGCCGCTTCCCTGGCCTGGACCTGATCCTGGTGGAGTCCGGCGGTGACAACCTGTCGGCCACCTTCAGCCCGGAGCTGTCGGACCTGACCATCTATGTGATCGATGTCTCCGCCGGCGACAAGCTGCCACGCAAGGGCGGGCCCGGAATTTGCAAATCCGACCTGCTGGTGATCAACAAGATCGACCTGGCCCCACTGGTGGGCGCTTCGCTGGAACTGATGAACAGCGACACCCAACGCATGCGCAACGGCAAACCTTTTGTGTTCAGCAACCAGAAAACCGGGGTCGGCCTGGATGACATCGTCGCGTTCATCGAACGCCAGGGCTTGCTGAACGCCGCCTGATCAACCCATAAGGAACCTGTCCATGAGCCTCAACAAACTTCTCGCCGCCGCCGCGCTGCTGCTCGCCCCCGCCCTGGCGTTCGCCCATCCGGGCCACGGCGACAATGGCCTGGTGGCCGGTATCAGCCACCCGCTGGGCGGTCTCGATCACTTGCTGGCCATGGTTGCGGTCGGCCTCTGGGCTGCCCAACAGAACGGCGCCGCGCGCTGGGCCCTGCCGTGCACCTTTGTCGGCACCATGCTGATCGGCGGCATGCTCGGTTTTGAAGGGCTGCAATTACCGGCGCTGGAGAGCGGGATTGCCGCGTCGGTGCTGGCGCTGGGCCTGGCGGTGGCACTGGCGGTGCGTCCGCCACTGTTCCTGGCCGTGGGTGCCACGGCGTTGTTTGCGTTGTTCCATGGTGTTGCCCATGGTTTGGAACTGCCAGACATGTCCAGCCCTTGGGCGTATGCCGCTGGGTTTGTCGGTGCGACCGCGGTATTGCATGCCGCCGGTTATGCGGTGGTGCGCTTTCTGCCGGTTGCTGCGGCGCCGTTGGTGCGGGTGGCTGGGGCGGCTTCGGCGGCGACTGGGGTTTGGTTGCTCGCCAGCTAAAAGTGACAAGCTGCAAGCGACAAGTAAGGGCAGCTCGGCTTTTACTTGCCGCTTGCAGCTGAAAACTTAGAGCTGCCCTCATCTGCTACCATGCGCGCCTACACCCCTGCCGTGACGACGCCAGCCAATGCCCATCGCTTCTCAGCCCGCTTTGAACACCGTGCTCACGCACTTCCACGACCTGATCGTGCCCCTCTGGCAAGGCCCAGGCTGGAATGCCGACCTGGCACTGCCCTTCGAGGCACTGGACGCCGACCACCAGCCACTCCCCCCGCAACGCTATCGCGCCATGGCCTGCGCCCGGCAGTTGTACCTGTTCGCCAGCCTGATCGGTGAGCCCGGCGCGGCCTTTGCCGAAGAACGCGCGGCGGCGCTGTTCCGTTCCCTGCAACGGCACTTCCACGATGCCGAGCACGGTGGCTGGTTCTACAGCGTCGACCCCACCGGCCAACCGCTGGACAAACGCAAAGACCTCTACACCCACGCCTTCATCATCTTTGCCTGTGCCCATTACTGGGCCAAGGTGCGTGAACCGTTGGTGGAATCGGTGCTCAATGCCGCCTTGGAAGTCGTCGCCCAGCGCTTTGCCACGGGCGATGACCTTTATGAAGCCGTGCTGGAGCGTAACTGGACCTCTCTGGATTCCGGGCCGTTGCAAAACCCGTTGATGCACCTGGCCGAAGGTTTCCTTGCCACCCTTGCGGTGCGTGAAGATGCCGACGTACAGGCGGCCCTGCTGGCATTGGCGACGGCCATGCAGCAACGCTTCATCGACCGCGAGCATGGCGTGATGATGGAAAAACCCGTGGGCGCTGTGGATAACTGGTTTGAGCCGGGGCACCAGTTCGAATGGTTCTTTTTGCTGGAATCGTCAGATGTACTGCGCGGCACACCGCTGCATGCATCGCTGACGCGGGCATTTGCCTATGCCGAACAAACGGGTGTGGATAAGTTGAGCGGTGCGGTCAGCGGCATGCTCGCACTGGATGGCACGGTGCGCGACGGCACCCAACGCATCTGGGCCCAGGCCGAGTACCTGCGAGCGCTGACCTTGCGGCCGGGCAGTGAAGCGGCGTTGCAGCGCCAGTTGCTGGCGTTGCAACAGCACTTCCTGCATGCAAAGGGTTGGCATGAATGCCTGGATACCCAGGGCACGGTGAGTCGACGGGACATGCCATCGACTACGCCGTATCACTTGGCGACCTGCTATCAGGGTTTGATCAAGCATCTTGGGTGACCCTCAAGGCCTCTTCGCGAGCAAGCCCGCTCCCACATTCGACCGCATTTCAAAGTTAGAACGCGGTTAAATGTGGGAGCGGGCTTGCTCGCGAAGGCGTCACCTCGGTCTACTTGGCCTCACGCAATCCACTTGCGATCCCCAGTAAAACTGATCGTCAACCAACGCGCCGCATCCGGCGTGCCCAGCCCTGTGGATATTTCTTCGCGCAGCCCGTCGAGGGTGGCGACCTTATCCACCGGGTAGTCCGCAGGCAACACCACATGAATTTCGATAAACCGCGCCCGCCCGTGTTTCTGCACGTAGGAGACGTAGTCGTCGAAACCATGCTTGGCCTGCGCTGCGTCCATCACTTCGCGCACCTTGTCGTCCAAGTGGTCCGGGGCGATGCCCAATACTTCGCGCAACGCCGGGCGCAGGATCTTGAACGCCGGCGCCAGCATGCTCAGGGCCAGCAGGATCAGGATCAAGGGGTCGACATACACCGCCCACTCGCCATAGCCCTGGGACTTGAGCAACAGCGCGGCCAGAAAGCTGATCAACAGGCCCACCGACAGCATCGCGTCCACCAGCCAGCTGATGTTGTCGAATTGGATCAGCGACGACTTGAGCGTGCGGTTGCGGTAGCGCACATAGAAGAAGTAGGCGAACTCAACGACAGTAAACACCGCCGCATAAATGATCACCAACCCCAACTCGATCTCGCGCCCGCCATTGATAATGCCGAACACGCCATTGAGGAACGCGTAGATGGCGATCAGCAACAGGAAACTGCCTTCGATCAGTAGCACCATCGGCTCCAGGTGCCAATAGCCGAACTGGAAACGCTCGTTGCTTTTCTTGGCGATCAGCTTGGCCGTGATCAGCATCAACACCTTGATGGCGGTGGCGATCAGCGAGAAAAAGCCGTCGAACAGAATGGATTGGGCGCCAGATATCACACCCGTGACAATCCCTGCGATCGCCACAGCGAACATCAGGATTGTCGATTGTTTGAGCAGTGCCTGCTCACCTCGGTTACTCACATTTCCTCCCGTCAAAACCTTTAAACCGCACAGTGCGGTGGGGTTTCAGGAGCGGAGTGTACCTTATGGCCTGTTTTTTGGCCGATTTGCAGCCATCGGGAGCTTGCCCTCGATGGCTGCGCCGCGGTGTTAAGCCTTACTTGGCCCCACGCTCAATCGCAAACCCGGCCCAGGTTTGACTCACCGGCATCAGCTCCAACCGGTTGATATTGACGTGCGCCGGCGTATTCATCACCCAGAAAATCGTGTCAGCGATGTCCTGCGGCTGGATCGGCTCGGCCCCGGCATAAGTAGCGTCGTAACGCGCCTGATCACCGCCGAAGCGCACCAGCGAGAACTCGCTCTCACACAGGCCCGGCTCAATGTTGGTCACACGCACGCCAGTGCCTTGCAGGTCGCAGCGCAGGTTCAACGAGAACTGCTTCACGAACGCCTTGGAGCCGCCATACACATGGCTGCCCGGGTACGGGTAGTTACCAGCGATGGAACCCAGGTTGATGATGCCGGCGCCGCGGCCATGGGCGATCAGGCGCGGCAGCAGCAGGTTGGTGGTGGTCAGCAGGCCCTTGATGTTGGTGTCGACCATGGTTTCCCAATCGTCGAGGTTGCACTTGGGCGCAGGGTCAGTGCCCACGGCCAGGCCGGCATTGTTGATGAGGCCACGTAGCTTGGCGAACGACGGTGGCAGGTTGGCGATAGCCTCTTCCATACCCTTGCGGTCCCGCACGTCCACCACCAGGCCATGCACTTCGGTCTGCTTGGAAAGCTCTTCGACCAGGGCGTTCAAGCGCTCGGCACGACGCCCCGTGAGCACCAGTTTCCAACCGGCTTCGGCAAAACGACGGGCACAGGCTTCGCCGAAACCTGAAGTGGCGCCAGTGATAAATAGCGTGTCGGACATGGTGGTCTCCTTGCGGGCATCGGGAAAAAGTTGCCAGCAGAATGCCCTTACGCCGCCTCTGCGGCAACCGCTATGCACACACCTTCACGCCTCACTGATCAATTTTTAACCAAACCTGGCAAAGCCTTATACACCGTGGCTTGCAGCCATATGCGCGCAGGTTATCCACAGCTGCGCCCACAGTCTTTGGGGGCAAGTGCAAATAGCTCTGAGCCGCTGTGTACAAGGCTTTCAGGCGGTTTTAGAAAGTTTTTTGCTTGACCTGGGCAGGGCCATATGTAGCCCCTGACAAATTCGGAAAAACACAACGATGGCTCCAGGCCAGTCATTCCGGCCTCTACGAGGGTCTTTCCAGAGTTTAGTCACAGACTTATCCACAGGTTAAGCGTACATATTCCCGTCATATACCTGTGTCTTTAAACAGGTTGACAAACCCCTCGAAGGGTCGCGAAAAAGCTGCTGGTCAAAAAACAACCCCCACGCTGTAAGCCACGTATTTAAAGGCTTACAGCCAGCTACTCCCACGTTACCCACAGCCGGTTCCACAGTGGATGGGGACAAGTCAAAACTGTGACAAAACAGGGATTTGCGGCGGCTATATGTCGCGCTTTGGAGGGTGGCTGGATTTGTTTTCCACAATTTGAAGAACGCGCTTGTGGATCACACAAAACAAATGTGGGAGGGGGCTTGCTCACGATAGCGGTGTGTCAGTTTCAGAAGTGCTGACTGACAAATCGCTATCGGGAGCAAGCCCCCTCCCACAGGGTACTGAGTACTAGTTAGTGACCGCCAAGATAGGCGTTGCGCACTTCCTCGTTCACCAGCAACTCCTTGCCGGTACCCGTCAGGCGAATCTCGCCGTTGACCATCACGTACGCCCGATCCGACAAGCGCAGCGCATGGTTGGCATTCTGCTCCACCAAGAAGATAGTCATCCCGGTGGACGCCAGCTCGCGCAGGGTGGAGAAGATCTGCTTCACCACAATCGGCGCCAAGCCCAGGCTCGGCTCGTCCAGCAGCAACAGCTTGGGCCGGCTCATCAGCGCACGGGCGATGGCGAGCATTTGCTGCTCGCCGCCAGACATGGTCATGGCCCGCTGGTTGCGCCGCTCCTTGAGCCGTGGGAACAGCTCGAACATACGCTGCATGTCCTCGCTGGCGAACTTGTCGCCAATGGGGATGGTGCCCATCAGCAGGTTTTCCTCGACGGTCATGTCGGGGAATACCCGCCGCCCTTCCGGCGACTGCGCGATGCCGTTGGAGGCGATGTAGTGAGACGACTTGTGGGTAATGTCGACGCCGTTGTAGAGGATCTGCCCCGACTCGGCCCGAGGCTGGCCGAAGATCGACATCAGCAGCGTGGATTTACCCGCGCCGTTGGAGCCGATCAGGCTGACGGTTTCGCCTTCGTTGATGTGCAGCGAGACTTTTTTCAGGGCCTGGATCGGGCCGTAGAACACGTCCAGGTCCTTCATTTCGAGGATAGGTGCACTCATACCAACTCCTCTTCGTCCGCGCCCAGGTAGGCAGCAATGACTTTCGGGTCGTTGCGGATCGCTTCGGGGCCGCCTTCGGCGATCACGTTGCCGTGGTCCAGCACCACGATGTGGTCGGAAATGCTCATCACCATGCCCATGTCGTGTTCGATCAGCACTACCGTAAGGTCGTGTTCGTCGCGCAGCAGGCGAATCATCGCGCTGAGGGCTTCGGTTTCCTGCGGGTTGAGGCCCGCCGCGGGTTCGTCCAGGCAGATGATCTGCGGCCGGGTGCACATGGCGCGGGCAATTTCCAGGCGGCGCTGCTGGCCGTAGGAGAGCTCGCCGGCCAGGCGGTTGGCGCAGTCCACCAGGTCGACCACTTCCAACCAGTAGAAAGCATGGTCGAGGGCATCGCTTTCGGCCTTGCGGTAACCCTTGGTGTTGAGGATGCCGGCGAGCATGTTGCGGTTGACCCACATGTGTTGGGCCACCAGCAGGTTTTCCAGCACCGACATTTCCTTGAACAGGCGGATGTTCTGGAAGGTCCGTGCCAGGCCGGCGCGGTTCACCAGGTGAGTACCGCCGAACATCTTGTAGTACACGCGGCTGAGGAAGCTTTTCGGCGACACGAAGTCGACCGCCTTGAAGCGCTCTCCCAACAGCTGGATCACGTTGGTCTGCTCGCCCCGCACGTTGAGTTCGATCTTGCCGCCGCTGGCTTTGTAGAAGCCAGTGAGGCAGTTGAACACCGTGGTCTTGCCGGCGCCGTTGGGGCCGATCAGGGCGAAGATCGAGTTGCGTTCGACCTTGAGGCTCACATCGCTCAAGGCCTTGATGCCACCGAAGTGCATCATCAGGTGTTCCACGCTGAGGACAATTTCCTTGCTCATGGCGCGACCCCCTTGCGTGGCGTCACACCGGTTCGGCTGATCCGAATCAAGCCACGCGGTCGCCAGATCATCATCACCACCATCAACACGCCAAACAGGAGCACGCGGTATTCGGAGAAGCTGCGCAGCAGTTCAGGGGCAACAGTCAGTACGAACGCCGCGATCACCACGCCGACCGTCGAGCCCATGCCGCCCAACACCACGATGGCCAGGATCAACGCCGACTCGAAGAAGGTAAACGACGACGGGTTGACGAAGCCCTGGTAGCTGGCAAAAAACACCCCGGCCAAACCCGCGGTGGACGCACCGATGGTGAACGCCGAGAGCTTGACCAGTACGTGGTTCAGGCCCATGGAGCGGCAGGCGATCTCATCTTCGCGCAAGGCTTCCCAGGCACGGCCAACTGGCATGCGCGTGAGCCGGTGCTTGATGTAGAGCACCGCCAGCACCACCAGGAACAGCACGATGTAGATGAACATGAATTTGATGTTGGGGTTGTAATCGAGGCCGAAGAATTCGTGGAACGGAACCCCACCTTCCTTGGCTTTACGCCCGAACTCCAGGCCGAGGAAAGTCGGCGACGGCACCGGCATACCGTTCGGGCCGCCGGTGAACGACAGCCAGTTGTTGAGCACCAGTCGAATGATTTCACCAAACCCCAGGGTCACGATGGCCAGGTAGTCACCGTGCATTCGTAGCACCGGGAAGCCGAGTATGCACCCCGCCAACGCCGCCGCGATGGCCGCCAGTGGCAGCACCGTCCAGAAGCCCAGGCCGAGGTATTGATAACCCAGCGCCAGGCCGTAGGCACCGATGGCGTAGAACGCCACGTAGCCCAGGTCGAGCAGCCCCGCCAGGCCCACCACGATGTTCAGCCCCAGGCCCAGCAACACGTAGATCAGCCCGAGGATGACCACAGTGAGCAGGTACTTGTTGGCGAAGATCGGGAACACAATGGCGATCACGATCAACGCGGGGATGATCCAGCGCAGCCGCGACTTGTAGTCCGGTGGCAGCACGTGCACGCCGGAGCCGCTGCTTTCGAAACCCTGCAGGATCTTCACGCCCTTGGGGGTTTGCAGGAACAGGCTGAGGGCAAAGCGGCCGGCCATCACAATGGCGACTAACGTAGCCACACGGGCCGGTTCCAGGTTGAAGCTGTAGCCGTCGAGTACCACGCCGACGATGGGGCCGAACACGATCAGCGAAATCAGCCCGGCGAGGACCGTATCGACCACACTTTTCTTGATATCGATAGATTTGGCAGCAGACATGTTTACACCTTCGCCACAAGTGGGCGACCAAGCAGGCCCTGGGGACGGAAAATCAGAATCACCACGAGCAGGGAGAAACTGAACACGTCTTTGTAGTCAGAGTTGATCAACCCCGAGAACAGCGACTCGGAGATGCCGAGGATGATCCCGCCAAGCATCGCCCCAGGCAGGGAGCCGATGCCGCCGAGTACCGCCGCGGTAAATGCCTTGATGCCGATGATGAAGCCGGCATAGAAGTCGAAGGTGCCGTAGTTGAGGGTAATGAGCACGCCGGCCAGGGCAGCCATGGCAGCACCGATGACGAACACGTAGGAGATCACGCGGTCGGTGTTGATGCCCAGGATCGAGGCCATCTTGCGGTCTTGCTGGGTGGCACGGCACATGCGGCCCAGCTTGGTGTATTTGATGATGTAGGTCAGCAAGGCCATGCCCGCGAAGGCGGCGACCAGAATGAACACCTTGGTGTACGTGAGCTGCACGAAACCGCTGCCGATATCGACGCGCCAGGCGCCAGCCAGCAGGGTTGGAATGCCTTGTTGTTTTGCGCCCTGGGCGATCTGCGCATAGTTCTGCAGGATCAGGGAAATACCGATGGCGCTGATCAGCGGTGCCAGTCGGGTGGAGTTGCGCAGTGGTTTGTAGGCGACACGCTCAATGACCCACCCGTAAACGCCGGTGACGACCACGGTGAAGATCAAGGTGCCGAGAATGAGCAGCGGGAAGGATTCGATGCCGAAGTAAGCCAGCAGTGCCAGACTGATCGCCGCGAGGTAAGCGGAAATCATATAAACCTCGCCGTGGGCGAAGTTGATCATGCCGATGATGCCATAGACCATTGTGTAGCCGATGGCGATCAGGCCGTAGACCGACCCGAGGGTCAGGCCGTTGACCAGTTGCTGCAGGAAAATACCATCCATAACGCAATCTCACGCGGTGAGCACCTGCACACCTGTCGGTGTGCGGCGCTTCTGGAGGAAAAAACAGATCTCAATAACAACACCACTCCCCTGTGGGAGGGGGCTTGCTCCCGATTGCGGTGGGTCAGTCATGCATGTGTTGGCTGACACTGCGCTATCGGGAGCAAGCCCCCTCCCACATGGAAACTGTGGTGCTCAGCCTTACTTCTGTTTTTCCAGCTGGTGGTACTTACCGTCCTTGTCCCACTGGTAAACCACGTAGTCGGAGACTTTCAGGTCGCCCTTACCGTCCCATTCCTTCTTGCCCATCACCGTCTGGACAGGGTTGGCTTTGAGCCACTTGGCAGCGTCTTCGCCCTTGTTGGACTTGGCACCGTTGAAGCCAGCGGCCAGGGCCTGGATCGAGGCGTAGGCGTACAACGTGTAGCCTTCAGGCTCTACGCCGGCTTTGCGGAATTGCTCCACCACCGCCTTGCTGTCGGGCAGCAGGCGCGGGTCGGCGCCGAAGGTCATGTACACGCCATCCACGTACTGCGCACCACCGGCAGTTGCCACCAGTTCGTCGGTCACCACGCCGTCATCGGACATGAACTTGACGTCTTTCAAACCGGCTTCACGGATCTGGCGCACCAACGGGCCGGCTTCCGGATGCAAGCCGCCGAAGTACACGACGTCGGCGCCCAGGGAGCGGATCTTGGTGACCAGCGCGCTGAAGTCTTTCTCGCCGCGGGTCAGGCCTTCTTCCAGCACCGGCTTGACGCCGCGCTTGGTCAACTGGGCAGCGGTGGCGTCGGCCAAGCCTTTGCCGTAGGTGTCCTTGTCGTTGATGACTGCGACTTTCTTGCCCTTGAGCACGTCGACGATGTAGTCGCCAGCGACGATGCCTTGCTGGTCGTCACGCCCGCACATGCGGAACATCGCGCCCAGGCCGCGTTCGGTCACTTGTGGGTTGGTGGAGCCTGGGGTGATGGCGATGATGCCGGCTTCGTCGTAGACCTCAGACGCCGGGATGGTGTTCGACGAGCAGAAGTGCCCGACCACACCGATCACTTTGTCCTGGTCCGCCAGGCGGTTGGCCACGGCCACGGCTTGCTTGGGTTCGCAGGCGTCATCGCCGGCGACCAGCTTGATCTGCTCGCCGTTGATGCCACCGGCCTTGTTGATAACGTCGGCTGCCGCCTGGGCACCCTTCATGTACTGCTCACCGAAAGCGGCGTTGGCGCCCGTCATCGGGCCCGCCACACCAATCTTCACATCAGCTTGAACAAACGTTGAAACACCCAGCGCCGCTGCAACGGCGAGGGCCAGAAAACCTTTCTTGTAAAACGTCTGGGACATGAGTGGTGCTCCGATATTTTTGATTTTTGGCACGACAACTTGCATTCAAACCTTTCACCGAAAGCTCAGAGCAAGCCGCGTGCCATTACGTTTTTATTCTTCAAAAAGACACGGTGTCATTGTTATTACAGGCGTTTCGACGCCTTTTGCCAGGACGTGCAACCGTCTAGCGTGTGTGGGTGCAACCAGCGGATCAAAAAAGTACAACCCTGGCGGGTCGCACCTGCAACCGGAGGGATAAACGACAGTTCCTACACCTGTAACAATGTGCGTAACGGAACTGCACATTTACAGTGCGTGATTGCTACAACTTGCACCAATACAGATGGGTAGCCTGCTAAGAAAATGCAGGCTTCTGACAGGTATTTCGCTGATCAGATCACGATCCTCAGGCATTGCCCGGCGTGATACAGCGAGAACCCGGCTTCATACAGGCAACTGCGCATGCCCGCCCCGACCAACGGTTGCATGGGGGCAAAGGGGATCGGCAGCGCCTGGGGGTCCTGGTGACACAGATAGTCGGCAAACGCCTTGCCCACCACGCTGCCGGTGGTCACGCCACGCCCGTTATAGCCGGTGACCGCCACCAGGCCAGGGGCCGGCTCGAACAGGCGCATCAGGTGGTCGGGGGTAAACGCGATGCAGCCGGTCCAGGTGCATTCCCATTGCACCGATTTGAGGTAGGGGAAGTAGTGCTGTTGCACCCGATCGGCCCACGCCTTGAGAAACCAGGCCGGTTTCTGGTTGCCGTTGCCCAGGCTACCCAGCAACAGGCGGCCATCGGCATCACGACGGATGCTGCTCAGTACCTGACGCGTATCCCACGAGCCCTGGCCGCCGGGGAGGATCTGCCCGGCGGCTGCATCAGTCATTGGCGCCGACGCCACCTGGTAGTAATAGCCGGGAAAGAAGTTACGCCGCAGCTCGGTCCATTCGCCTTCGGTGTAGGCATTGGAGGCGATCACCACCTGCGCGGCCTGCACCGCGCCCTCGGCGGTCTGTACCGACCAGTCGGCACCTTGGCGCTCAAGCTGGGTGACCGGGGAATGGTCGAACAACTGCCCGCCCAACCCTGCGGCGGCATTTGCCAAGCCCGTGGTGTAGGCCATGGGGTTCAAGGTGCCGGCACGTCGATCCAGCAATGCGGCGGCGATTTTCCTGGTGCCTGTGGCTTGCTCGCACGCCTGGCCGGTCAGTAACTCAACCGGCGCGCCACGGCGCTTCCATTGCTCCTCACGGCTGCGCAAGTCCGCTTCGCCACGGGCGTTGTGGGCCATATGCAAGGTGCCCTCGCGGCGTAACTGGCAATCGATGTTGTATTTGTCGATCAGGCTGAACACCAGAGACGGCGCCGCGCCCAACATGCGGTTGAGCTGGCTGCCAACCGCCGTGCCAAACCCGGCTTCGATCTCGTCTGGCGGGATCCACATGCCGGCATTGACCAACCCGACGTTACGCCCCGAACCGCCATGGCCGGTGCGATGGGCCTCCAGCACGGCAACGCTTTTACCCTGCTCCAGCAGGTGAATGGCCGCCGACAGGCCGGTAATGCCGGCGCCGATCACGCACACATCCACCTTGATCGCGCCCTTGAGCGCAGCGCGATCCGGGCGGCCTGGGGTGAGCTGTTCCCATAAACATGTTTCGCGTAAAGGCATTGCCAGACTCCGTAGAGGACCTAACAAACAGCTATTTTTTAAGTTGTGAACCCAATCACATGTGGGAGGGGGCTTGCTCCCGATAGCGGTGGATCAGTTGTACATCTGCTGACTGACACGCCGCCATCGGGAGCAAGCCCCCTCCCACATTTTGACCTCACTTCGACTTGAGGGATCAGTCGAAAGTGATGCCCTGTGCCAGCGGCAATTCCAGCGAGTAATTGACGGTATTGGTCTGCCGGCGCATGTACCCACGCCACGCATCCGACCCCGACTCACGCCCACCGCCGGTCTCTTTCTCACCACCAAACGCGCCACCAATCTCCGCGCCGCTCGGGCCGATGTTGACGTTGGCGATGCCGCAGTCGCTGCCCACGGCCGACATGAATTGCTCGGCTTCACGCACATCGGTGGTGAAGATGCACGACGACAGGCCCTGAGGCACGGCGTTGTTCAGGCGCAAGGCTTCGGCGAAGTCGGTGTAGCCGACCACGTAGAGAATCGGCGCGAAGGTCTCGGTACACACCACATCGCTTTGCTCGGGCATTTCCACAATCGCCGGCGATACGTAGTAGGCGTCAGGGAATTTGTCTTGCAGTTGGCGCTTGCCGCCGAACACCTTGCCGCCTTCGCTCAAGGCTTGCTCCAGGGCGTCCTGCATGTTGTCAAAGCCCTGCTTGTCGATCAGCGGGCCGATCAGGTTGCCTTCCAGCGGGTGGCCGATGCGCACCTTGGAATAGGCGGCCTTGAGGCGAGTGACGATGTCTTCCTTGACCGACTCATGGGCGATCAACCGGCGCAGGGTGGTGCAGCGTTGGCCGGCGGTGCCGACGGCGCTGAACAGGATGGCGCGCACGGCCATGTCCAGGTCGGCGCTCGGGCCGAGGATCATGGCGTTGTTGCCGCCCAGCTCGAGGATGCTGCGAGCGAAGCGTGCGGCGACTTTCGGCGCCACTTCGCGGCCCATGCGGGTGCTGCCGGTGGCGCTGATCAGGGCGACACGCGGGTCTTCCACCAGCGCGGCGCCGGCGTCGCGACCGCCGATGACCACTTGGCTGAGGTACTCGGGGGCACCGTCGAATTTTTTCAGCACGCGCTCGAACAACGCCTGGCAGGCCAGTGCGGTGAGCGGGGTCTTTTCCGACGGCTTCCAGATCACCGCGTTACCGCACACCAGGGCCAGGGTGGTGTTCCACGCCCACACGGCCACCGGGAAGTTGAAGGCGCTGATCACACCGACCACGCCCAGCGGGTGCCAGGTTTCACGCATGTGGTGGCCTGGGCGCTCGGAAGCGATGGTCAAGCCGTAAAGCTGACGCGACAGGCCGACGGCGAAGTCGCAGATGTCGATCATTTCCTGCACTTCACCCAAGCCTTCCTGGGTGATCTTGCCGGCTTCCCACGACACCAGCTCACCCAGGTCGGCCTTGTATTCGCGCAGTACATCGCCAAACTGGCGCACCAGCTCGCCGCGCCGCGGGGCCGGTACCTTGCGCCAGGCCTCGAATGCATGCTCGGCGCGACTGACCTGCTGCTCCACCTCGGCGGCGCCTTCCCAGTGCACACTGGCGATACGGCTGCCATCAATCGGCGTATGCACGGGTTGTTTCCCCGCCTGATACAGCGCTGGGTTTACCCCGAGACGATCAAGCAATGCGGCAACCATGGGTCACTCCTTCAATCCACCAACAACAAAATGTGCGCCGCGGCCCGCACGGCGATCCAGGCCTCATTTGTAGCTGGCCCAAGACTTGCCAACAAACGACGATTAGGCGAGATATCATTCCGTTTATTCATGCAAACAATAAAAAGAGGCATGCCGTGCTGAATAAAAGACATTTGCCCTCGATCACCGCCCTGCAGTGTTTCGAAGCCGCCACCCGCCACCTGAGCTTCACCCGCGCCGCCGAGGAACTGAACCTCACGCAAAGCGCGGTGAGCAAACAGGTGGCGCAGTTGGAAGAGCTGCTGCAACACCTGCTGTTTCGCCGGGTGCGCCGCCGGTTGCAGATGACTCCGGCGGGCGATCTGTACCTGGTGGAAGTGCGCAAGATCCTCACGCAGGTGGAGATGTCCACCCATTACCTGCGCTCCTACGGCGGCGAGACCGAAGTGCTGCGCGTGTCCACGCCCTACACTTTCGGCGCACGCTGGCTGGTGCCGCGCTTGAAAGGCTGGCGCCTGCGCCACCCGCAGATCCACCTGGACCTGTGCAACGAGCAGGAGCCGGACGAGCTGCTGCAAGGCAAGGCCGACCTGGCGTTCTATTTCGGCCAGGGCGCACGCCCGGGCACCGAGAGCCTGAAGCTGTTCGGTGAAGAGCTGGTGCCTGTATGTTCACCCGATAGCTTGCCCGCCCTGCCCTTCACCGACCCCACACAACTGAGCGACCTGGTGCTGCTGCAAAACGCCTCGCGGCCCCAGGGCTGGCATGACTGGTTTGCCAGCCAGGGCTTCCATACCGAACACAGCTACCACGGGCCGCGGTTCGACACGTTTTACATGTGCATTCGCGCAGCGCAGGTGGGCTGTGGCGTGGCGCTGTTGCCGCGCTTTCTGGTGGAAGAGGAATTGGCCGAGGGCAAGCTGGTGATCCCCTGGCAGCATGCAATGCCGAGCCAGGATGCTTACTATCTGGCTTATCCGGAACATTCGGCGGAAGTGCCCAAGGTGCGCGAATTTGTGAAATGGATGCTGGAGCAGGTTATTTAGTGCCTGGTTTACCGCCATCGGGAGCAAGCCCCCTCCCACAGTTGGAATGCGTTTCAAATGTGGGAGGGGGCTTGGTCCCGATGAGGCCGGTGGCCTCACTGAAAAAATCACTGGCAAAACCCCACAGGTCTATGCGCCACTAGCTCCCTTCCTTAATTGTGCGTAAAGGCCGGCGCCCATCGCCGACCCGTCTGGAGATTCCCGTTATGAGCGAGAGTGTGTTTGCCGATCGCATCGTGCAGAACCTGCTCGACACCGACTTCTACAAGCTGACCATGATGCAGGCGGTGCTGCACAACTACCCGAATGTGGAAGTTGAATGGGAGTTCCGTTGCCGCAACAGCGAAGACCTGCGCCCGTACCTGGCAGAGATCCGCTACCAGATCGAGCGCCTCGCCGAGTTGAGCCTGAGCCCGGACCAGCTGGGTTTCCTGGAACGCATCAGCTTTATGAAGCCAGACTTCCTGCGCTTTCTCGGGCTGTTCCGCTTCAACCTGCGCTACGTGCAGACCGGCATCGAGAACGGCGAGCTGTTTATCCGCCTGCGTGGGCCGTGGCTGCATGTGATCCTGTTTGAAGTGCCGATGCTGGCCATCGTCAGCGAAGTGCGGAACCGCTACCGCTACCAGACCGTGATCCTCGAACAGGCGCGCGAGCAGCTGTACCGCAAGTTCGATTGGCTGACGGCGAATGCCAGCAGCGATGAACTCTCGGAGCTGCAAGTGGCAGACTTCGGTACGCGCCGACGCTTTTCCTATCGCGTACAGGAAGAAGTGGTCAGCGTGCTCAAACATGACTTTCCCGGGCGCTTTGTCGGCACCAGCAACGTGCACCTGGCCCGCGAGTTCGATATGAAGCCGTTGGGCACCATGGCCCACGAATGGATCATGGCCCACCAGCAACTCGGCCCACGCCTGATCGACAGCCAGATCGCCGCCCTGGATTGCTGGGTACGCGAGTACCGTGGCCTGCTGGGCATCGCCCTGACCGACTGCATCACCACTGACGCCTTCCTCGGTGACTTCGACTTGTACTTCGCCAAGCTGTTCGATGGCCTGCGTCACGACTCCGGCGACCCGATCCAGTGGGCGGAAAAAGCCATTGCCCACTACCACAAGCTGGGCATCGAACCGATGAGCAAGACCCTGGTGTTCTCCGACAGCCTGACGCTGCCCAAGGCCCTGGAGATTTTCCGCGCACTGCGGGGTCGGATCAATGTGAGCTTTGGCATCGGCACCAACCTGACCTGCGACATTCCGGGGGTGGAACCGATGAGCATCGTGCTTAAAATGACCGCGTGCAACGGCCAGCCCGTCGCCAAGATCTCCGATGAAGCGGGCAAGACCCATTGCACCGACCCGAATTTTGTCGCTTATTTGCGTCACGTTTTCAAAGTACCTGCCCTTTCCAGCAAGGAGTGAATCATGCAAGCCGTACAGCGTGAGATTGCGCAGCAGCTCAAGGTCCAAGCGCCGTTCAACGACCAGGCCAGCCTTGAAGCCGAGATCGCCCGACGCGTGAGCTTTATCCAGGACTGCCTGCGAAATTCCGGGCTCAAGGCCCTGGTGCTGGGCATCAGCGGCGGCGTCGACTCCCTGACCGCCGGCCTGCTGGCCCAGCGCGCGATGCAGGAACTGCGCGCCAGCACCGGCGACGAGGCTTACCGCTTTATCGCCGTGCGCCTGCCCTACGAAACCCAGTTCGACGAACACGACGCCCAGGCCTCGGTGGACTTTATCGAGCCGGACGAGCGCCACACCGTCAACATCGGCCCGGCGGTCAAAGCCCTGGCTGATGAAGTGGCCGCGTTTGAGGGCAAGGCGGCCGTGTCCCGCGACTTCGTGCTGGGCAACACCAAGGCGCGTATGCGCATGGTGGCGCAATACACCATCGCGGGCGCAGCCGGTGGCCTGGTGATCGGTACCGACCACGCGGCGGAAGCGGTGATGGGTTTCTTCACCAAGTTCGGTGATGGTGCCTGTGATCTGGCGCCATTGAGCGGGCTGGTGAAGAACCAGGTGCGTGCGATTGCCCGGCACTTTGGTGCGCCCGAATCGCTGGTGGAGAAGATCCCGACGGCGGACCTGGAAGACTTGTCGCCGGGCAAGCCGGACGAAGCGTCACATGGCGTGACCTATGCAGAGATTGATGCGTTTCTGCACGGTGAGCCGGTGCGTGAGGAAGCGTTCAGGATTATCTGCGAGACGTATCGCAAGACTGAGCACAAACGGGTCATGCCATTCGCGCCGTGAGGTCAGCCTGATAGTTTTGCATTGATTGCCAGACCGCTTTCGCGAGCAAGCCCGCTCCCACATTCGACCGCATTCTCATGTTGGAACTCGGTCAAGTGTGGGAGCGGGCTTGCTCGCGAAGAACGATAACGCGGTGTTACTTCAGGACCACAGCGCCTTTCATCATCGAGTTATGGCCAGGGAACGAGCAGAAGAACTCGTAATCAGTGCCCGCTGCCAGCTTGGACACATCGAAGGTCACCGAATCTGTCTCACCAGCGCCAATGATCTTGGTGTGGGCGATGACGCGGGTGTCGCCTTCTTTCAGGTAGTTCTTGTCGATGCCTGCAGCCATGCCATCGGTGGCAACGCCAGCCATGTCGGCCTTGGTGGTCAGCACCCAGTTATGCCCCATGACGTTTTTGGGCAGGTTGCCAGAGTGCTTCAGCTCAACGGTGAACTGCTTGCAGCTCTTGTCGATGGTGATTTCTTTGGTATCAAAGGACATCTGGTCGGTGGAGTCGACGGTGACCTTGCACTCTGCAGCAAGCAACTGGCCGCTCGCCAGAGTCAGCAGGGAAACAGCAACGAGTTTGGCAAACATGTGAATCTCCAAGGCAGGGTTTAGAAAACGCTTATTGCGACAAGGGTGCCTCAAGCAGGCTTAAATTCTTATGATCTGAATCAACAGATTGTATACAACTTTAGGCTATCGGCTTGATCAACACAATCAACCAGCCAAAGTGCCGCAGGCTGCCTATGATCGGCTCATTCCCCACTGGAGTGCGCACCATGCACCTTAACCACCTGTTCAACGGCCTGCTGGCCGCGTACGCCTGCGGTAAGTGAAGGCGAAAGGCACCTTGAAGCTGCTACCATGACGACCCAAGGCAGCTGCGCGCCGCCCACCCTCACCTTCGACCCTAGAGGATCGCCCATGGCCAAACCTAATTACTCCTTCGCCAAACGTCAGAGAGACTTGGCCAAGGAACAGAAGAAAGAGGAAAAGCTGCAACGCAAGAAAGCCGCTGCAGACGAAGAAGCAGGCGCACTGAACCCGGATGCCGAAGGTGAAGTGGCGACTGACGAGACCGAAACTCCGAAAGACCCGGCGGAATAAATTTTGTTGGGGTGAGCAGGCCCTTCCTGCTCACCACAACCCACCGCTACTCCAGCGGCATGACCGTCACCCGTACCTCCGGGTCATGGCTCCCTCCCCCCAGAATCACCCCACGCAACGGCGACACATCAGAGAAATCCCGGCCCCAGGCCAGGGTGATGTGCTCCAGTGCCGGCTGCACATTGTTGGTCGGATCAAAATCCACCCAGCCCGACACCGGGCAAAACACCGAGACCCAGGCATGGGACGCATCGGCGCCGATCAGCCGTGGCTGGCCGGGCGGTGGCTGGGTCAGCAGGTAGCCACTGATATAGCGCGCGGCCAGCCCCCGCGAGCGCAGGCAGGCGAGCATCAGATGGGCGAAGTCCTGGCACACCCCGCGACGGCGCTCCAACACTTCCACCAGCGGCGTGGCGACCTGGGTGGCTTCGGCATCGAAGGTGAACTCGCTGAAAATCTTCTGCATCAACGCCTGCGTGCCCAACAGCAAGGGCTCACCAGGCGGGAAACAGCTTTCAGAGAACTCGACGAAGGTTTTTTTTAGATGCACATAGGGCGACTCGAAGCGATAACGACAGGCTTCGATCATCTGCGCGGTCAGAGGCTGGCTGCTGTAGGTCAGGCTGTCACGGGTGTGGTCCCAGGCCGGCGATTGCTGGAAGTCCAGCACAGGCCGCGCCAGCACTTCCACGGTCAGCGCCGCGTTCACCAGTAATTCATCATGGGGCCGCTCGAACGCCAGGCGGGTGATCGGGTTGCCGAACACGTCCAGCTCATCGCGACGCGAAGACGGCTGCGGGCTGATATCCAGCTGTTGCCAGGTACAGCGCTGCCAGGCACACGGCCGCGGCCATAAGTGCGCCAGTTGCTGGGCCAGGGACACCGGGCTGTCGTAGTGGTAATGGGTATCGTGGAAAATCTGGTAGCGCGCACTCATCACACCGACACCGTCTGCTGGCTGACATCATCCACATGGGCAAAATGGCGCAACGCCAGTCGATCCGACACTTGCCCACTCTCATCGGCGACCGCTTGCAGCAGGTCGGCCAGGCCGTCCAGCGCGGCACGCACGCTGGATTCTCCAAACAACGGGTTTTCCAGGCAGCCCAGGTCGAAACGCGCCAGGCTTTCCACCAACGGCGCCAGCCCGGTTTCCCTCGGTACACCAAAGTCATCGTTGAGGCGACGCAAGGTGCGGCTCACCAGTTTCAACTGAAACAGCACCGCGTGAGGGTTCTGCTCATCGAGCAACAACAGGTCGAGCACCGGGATCAACTGCGGCACCGCCAGGTAGCGCGAGCGATAGGTGATGCTGCTGTTGCCCAGTTCCAGCAACCACTCCAGCCCAGCCTGATCGAACACCGCCACACCGCGCAGGAACGCCGCCAGGCTAGTACTGAGAAATTGCAGGCGCTCGATACGCCGGCCCATCATCAAGAAGCGCCAGCCCTCATCGCGGGTCATGTCGTCCAGGGCAAACCCGGACAGTGCTGCGAGAGACATCACCAAGCGGTTGAGGAAATCCAGCAGTTCGCCAAAGTCCGGCGTTTCGCTTTCCAGCTCCATGGCTTCGCGTTGCAACTCCACCAGGGCCTGCCAGTTTTCCCGGGACAACTTGCCGCGTACCTGGGAAGCCGCCCACTGTAAGCGCTGCAGGTTGGCGCGCAGGCTCGAAGGCCAGTCATCACCAAGCAAGGCTGCGAGCAGGCGCTCTGGCAACTCACCTTCCTCCGGCAGCAGGCGCAGGCTCTCACCCAGCTCGACCGCCGCCTGCAACGCCAATGGATCATCGCCATCGACATAGCGCGCCAGCACGACACGCAGCCAGCGCGCACTGTCATCGCAGCGCTCGCAATAGCGGCCAAACCAGAACAGGTTTTCCACTACCCGCGAAGGCAGGTAAGGGTCGCGGCGCACCAGATCGTGGGCACCAATCGCGCGCTGGGCTCGCCATTGTTCACCGGCACTGGCGCGTTCGCCGAGCACCCAAGTGTCCTTGCTCGCACCGCCGCGCTGCATCGAGACCACTTCGGCATCGGCCTCGGCGGCCACACGGGTGAGGCCGCCGGGCAGCACGCGATAGCCTTCATCGCTGGCCACGGCGTACACGCGCATGCCGATGGCGCGGTGTTGCAGATGGTCCTCTTCGGTGTGCCACACCGGCGCCTGGGACAATTGCGCCAGCTCCTGGGCGACATAGGCGTAAGGCCGTGCGCGCATACGCTCGGCCAGGGCCTGGCGTTGCTCGTCATTCAGGTCACGACCAAACACCGGGGCGAAACTTTGCGAAGGAAAGGCCGGCTTGATCAGCAGTTCGGGAAGCTTTTCCAGGGCCTCGGCCAGCACCGGTGCTTCACCGCACCACCAGGTGGCGATGGATGGCAGGATCAGCTCCTCACCAAACAGGAATTGGTTGATCCTGGGCAAGAAGCCGAGCAAACCGGGAGACTCCAGCACACCGCTGCCCAGGGCATTGGCCACCAGCACATTGCCTTGGCGCACGGCGTCGAGCAGGCCGGGCACGCCGAGCGCCGAGTCGGTACGCAGCTCCAGCGGATCGCAGAAATCGTCATCCAGGCGACGCATGATCGCGTGGACCCGACGCAGCCCGCTGAGGGTCTTGAGGAACACCGTGCTGTCGCGCACGGTGAGGTCGCCGCCTTCGACCAGCGGGTAACCGAGTTGGCGCGCCAGGTACAAGTGTTCGAAATAGCTCTCGTTGAAACGGCCCGGTGTGAGCAGCACGATCAGCGGCGGCTGGTCATCGCCGGGAGCCTGGCGCGCCAGGGTTTCCTGAAGTGTACGGAAGAAACCGGTGAGGTGCTGCACCTGCAAATCACGGTACAAGTCCGGGAAGGCGCGGGACACGATGGTACGGTTTTCCAGGGCGTAGCCAGCGCCCGACGGGGCTTGGGTGCGGTCAGCGGTGACCCACCAACGGCCATCCGGCGTGCGCGCCAGGTCCACTGCGTATAAGTGCAGGAACGCGCCGTCGGGCGGCTGGATGCCCTGGCAAGGCCACAGGAAATTGTTATGGCCGAACACCAGCTCTGCCGGCAGCAGGCCTTCCTTGATCAGGCGCTGCGGCCCATAAAGATCGGCCAGCACCGCATTGAGCAAGCGCGCACGCTGGGCGATACCCGCCGACAATTGCTGCCACTCATCCGCAGCCAGCACATGGGGCAGCAGGTCCAGTTCCCAGGGGCGATCAGCGCCCTTGGGGTCGGCGTAGACGTTGTAAGTCACGCCGTTTTCCTGGATCTGGCGCGTCAGCAGCGCCTGGCGCTGGGCCAGTTGTGCAGGCGTGCTGCGTTGCAGGTGATCGAGCAAACGCTGCCAATGGGCACGCACTGCGCCGCTGGCATCCAGCAGTTCGTGATAGGTGCCCGCGGTCAGCGGGTAACGGTCGAGCAAGTCGGACATGGAACGCTCGGCAGGGGCAAGGGGCTCAGATTAACCTAACAAACAATGCAAATCCCTTGTGGGAGGGGGCTTGCTCCCGATGGCGGTGTTCAGCCAAGTATCAGGTGACTGATGTACCGCAATCGGGAGCAAGTCGAATCGTCGCACCGCCCCTCCCACATTTGGATCGCATTCAATCATCTTTATTGGGGAAACGGCGCAAATCCAAGGTCATTGGCAATTCATCGCTCACCACTACAGTCGGCACAGGGAGCTTGCCTGGGCTATGCCCCAAGCGGAAAAACCGCGCCATCCGCCGACTCTCGGCCTCATTGGCATTCACCGGCAAGCTGTCGTAATTGCGCCCGCCCGGGTGCGCCACATGGTATTGGCAGCCGCCCAACGAGCGCTGCATCCAGGTGTCGAGCAGGTCAAACACTAACGGCGCGTGCACCGCGATGGTCGGTTGCAGGCAGTTGGCCGGTTGCCAGGCGCGATAACGCACGCCAGCGACAAACTCTCCGACTCGGCCGGTCGGTTGCAGCGGCACCGGGACGCCATTGCAGGTCAGCAGGTAGCGCTGCGCTGGCAGGCCGCTCAACTTCACTTGCAGGCGCTCCAGGGACGAATCCACGTAGCGTACCGTGCCGCCCACCGCGCCCTCTTCACCCAGCACATGCCAAGGCTCCAATGCCTGGCGCAGTTCCAGTTCGATACCGCTGACGGCGTAGTCGCCCACCTTGGGGAAGCGGAATTCCAGATGCGCCGCAAACCATTCGGCGCGCAGCGGGTAGCCGGCAGCATTCAGCTCGACGATCACGTCGGCAAAGTCCTGCTCGATAAAGTGCGGCAACAGGAAGCGGTCATGCAACTCGGTGCCCCAGCGCGCCAGTTTCGGCGGTGCGTAAGGCTCGCGCCAGAACCGTGCGACCAACGCCCGCAGCAGCAATTGCTGGGTCAGGCTCATGCGCGCATGGGGCGGCATTTCAAAGGCGCGCAGTTCCAGCAGGCCCAGGCGGCCGGTGGCGCCGTCGGGTGAATAGAGTTTGTCGATACAGAATTCGGCGCGGTGGGTATTGCCGGTCACGTCGATCAGCAGGTTGCGCAACAGGCGATCCACCAACCACGGCGGGCATTCCTCGCCAGGGGCTGGCATCTGCGCGAAGGCGATTTCCAGTTCATACAGCACATCGTTGCGTGCCTCGTCCACCCGTGGCGCCTGGGAGGTCGGGCCGATAAACAGGCCGGAGAACAGGTAGGACAGCGACGGGTGGTTATGCCAGTAGCTGATCAGGCTGCGTAGCAGGTCAGGGCGGCGCAGGAACGGTGAGTCCTTGGGCGTCGCGCCGCCCAGCACGAAGTGGTTACCGCCGCCGGTGCCGGTGTGGCGCCCGTCGATCATGAATTTCTCGGTGGTCAGGCGAGTTTGCCGGGCCTCTTCGTAGAGGAATTCGGTGCGTTCCACCAACTCATCCCAGGTGGCGGACGGCTGTACGTTGACCTCGATCACACCGGGGTCTGGCGTCACCCTGAAATTGCTCAAGCGTGTGTCCGCGGGCGGCTCGTAACCTTCCAGCAACACCGGGCAATGCAGCTCTTGGGCTGTGGCCTCGATGGCCGCTACCAGTTCCAGGTAATCCTCGACGCGCTCCAGCGGCGGCATAAACAGGTACAGGCGCCCTTCCCGTGCCTCGGCGCACAGCGCGGTGCGGGTCAGCCAGTCGGCGGATTCGTCGACCTTCGGCACACGCTCATCGCTCGGGGCCGGCTCGCCGTGGCTGTGCAGTTGCGCGGCGGTCGGCAACTGCGGCTGATCCTGATTCGGGTCGGTCGGATGCACGAACGGATACTCCGCCGCCGTCACCCACGGCTGGGAAGCCAAGGGCAGCCGATAACCCAGCGGCGAATCGCCCGGCACCAGGCGGCAGTGGTTGTCACGCAGGTACCAGCGCCCACTCTGCCAGCGATCATTGGCCGCCGTGCGCGCCAGCGGCAGCACTTGGCCGATGACTTTATCCAGGCCCTGGCTGAAGACTTTGCGCAGGCGTTCGCGCTCCAGCTCGTCACTCAAGCGCGGGTCCTGGGCGCTGACGTTTTGCGGCAACGCGCCTTCGCGCCACAGGTAGTAGAAGTTGTCTTCGAACGCCGGGAACACAAAGCGCGCCGGCAGTTTCAGGCGTTCAGCGACGCTGGCCAGGAAGCGCCCCGCCATCGCGCCGTCAGCCCCATAGTCTTGTTGTTCATCGGCGATCAACGCACTGTTGTGCCAGATCGGCACCCCATCGCGACGCCAATAGCAATTGAGCGACCAACGCGGCAGTTGCTCGCCGGGGTACCACTTGCCCTGGCCGAAATGCACCAGGCCCTTGGGCGCATAGTGCTGGCGCAGGCGTTGGAACAGCTCGGCGGACAGGCGACGCTTGTCCGGCCCCAGGGCGGCGGTGTTCCACTCGGCGCCGTCGGGGTCGTCGATCGAAACGAAGGTCGGCTCGCCACCCATGGTCAGGCGCACGTCGTGCTTGAGCAGGTCAGCATCGATCTGCCGGCCCAGGGCCTGGATCGCCAGCCATTGTTCTTCGGTGTAGGGCTTGGTCACCCGCGGCGCTTCCCAAATGCGCTCTACCGACATCTCGTGGGTAAATTCGCACTCGCACGGCTCCACCAACCCGCTGATCGGCGCGGCAGAAGATGGATCGGGGCTACAGGCCAACGGGATATGCCCTTCACCGGCGAACAGCCCGGAAGTCGCGTCGAGGCCGATCCAGCCGGCGCCGGGCAAATACACTTCGCACCAGGCGTGCAGGTCGGTGAAGTCCACTTCGGTGCCCGACGGGCCGTCGAGGGCCTTGACGTCGGCGGCTAGCTGAATCAGGTAACCAGAGACAAAACGCGCCGCCAAGCCCAGGTTGCGCAGCAATTGCACCAGCAGCCAGGCAGAATCGCGGCAGGAACCGGAGGCGTTTTCCAGGGTGAACTCCGGGGTTTGCACGCCCGGTTCCATGCGGATCAGGTAGCCGATATCGGCGGCCAGACGCTGGTTCAGCCCCACCAGGAAATCCACCGCAGGCAATGGCGTTCGATCGATACCGGCCAGGTACGCGGTAAATCTTGGCGTCAGCGGCAAAGTTTCTAGGTACGGCGCCAGCTCGCGTTGCTCATCGGCGGCGTAGCTGAACGGGATTTTTTCGGCATACGGCTCGAGGAAAAAGTCGAACGGGTTGAACACCGCCATCTCGGCGACCAAGTCGACTTCGATGCGCAGTTCGTCGGTCTTTTCCGGAAACACCAGGCGCGCCAGGTAATTGCCCTGCGAGTCTTGCTGCCAATTAATGAAATGCTGCTCGGGCAGCACCTTCAGCGCATAAGACAAAATCCGCGTGCGGCTATGAGCCGCCGGGCGCAGACGCACAATCTGTGGGCCGAGTTCGACAGCGCGGTCGTAGCGGTAATGCGTAACGTGGTGCAACGCGACATGAATCGACACGGCGGCCTCCTGCGAGCCAGGGCATGGATACATAGCGCGCAAGACTTATGCCAGAGCGGCCGTCATTGCGCTTTTTCGTATGACCCGGTGCAGTACAGCACCAAAACGGCGCCAGCGGGGTGCCGTGGTGCGAGGCTTGCACATATTTGTGGCGCATGTGTGCCCGCGAAGTGGTGAAACGACTCAATCAGGCTGCCTCACGCAGCCGGCGCACCTCAACCAACTTACCCACCATCGAGCGATAGCCTTTGCTGTTGATCAGCAACAACCCAAGTAATGGCCAGAACAGGCTTTCACTGTAGATAAACCAGTGCGGGTGATACTGCAGCGTCGGCAACACCACCAACAGGCACATCACGAAAAAGCCCACCATGCCCCACACCGCCCAGGCGTGCCCGCGCACCACCAGGAAGTTGCTGTTGACCGAGCGCACCAGGCCTGCAACGCTAAGCCCCGCGCTGAAAGCATCGCCTATCTGGACGATGGTGGAATGCTTGAGCTGGGAGCGGTTGGAGTCCATGCCGATGCCGACCAGGGGTTGCCCATGGGGAGTAATCTTCCTTGAAATGGCTGTTGACTGAACTGGCGCTTTCGCGAGCAAGCGCGGTCCCACACTTGAGCGAGTTCCAGCATGAGAATACGGTCGAATGTGGGAGCGGGCTTGCTCGCGAAAGCGCTTCAATGGGGCTCACATTAACAAACAGCCTACCCAGTCAGCGTTTTTTGCGCGCGGCGATCACGGCTTGACGCAGGTGGCGTATTTCCAGAAGCCGCTGGCGCATTTCGCGGTGGCGATTGCTGTTGAGCAGCAGTAATCCCAGCAGCGGGAATAACACCGCCGAACCATACACCAGGCGATTTAGGTCGTATTGAATCATCGGCAAGACGAACAGCAGGCACGCGCCGAGGTATCCCGCCATCAGCCGGGTCGCCCAAGGATAGCCACGCGCAATCATCACGTTACCAAGTACCAGGACCGCCACCAGTATCAAGATCGCCGCCCCCGAATAACTGGACTTGAGCTGCGGATCAACCCCGCGCAAATACGTCACGCCCGCCGTGGAGATCGCGACTGAGCCAGAAAAGATCGCCATGAAAATGGTACCCATGAACACCGGAAAATAACGCGCAAGGAAACTGCGCATGTCGGGAAAGCCGTTCATTCCGTCAGGTCCTCATAAAGGCCGATAGCAATCGTCTCGGCAGTGCCCACGTGACCGCTTCGATAGCTGCCCCAGATACCCAAGAGCCCTCCCAGGGCATCCTTGAGTTGAGTCAGGGTTGCATGACGAATCTGCGTGGAACTGTAGCTCTTGGTCAATTTGCCGGTGCGCTGCTGCAATTTGAGCAACTTGGGGGTCAGACTTGGGTCCTTGAGGCTTAGCAATTCCTTGGTCAACTTCTTGCGCTCCTGGCGGCTCAGGCCCTTGAGCAACTCGTACCAACTCTTTCCCAATGCCGCTGCTTTGTTGGCCTTGAGCAGTCTGACCGTGGTCAAGGCACCCGTGCCGATGCCCACCAAAGAGGCCGCATCGAGGATGGGTGAAACGGCGCCGTACCATTCGGCGTCGTCCATGCGGTCATTGGCATCAGGATCCAGTATTTCGTTATAGGTGCGCGCTACGCCAAACCCGCATTGGGCGCTGCTGGCCGCTGCAGCCGTAATGCCAATGCCTACCACGAAAGCGCTGGCGCCCGCCGTAAACGGCACTGCGACGCTACCACTGAACACCACGATCCAACCGATCACCGCCGCGCCGCAGGAAAGGCCCATATCAAACGCCTCTTTTTGAAGGCGTCCTTCCCTAGGATCGGTCTTCACCTGCTCCACGAACTGTGCAGGCGAAATGTACTTCTGTGCCTCACGCAAAATGATGCGCTTGGGCTTGATGCTGCAGATGGGTTTGAACTCACGCAGGGTGACGACATTGAAGTCGGCGTCGATGTACACAACACCTGCGCCGACGATGCCGGGGTCAGCGTCGATGGCCGCAAACAGCCGTGGCAGGTTGACCTGGCTTTCGATGCGCTGGCGCGCCATGAACTGCGAACGGTTGGAGTCCATGCCGATGTTGAGCAGGGGATTGCTCATAAGTGTTCTTCCTTGAAAGTGACGGTGGCCGGGCCGGGCCGGGCAATCTAATGGGCGCCACCTTAACAAACGGCCTACCCACCGGCTAGAAAGCAAAACGCCAGCACGAGGCTGGCGTTTTGCATTTCAGGCTGCGATCAACGCGGCACGACTGGCTTGCGCGCAGGCTTGCCGCCCTTGCCCTTGGCCGCATCAGCGCGTTCCTTGGCCGCCTGCTTGTTGCGCGCCTGGGCCGCTGCCTTGGCTTGCTCGCGCTTGTCCCACGGGTTGCTGCCGTCGCTGCCACGGGGCGGCAGGCCGGTGTGCTGGGTGAGGATTTTAGTCGTGGTTTCCTTGGCGACCTTGTGGCTGCCTGCTGGCGTCGAGTTCTTGCGACGGGCGCTCTGATAGCTATCAGTGCTCGGCTGGTGCAGCGGGATCAACTGGTCCTTGCCCGGCCCGATCAGGTCGGCACGGCCCATGCGGGTCAGCGCTTCACGCAGCATCGGCCAGCCTTTCGGGTCGTGGTAACGCAGGAACGCCTTGTGCAGACGGCGCTGGTCTTCGCTCTTGACGATGGTCACCGCGTCGCTCTTGTAGGTGACCTTGCGCAGCGGGTTCTTGCCCGAGTGGTACATCGCGGTGGCGGTGGCCATTGGCGAAGGGTAGAACGCCTGCACCTGGTCGGCACGGAAGCCATTGCCCTTGAGCCACAGGGCCAGGTTCATCATGTCTTCATCGGTGGTGCCCGGGTGGGCGGCGATGAAGTACGGGATCAAGTACTGCTCCTTGCCCGCTTCCTTGGTGTACTTCTCGAACATGCGCTTGAACTTGTCATAGCTGCCAATGCCCGGCTTCATCATCTGGTTGAGCGGACCTTCCTCGGTGTGTTCCGGGGCGATCTTGAGGTAACCACCGACGTGGTGGGTGACCAGCTCTTTCACATATTCAGGCGACTCGACGGCCAGGTCGTAGCGCAGGCCGGAAGCGATCAGGATCTTCTTCACTCCCGGCAACGCACGGGCGCTGCGGTACAGCTGGATCAGCGACGAGTGGTCGGTGTTCAGGTTCGGGCAGATGCCGGGGAACACGCACGACGGCTTGCGGCACGCGGATTCGATCTCCGGGCTTTTGCAGGCGATGCGGTACATGTTCGCGGTCGGGCCGCCGAGGTCGGAGATCACGCCGGTAAAGCCCGGTACCTTGTCGCGGATCTCTTCGATCTCGCGAATGATCGACTCTTCGGAACGGTTCTGAATGATGCGGCCTTCGTGCTCAGTGATCGAGCAGAAGGTGCAGCCGCCAAAGCAGCCACGCATGATGTTTACCGAGAAGCGGATCATGTCGTAGGCCGGGATCTTCTCCTTGCCGTACACCGGGTGCGGTACGCGGGCGTAAGGCATGCCGAACACGTAGTCCATTTCTTCGGTGGTCATCGGGATGGGCGGCGGGTTGAACCACACGTCCACTTCGCCATGCTTCTGCACCAGGGCGCGGGCGTTGCCTGGGTTGGTTTCCAGGTGCAGCACGCGGTTGGCGTGGGCGTAGAGCACCGCGTCACCACGGACTTTTTCCACCGATGGCAGGCGGATCACGGTCTTGTCGCGGGTCATGCGCGGGCTGGCCAGGATCTGCACGACCTTGGCTTCCGAAGGATCTTCAACTGGGCCCTTTTCCTGCTCAATGGCGCAGGCCTGGGTGTCCTGGGTGTTGACGTACGGGTTGATAATCTTGTCGATCTTGCCCGGACGGTCGATGCGTGTGGAGTCGACTTCGTACCAGCCCTGCGGCGTGTCACGGCGAATGAACGCGGTGCCGCGTACATCGGTGATGTCTTCGATCTTATGGCCCCACGACAGGCGCTGAGCCACTTCGACGATGGCCCGCTCGGCGTTGCCGTACAGCAGGATATCGGCGGTGGCGTCAATCAGGATCGAGTTGCGCACCCGGTCCTGCCAGTAGTCGTAGTGGGCGATGCGGCGCAGGGAAGCTTCGATGCCGCCGAGCACGATCGGTACGTTCTTGTAGGCTTCCTTGCAACGCTGGCTGTACACCAGGCTGGCGCGGTCCGGGCGTTTGCCGGCCATGCCGCCAGGGGTATAGGCGTCGTCGGAGCGGATTTTCTTGTCGGCGGTGTAGCGGTTGATCATCGAGTCCATGTTGCCGGCCGCGACGCCGAAGAACAGGTTCGGCTCGCCGAGCTTCATGAAGTCGTCTTTGGACTGCCAGTTGGGCTGGGCAATGATCCCGACGCGGAAGCCCTGGGACTCCAGCAGCCGGCCGATGATGGCCATGCCGAACGACGGGTGATCCACATACGCATCACCGGTGACAATGATGATGTCGCAGGAATCCCAGCCAAGCTGATCCATCTCCTCCCTGCTCATGGGCAGGAATGGCGCAGGACCGAAACATTCGGCCCAGTACTTGGGATAGTCAAATAACGGCTTGGCTGTTTGCATGACGGTGACCGGTGTTGAGATGAAAAATCGCGGGCGCGGAATATAGCACAAATTTTGACCAATTCCGACGGTTATGGTCGGAATTGAGCAGACGCGTTATTCGTCGTCGTCGAAGTTGTAACTGCCCGGCGCCAGGTTCTCGAAGCGCGTGTACTTACCGATGAATGCCAGGCGGATAAAGCCGATAGGCCCGTTCCGCTGCTTGCCGATGATGATCTCGGCAATGCCTTTGTGCTCGGTCTCGGGGTGATACACCTCGTCGCGGTATACGAACATGATCACGTCAGCATCCTGCTCGATCGCTCCGGATTCCCGCAAGTCGGAGTTCACCGGGCGCTTGTTGGGACGTTGTTCCAGGGAACGGTTGAGCTGGGACAGTGCCACCACCGGGCAGTTGAATTCCTTGGCCAGGGCTTTGAGGGACCGGGAGATTTCGGAAATCTCGTTGGTACGGTTGTCACCGCTGGAGCCCGGGATCTGCATCAATTGCAGGTAGTCGATCATGATCAGGGCGATGTCGCCGTGCTCACGCACCAGGCGGCGGGTACGCGCGCGCATCTCGGACGGGCTGATACCGGCGGTGTCGTCGATGAACAGCTTGCGGTCGTTGAGCAGGTTGACTGCCGAGGTCAGGCGCGGCCAGTCGTCGTCTTCCAATTGGCCGGAACGCACCTTGGTCTGGTCGATACGCCCCAGCGACGAAAGCATACGCATGATCAGCGATTCGCCTGGCATCTCGAGGGAGTACACCAGCACCGCCTTGTCGCTGCGCAGTACAGCGTTTTCCACCAGGTTCATCGCGAAGGTGGTCTTACCCATGGACGGACGGCCGGCGACGATGATCAGGTCGGACGGTTGCAGGCCGCTGGTCTTTTCGTCGAGGTCGGTGTAGCCGGTGGAAATACCGGTAATCGCGGCATCAGTGTTGAACAAGGTGTCGATGCGGTCGATGGCCTTGGTCAGCAGGTCGTTGACACTCACCGGGCCACCGGTCTTGGGCCGCGCTTCGGCGATCTGGAAGATCTGGCGCTCGGCTTCATCGAGGATCTCGGCGGCGGTGCGGCCTTCGGGGTTGAAGGCGCTGTCGGCGATTTCGGTACTGATGCCGATCAACTGGCGCAGGGTGGCGCGCTCGCGAACGATCTGGGCATAGGCCTTGATGTTGGCGACAGACGGCGTGTTTTTCGCCAGTTCACCGAGGTAGCCCAGGCCGCCAACTTGAGATGTCTGGCCTTCCTTGTCCAGTTGCTCGGCCAGGGTCACCACGTCGATCGGTGAGTTCTGGTCGGCCAGCTTGGCGATAGCGCGGAAGATCAGGCGGTGGTCATGGCGATAGAAGTCACCGTCCGAGACTTGATCCAGCACGCGTTCCCAGGCGTTGTTGTCCAGCATCAAGCCACCGAGCACGGCCTGTTCGGCCTCGATGGAATGCGGCGGCACCTTCAGGGCAGCGGTTTGCAGATCGTATTGCTCAGGAGCTGAAATATCGTTCATGGCCACTTGGAATTTGGGGTTTGTAGAAAAACAAAAGGCACGACCTGTAAACAGGATCGTGCCCGATGTTAACTGGCTGGCACGCGGGGTGCCAGTCAGTTAGGTGCTGCTTAAGCTGCTACCACGACAACGCGTACGGTGGCTTCAACTTCGGCGTGCAGGTGCACGGCTACGTCGAATTCACCTACGTTGCGGATGGTGCCGTTCGGCAGACGAACTTCGCTCTTCTGCACTTCAACGCCGGAGGCGGTCAGTGCATCAGCGATGTCGTGGGTGCCGATCGAACCGAACAGCTTGCCTTCGTCACCAGCGGTGGCAGTGATAGTCACTTCCAGCTCAGCCAGTTGGGCAGCGCGAGTTTCGGCCGAAGCTTTTTTGTCTGCTGCGGCTTTTTCCAGCTCAGCACGACGCTCTTCAAACGCAGCCAGGTTGGCAGCGGTTGCAGCGGTGGCTTTGCCGTATGGCAGCAGGTAGTTACGACCGTAGCCGGCCTTAACGTTCACTTTGTCGCCCAGGTTGCCCAGGTTGGCGACTTTTTCCAGAAGGATCAGTTGCATGTGAAAATCCTCTAACTTTTAACCTTCACCGTTCGCGTTATCGGCGTCTTTCGACGCCAGACGACCGCGAAAATCAATCAGGCCGTCGACAATGGCCAAAACCACGAGTAACGGATAGATCAGCTGCATGAACAGCAACAGCGTGACGTACAACCCCACCAGCCAAAACTTGGCCAGGCGCTTCTGCGCGGCCAGCCCATGAATCAGGGCCAGCCCGGCAAACACCAGCGGTACGCTGCAAATCGGCGCCAGCAAGGCCATCTGTGGACCGAAGTTCGGCCCGACAACCATGCACGCCAGCAGCAACATCGCCGGCCCCGCGGGGATTCTGATACTGCGAAACTCGCGACCAAAACCACCCGGGTTGTACAACAACGCCTGCCAATAACGCCCAAGAATCAGGCTCAGCACGCTGACGACCTGCAACAAAGCCGCAATCAGGCCGGTCAGGACCGGGGCAATCAGTGACGCAAACCGCGCTCGCTCATCTACCGACAACTGCTGGTAGAGATCCCCGAGGGCCAGCGGGAGGATCTTGACGATCTCCTGCGACAGCGCCTCGATTTGCGGGCGGAAAGCCGCGCCAAGCATCACTGAGTACACCAACCCCAATGCCACGCTGACCAGCAGCGTGCGGACCCAGGACTCACTTGCGCGCAGAACCAACGCAAGGCTCGATGACCCCAGCAGTACCAGAAGTACTCGTGGATCACCGAATTGAAGCCACCAGATCAAGGCCGGCAACAATCCCAGGGCAAGAACGCCAAGGGCGTCCTTCAAACCGCGCCGCAGCAGCACAAGGCAACCAGCGGCAGCACCCAACCAATAAAGCAACGGCAATGCCGCACATCCAGCCACTACGAGAGTGGCCTGCACGCGACCGCGCATGATGAACTCAGCTAAGGCGCGCATGCATTCAATCCCTTACTACTTGTCGACTGCCCGGTCTCAGCGGCCGTGGCTGTCGGTGTAGGCCAGCAGGGCCAGGAAGCGGGCGCGCTTGATAGCGGTGGCCAGCTGACGCTGATAACGTGCTTTGGTACCGGTGATACGGCTTGGAACGATTTTGCCGGTCTCGGATACGTAGGCTTTCAGAGTGTTGAGATCTTTGTAATCGATCTCTTTCACTTCTTCAGCGGTGAAGCGGCAGAATTTACGACGACGGAAGAAACGTGCCATTTGATAGGCTCCTTAAAAGGTCCGTGGATTACTCGTCAGCGTTGTCGCTGTTGTCGCTGTCATCACTATCAGCGCTTTCAGCGCCTTCGTGCTCAGGACGGTCGCGACGCTCACGGCGCTCACTGCGGTTTTCTTCAGCCTTGAGCATCTCGGATTGGCCGGTAACGGCTTCTTCGCGACGGATGACCAGGTTACGGATCACTGCATCGTTGTAGCGGAAGTTGTCTTCCAGCTCGGCCAGGGCCTTGCCAGTGCACTCAACGTTCAGCATCACGTAGTGAGCCTTGTGAACATTGTTGATTGCGTAGGCCAGTTGACGACGGCCCCAATCTTCCAGACGGTGGATTTTGCCGCCGTCTTCTTCGATCAGCTTGGTGTAACGCTCAACCATGCCGCCGACTTGTTCGCTTTGATCCGGGTGGACCAAAAAGATGATTTCGTAATGACGCATGAATGCTCCTTACGGGTTGTAGCCTGCCGCTCAAAAACGGTCAGACAAGGAGTGAATGACACTTATGGATCTTGCCGCAGGGAGGCACATGCGTGCCCGCCAGGAAGGCAAGGGGCGCAATTGTAGAGAAGGGGGAGAAGCGGCGCAAGGTGATTGGTGATTATTTGAACAATCTATCAAACACCACAAAACAAATGTGGGAGGGGGCTTGCTCCCGATTGCTGGAGGTCAGTCACATCACCTGTAACTGACCCACCGCTATCGGGAGCAAGCCCCCTCCCACATTTTGCATCTATGCCAGACTCAGAATTACTTCTTGGCCTTGACCTTGGCACCGCGCTGGCGCTGGGCTTCAAACAGGCATACGCCCGTTGCAACCGACACGTTCAGGCTGCTGACGCTACCGGCCATCGGCAAGTGCACCAGGTAATCGCAATGCTCACGGGTCAGGCGACGCATGCCTTTGCCTTCGGCGCCCATGATCAGGATGGTCGGGCCGGTAAGGTCTTGATCATAGATGCTGACCTCAGCCTCGCCGGCCGTGCCGACGACCCACAAGCCGCGCTGCTGGAGTTTCTCCAGGGTGCGCGCCAGGTTGGTCACAGCCACCAGCGGAATCACTTCCGCCGCACCGCAAGCCACTTTACGCACCACCGGGGTCAGGGTCGCCGACTTGTCCTTAGGCACGATCACCGCCAGCGCACCAGCAGCATCTGCCGAACGCAGGCACGCGCCGAGGTTGTGCGGGTCGGTCACGCCGTCCAGCACCAGCAGCAGCGGCGCACCTTCGGTACGGTCGAGCAGCTCATCGAGCATCGCTTCGCCCCACACCTGGCTTGGGCTGACGTCCGCAACCACGCCCTGGTGTACACCTTCGACCCAAACGTCCATCTCACGACGCTCGGCCTGGCCGATGGCAACCTTGTTTTGGCTGGCCAGTTCGACCAGCGCCTGCACACGCGGCTCGCTGCGACCTTCCGCCAGCCAAACTTGCTTGACGCGTTTAGGGTGGTGACGCAGCAGTGCTTCTACGGCGTGCACGCCGTAGATTTTTTCCAGACTCATGACTTGGCCTTAGGTTTGCGCGAGCCGCCGCTTTTCGCGGGGGCCGAACCCGCTTTCGGCGGGCCTTTACGATGTTTACTGGGCTTGCTCGACGGCTTTTCCGCCCCGTGGGACTTTCCCCCAGACGCCGCTTTACCACCGCTTTTAGCTTCGCTGAGCAGCTGTTGCTTCAACTCACGGCTCTTGCGCAGCTCGGCGTTTTTCGCCGCGGCGTCGCTTGGGCGGTAGGCCTCAGGGGCCTTGTCCTTGGCAGAAGAACGGCGACCGGTCTTGGCGGGCGCAGGCTCGGCGGCGGCCGCTTTCGCTGGCGCCCCTTTGCCTTTGGCAGCCGGCGCGGCGGTTTCACTGCCACGCTTTTTACGACCCGTCGGCTCTGCTGGCTTGTCAGGCATACCGAAGTCGATCTTGCGCTCGTCAAGGTCAACGCGCATGACCTGCACTTCCACCGTGTCGCCGAGGCGGAAACTGCGGCCAGTACGCTCGCCCGCCAGGCGGTGATGCACAGGATCGAAGTGGTAGTAGTCACCCGGCAAGGCAGTGACGTGCACCAGGCCCTCGACGTAGATGTCGGTCAACTCGACGAACAGGCCAAAGCCGGTCACTGCGGTGATCACGCCAGGGAACGACTCGCCCACGCGATCCTTCATGAACTCACACTTGAGCCAGTTCACAACGTCGCGGGTGGCTTCGTCGGCGCGACGCTCGCTCATGGAGCACTGCTCGCCCAACTGCTCCAAAGCCGCTTCGTCGTACGGATAGATCCGCGCCTTCGGAATGGTCATGGCACCGGCGCGCTTGACGTGCGGGGTGTTCTGCTTGGAGTGGATCACGCTGCGGATCGCCCGGTGCGTGAGCAAGTCCGGGTAACGACGAATTGGCGAAGTGAAGTGGGTATACGCCTCGTAATTCAGGCCAAAGTGGCCCTGGTTATCGGCGCTGTACACCGCCTGGCTCAGGGAGCGCAGCATGACGGTCTGGATCACGTGGTAATCCGGACGGTCCTTGATGCTGGCCAGCAGAGCCTGGTAATCCTTCGGCGTCGGGCCGTCCTTGCCTTTGTGCAGGGACAGGCCAAGCTCACCGAGGAACGCGCGCAGTTTTTCCAGGCGCTCCGGCGGCGGACCATCATGCACGCGATACAACGCAGGGATTTCATGCTTCTTCAGGAACTCGGCAGTGGCCACGTTGGCCGCCAGCATGCATTCCTCGATCAGCTTGTGCGCGTCGTTACGGGTGGTCGGCGTGATAGCCGCAATCTTGCGCTCGGAACCGAAGACAATCCGGGTTTCCTGGGTTTCAAAATCAATAGCGCCACGGGTATGACGGGCGCCCAGCAGCACCTTGTACAGCGAATACAGCTGCTTGAGGTGCGGGACCACGCCAGCGTACTCGCTACGCAGGGCCTTGGCTTCGCTGGTCTTCGGCGCTTCCAGGATGGTGCTGACCTTGTTGTAGGTCAGGCGTGCCTGGGAGTGGATCACCGCTTCGTAGAACTGGTAGTCGGTCATTTCGCCGGTTTTCGAGATAGTCATCTCGCACACCATGGCCAAACGGTCGACTTTCGGATTCAAGGAGCACAGGCCGTTGGACAACTGCTCAGGCAGCATCGGGATCACGCGCTCAGGGAAGTACACGGAGTTGCCGCGTACCTGGGCTTCGTTATCCAGGGCCGAACCGATCTTCACGTAGCTGGATACGTCGGCAATCGCGACGAACAACTTCCAGCCGCCGGAGAACAGGCGCAGCTTGCCAGGCTTGGCTTCGCAGTAGACCGCATCGTCGAAGTCGCGGGCATCTTCGCCGTCGATGGTGACGAACGGCAGATGACGCAGGTCGATGCGTTTTTCTTTGTCTTTCTCTTCGACTTCCGGCTTGAGCTTGGCGGCTTCTTTGAGCACGGCCTCAGGCCAGACGTGAGGAATATCGTAGGTGCGCAGCGCGACGTCGATTTCCATGCCCGGCGCCATGTAGTTGCCGACCACTTCAACGATATCGCCCTGGGGCTGGAAGCGCGCAGTTGGCCAGTGGGTGATCTTCACCTCGACGAACTGACCGACCTTGGCGGCGCCATTACGGCCCGGGGTAATCAGCACTTCCTGCTGGACCTTCGGGTTATCCGGCACAACAAAGCCGATACCGCCCTCTTCGAAGTAACGACCGACGATGGACTCGTGGGCACGGGACACTACTTCGACGATCACGCCTTCACGACGACCGCGACGGTCGAGGCCGGAAACGCGCGCCAGGGCACGGTCGCCATCGAACACCAGGCGCATTTGCGCCGGGCTCATGAACAGGTCGTCGCTGCCGTCGTCCGGGATCAGGAAGCCGAAGCCGTCACGGTGGCCGGCGATGCGGCCGAGGATCAGGTCGAGCTTGTCTACCGGCGCGTAAGTGCCGCGGCGGGTGTAGATCAGTTGAGCGTCGCGCTCCATGGCGCGCAGACGGCGGCGCAGGGCTTCGAGCTGGTCTTCGGTGGTCAGACCGAATTCTTCGACCAACTGCTCGCGGCTAGCAGGCGAACCACGATCGGCGAGGTGCGCCAGGATCAGTTCGCGGCTAGGAATAGGGTTTTCATATTTTTCCGCTTCACGAGCGGCCTCGGGATCGAGGGACTGCCAATCGGCCATTAGAGAGTTTTCACCTTGTCTATATGCGGGTTAGTTTGGCATACGCGTATTGAAACGGGAAATTTCAGGTATCAACAAGCGTTTAAAAGGCCTTTGCGACCCCCGGCGCGCACCTTGCACGACCACTGGCGAAATTTTCCAGGCTTTTTTCATGGCAGGGGTTTACAGCGCAAATGCCGCTCCGTATAGTGCGCGCCATCGACGACGGCAACGTTGTTGATGCTGCCCAGGTGGTGAAATTGGTAGACACGCCAGCTTCAGGTGCTGGTGATCGCAAGGTCGTGGAAGTTCGAGTCTTCTCCTGGGCACCAATTTCAAACTCAAGATTTCAACCTTGAGTCTCCAGAAACCCGCGAAAGCGGGTTTTTGCGTTTCAGGCCTTTGATTTCCAACGAAAAAATTTGATTTATATTTTCAAATCAGGGGTTTACAGATCAAAATGCCCGCCGTATAGTTCGCCCCATCAACAGCGGCAACGTTGCTTGATAAAGCCCAGGTGGTGAAATTGGTAGACACGCCAGCTTCAGGTGCTGGTGATCGCAAGGTCGTGGAAGTTCGAGTCTTCTCCTGGGCACCAAATTCAGATCAAACCCGCGAAAGCGGGTTTTTTCGTTTCCGGGGTTTGAAAACATCCCAGGCGATTTCCCCCTCCGCCCGCACTTGAGAAGTTTTATCGTTTATCCTTGCAATGATTTGTTGCATATAGCGAGGAACACTTCGGATGATGATCCGCGATAACCGACTCAAAACATCTCTTCTGCGTGGCCTGACCCTCACCCTGCTCGGCCTGACCCTGCTCTCGCCCGCCGCCTATTCCGCCGACAAGATCGCCCTGACCTTGTACAACGGCCAACACAAGGAAGTCGGCGATGAACTCGCCAAGGCCTTCGAAGCCAAGACCGGCATCCACGTCAACGTGCGCAAAGGCAGCAGCAACCAGCTGGCCAGCCAGGTCGTCGAAGAAGGTGACCGCTCCCCTGCCGACGTGATCTACACCGAAGAATCGCCGCCGCTGAACAAACTCGGCGAGCAAGGCTTGCTGGCGAAGATCGATGCCAGCACCCTCGATGTGCTGCCCAAGGATTATGTTGGCCGTAACGGCGACTGGATGGGCGTGACCGCCCGCACCCGCGTCGTGGCCTTCAACCCAAAACTGATTGCTGAAAAAGACTTGCCCAAGTCGGTACTGGATTTCGCCGGCCCCGAATGGCAAGGCAAGGTCGGCTTCGTACCCACCAGCGGTGCGTTCCAGGAACAAGCGGTGGCGATCATCAAGCTGCACGGTCGCGAAGCCGCAGAAGAATGGCTGACTGGCCTGCGCGCCTTCGGCAAGGTGTACAGCAACAATATGGTCGCCCTCAAGGCCGTGGAAAACGGCGAAGTGGCCACCGTGCTGGTGAATAACTACTACTGGTTTGCCCTGAAGAAGGAAAAAACCAATCTGGACTCCCAACTGCACTATTTCACTGATGGCGATGCCGGCGGCCTGATCACCGTGTCTTCCGCTGCCGCACTGAAATCCAGCAAGCACCCCAAGGAAGCCCAACAGTTGCTCGCCTTCATGGCCAGTGAAGAAGGCCAGCGCGTGATCACCAATACGTCGGCCGAATACCCGCTGCGTAAGGGCATGGAATCCAACCGTGGCCTCAAGCCGTTCAGCGAGCTGCAACCGCCGAAAGTCACCCCTGCAGACCTTGGCAACGCCGAAGAAGCCCTGGACCTGGAACGTGACGTTGGCTTGAACTGATGAACCCATCGCTATCCGCTGCAGCGTTCAGCCCCCGGCGCAAACGCCCTTCGGTCTGGCTTTTGTTGCCGGTGCTGCTGCTGGTCGGCTTGAGCCTGCTGCCGTTGGCATATGTCGGGCTCAAAGCCTGGCAGGCGGGCTGGGCGGAGGCGGTGCATCTGTTGTGGCGGCCCTACGTCTTTGGCCTGCTGCGCAACACCCTCGCGCTGATGGTCGGCGTGACCGTGACCTGCGGCGTGATCGGCCTGTCCCTGGCCTGGCTGCTAGAGCGCAGCAATCTGCCGGGGCGGCGCATCTGGGGCGTGATCCTGTGCCTGCCGTTTGCCGTGCCGGCGTTTGTCAGCAGCTTTACCTGGGTGTCGTTGAGTGCCAACTTCGAAGGGCTCGGCGGCGCGATCCTGGTGATGAGCCTGTCCAAATACCCGCTGGTGTTTCTTCCGGTCGCGGCGACATTACGCAACCTGGACCCATCCCTTGAGGAATCCGCCCGCACATTGGGGCTGAACCGCTGGGGCGTGTTCTTTCGCGTCACCTTGCCATTGTTATGGCCGTCGTTGCTGGCCGGAGCGCTGCTGATTGCCCTGCACATGCTGGTGGAGTTCGGCGCGCTGTCGATCATCGGCCTGCAGACGTTCACCACGGCGATCTACCAGCAATTCGAACTGGAATTCAGCAACGCCAATGCGGCGATGCTCTCGGCGGTGTTGCTGGTGATGTGCCTGACTCTGCTGTGGCTGGAGCTGCGAGTGCGTGGCAAAGGCCGGCATGTGCGCATCGGCCAGGGTGCGGCGCGACATGCCGAACAGGTCCAGCTGGGCAAGTGGGCACCATTGGGCCAGGTGTATTGCCTGGCACTGGCGATCATTGGCAGCGGCATTCCGCTGGGGATGCTCGGTTATTGGCTGGCGGTAGGCTCTTCCGCTGCATTTCCACTGGCTGAGATTGGTGAGGCGCTGCTCTCATCGCTCGCTTTGTCACTGGGCGGCGCGGCATTGTGCCTGGTGCTGGCGGTGCCGGTGGGCCTGCTGGTAGTGCGCTACAAAGGCCAGCTGGCGATCTGGGCTGAACGCCTGCCCTACCTGCTGCATGCCCTCCCCGGCCTGGTGATCGCGCTGACCCTGGTGTACTTCGCCCTGCATTACGTGCCGGCGTTGTACCAGACCTCGGCGTTATTGCTGATCGCTTATGCGTTGCTGTTTTTGCCGTTGGCCCAGGCGCCGATTCGTACGGCACTGAACAAGGCGGCGCCACAGCTGGAAGAGGCCGCACGTACGCTGGGCGCGTCGTCGCTCAGTGCGTTTTGTCGGGTGACATTGCCGATTATTTTCCCGGCATTGGGCGCGGCGTTTGCGCTGGTGTTTCTGGATGCGATGAAGGAATTGACGGCGACGTTGCTGCTGAGCCCCACGGGGCTGAATACCTTGGCGACGGCCGTGTGGGCGCATACCTCGAATGTGGAGTTTGCGGCGGCGGCGCCTTATGCGGCGTTGTTGATACTGGTGTCAGGGTTGCCGGTGTATCTGTTAACAACCCGCATGTACTTGAGCCGCTGAGATCGCTATCGGGAGCAAGCCCCCTCCCACACTTTGATTTGTGAACACATTCAAGTGTGGGAGGGGGCTTGCTCCCGATGAGGCCGGCACAGACAGCGTTAAGCCCGGAACTGCCCCAGGCTCGCCTTCAACTGCGCCGCCAACCCATCCAGCACCTTGCCACTGGCCGTAGTCTCTACCACCGCCTGCGCCGCACGCTCTGCCTGGGCGTGGATCACTTCGACCCGCCCGCGCACCGCATGCGCGCCTTGAGCCTGATGCTCGGCTGCGCGCGTTGCCAGGCCGATGGCCGCGTGCACTTGCTCCACCGAAGCCTGCACCGTCTGCTGCAAGCGCACACTGTCGCGCAACACCAGCAAACCTTCATTGGCCTGGCGCCCAGCCTTGCCGATGGTTTCCACCGCCTCACGCGCACCCTGCTGCAACGCCACGATATGCGCCTGGATATCGCCGGTGGAGCTCTGGGTCTTGCTGGCCAGCGCACGCACTTCGTCCGCCACCACCGCAAAGCCGCGTCCGGTTTCGCCGGCTCGTGCCGCTTCGATAGCCGCGTTGAGGGCGAGCAGGTTGGTTTGCTCGGCGATGCCGTGGATCACGGTCAGCACCACTTCGATTTGCTCGCTTTGCTGCGCGAGGCGCTCGATGACCAAAGAACCGGCCTGGACCTGCCCCGCTAACGCCTCGATCAAGCTGCCGACTTCGGCCGAGGTGCGCGAGTTCTCATCCGTGGCTTGGCGAATATCCACGACCTGCTGCAACGCTGCCTGCATCGCGTGACTTTCGGCCTGGGCCTCGTCGGCCATTTGCGAGAGTGCGCGCAAACTCTCAGCCACTTCGTCGCGCTGCAGGCCAGCCGCGGCGTCGGCGCCAGCATTGCGCAAGGTCATGGCGCCGATTTCCACGCCGGTCCGCTGGGCCACTTCGCCCGCCTCACGCACGATGGGTTGCAACTTATCCACAAAGCGATTGACCGCCGAGGCCATATCACCGATTTCGTCCTTGCTGTTGATCTGCACGCGCTTGGTGAGGTCGCCCTCGCCTGCCGCCAGGTCATCCATGGCCGCGATCAGAAGCTTCAGGCGATTGACCACGCGCCGACCGAGCACGATGGCGATCAGTAGCAACACGCCAAGCCCCACCAAAGCCAGGCCCATGCCGATGCGCCAACGCAGGGTGCCTGCCGCCTCTTGCACGGCGCTGGCGGTGTTGGCAGTCATTTGGGTAGCGGTGGCCTGCGCCGATTGCAGCCTGGCGCCCATGGCGCTGGCACTGTCAGCCGCAGCCCCCTTGAGGCTGTCGCCCACCAGCTGATCACCGCTGGCGATCAGCGCGGCAAAGCGCTTATCCAATGCTTGCAGATCGGCCTCGACCGCGGCGGTGGACACGCCCATGCGCACCTTGCCGATTTCCACGCCGTTGGGGCTGATGGAGGCTTCGACGTAATACACCGAAGGATCTGTCTTTGCCGCATCCAGCACTTTATCCAGGGCACGCTCACCTGCGCCCTTTGCCAGCAGGGCCTGGTTGATCGGGTTTTCACGATTCAGGTAACGGGTCAGGTGCTCCCCTGCCGCATCGTCATAGACCACGAACAGCACGTTGGGATTGCGCTGGGCGCGTCGTGCAAACTCGGACAGCGTCGGCACATCACTGTCCCACATGGCGCGGGGTGCCACCGAGGCCAGTAGCTGCGCCATGTCGTTGGCGGAGTCCTGCAGGTCTTTTTCCAGGGTCGCACGCAGTTGCTTCTGCTCTTCCTGCAGGCGCGTGGAAAGCCCGGCTGTCAGGCGCTGGCGGGTGCTGGTGGACAAGCTGTCCAGGCTGGACGTGACTTCCTTGCCAGCCTGGGCCAATTCGCCAGACAGCTTCTGGCTATCGATGCCAAGGCGATTGCCCAAATCCGCCTCTAGCGCGGTGACAGTGCTCCGCGTCAGAGCGACCGCTACCAGCACTTGCACCAAAAGAGCGATACCAAGGGTAACGAACACCGGCCGCAACAGACGGCTTTGTAACAATGAGAGAACGGCAGACATCGGGAATCCCTCCACCACGGGTGCCATTATTTTGATAGCACCGCGAAAGAGAGAAACATAGCAAGGGTCGTGCCGCTTGGCCCGCAGATACGACAAAGGGCTCCCGAAGGAGCCCTTTGCTTTTTACATCAACAGTTTATTAAGCGAACGGGTGGCGCAGAACGATGGTCTCGTTGCGGTCCGGGCCCGTCGAAATAATGTCGATCGGTGCGCCGATCAGCTCTTCCACGCGCTGGATGTAGGCGCGGGCGTTGGCTGGCAGTTCTTCTAGGGTTTTGGCACCCACGGTCGACTCGGTCCAGCCCGGCACTTCTTCGTACACAGGCTGCAGGCCTACGTAGCTGTCAGCGTCAGTCGGAGCAACGTCGTTGCCTTGCGCATCTTTGTAGCCGACGCAGATGTTGATGGTTTCCAGGCCGTCGAGTACGTCCAGCTTCGTCAGGCAGATGCCCGAGATGCTGTTCACATCGATAGCGCGACGCAGGATAACGGCGTCGAACCAGCCACAACGGCGAGCACGGCCAGTGGTCGCGCCGAACTCGTGACCTTGCTTGGCCAGGTGTGCACCGACGTCGTCGAACAGCTCAGTCGGGAATGGACCCGAGCCAACACGGGTGGTGTAGGCCTTGGTGATGCCCAGGATGTAGTCCAGGAACATCGGGCCAACACCCGAACCGGTGGCAACGCCGCCCGCGGTGGTGTTAGAGCTGGTCACGTACGGGTAGGTACCGTGGTCGATGTCGAGCAACGAACCCTGGGCGCCTTCGAACATGATGTCTTTGCCAGCGCGACGCAGGTCGTGCAGCTCGGCCGTCACGTCCAGCATCAGCGGCTTGAGCAGCTCAGCGTATTCCTTGCACTCGGCCAGAGTCTTTTCGAACTCGATGGCTGGCTCTTTGTAGTAACCCACCAGCATGAAGTTGTGGTAATCCACCAGTTCACGCAGCTTGTCTTCAAAGCGCGGCATGTTGAGCAGGTCGCCCACACGCAGGCCACGACGTGCAACCTTGTCTTCGTAGGCTGGGCCGATGCCGCGACCGGTCGTACCGATCTTCAGCTCGCCACGGGCCTTTTCACGGGCCTGGTCCAGCGCAACGTGGAAGGACAGGATCAGCGGGCAGGATGGGCTGATACGCAAGCGCTCGCGCACCGGTACGCCTTTCTCTTCCAGCTTGGTGATCTCGCGCAGCAGGGCGTCAGGTGCAACCACCACGCCGTTGCCGATCAGGCACTGCACACCTTCGCGCAACACGCCCGACGGGATCAGGTGCAAGACGGTTTTTTCGCCATCGATGACCAGGGTGTGGCCAGCGTTGTGGCCACCTTGGTAGCGCACTACGGCGGCAGCATGTTCGGTCAGCAGATCAACGATCTTGCCTTTGCCCTCATCACCCCATTGGGTGCCCAGGACTACGACATTCTTACCCATAACACTTGTCCTCATTCGCGCAAACTTGGTGCCGGCGATGGCCGGCAGGAAAACTCAAGAAGCCAGTGGCGATACTTGCCAAAGCCCGTTCTGCTGAATCAATTGCCGGTCGCAGTCCGCTTCACGGGCGGCGGCCAATGGCTGCCCAGGCAAAGCCTGGACCACACGCTGACCCTCACTGCGTAACTGGCAAACCTGCTGCCAGAGCGCTGCGTCCGTACTGTCGGGCATCCAGATGCCACCAGACGGCAGCTCGACCTCAGCACGCCCCAGGGTCACCAGGGTTTTCAAATCGGTGGAAAAACCAGTGGCCGGACGCGCACGACCGAAGTCGGCACCGATATCGTCGTAACGACCACCTTGGGCGATGGCTTGGCCAACACCCGGGACAAATACCGCGAACACCACACCTGTGTGGTAGTGGTAGCCGCGCAACTCACCCAGATCAAAATACAGCGGCAGCTGCGGGAAACGCGCCGACAAGCGCTCGGCAATCGCCAGCACGTCATCGAGTGCCGCCAATACCGGCGCCGGCGCCTTGGCCAGACGCTCACGCGCAGCCACCAGCACTTCGCGGCCACCGCACAGGTCAACCAGCGCACGCAGCATGCCGGCCAGCTCTGCAGGTACACCCTCGGTGAGGGCGATCACTTCGTCGATGGCCTTGCGTTGCAGGGCATCGAACAATTGTTGCTCCACTTCACCGGACAACCCGGCCGCACGGGCCAGGCCACGGTAGATACCGACATGGCCCAGGTCCATGTGGACATCCGGCACATCAGCCAGTTGCAGCATGGCCAGCATCAGGCTGATCACTTCAACATCGCTGCTCGGGCTGGCATCGCCGTACAACTCGGCGCCCAACTGGATCGGGCTACGGGAGGACGACAAGGCGCGTGGCTGGGCATGCAGCACGCTGCCGGCATAGCACAGGCGGCTTGGGCCTTCGCGGCGCAGGGTGTGCGCATCGATGCGCGCCACTTGCGGCGTGATGTCGGCACGGAACCCCATTTGCCGGCCCGATTGCGGGTCGATGACCTTGAAGGTGCGCAGATCCAGGTCCTGGCCCGCGCCGGTCAGCAGGGATTCCAGGTACTCGATATGGGGAGTCACGACAAACTCGTAACCCCAGCTCTGGAACAGATCCAACACCTGGCGACGCGCTACTTCAATGCGCGCAGCTTCTGGTGGCAGTACTTCTTCGATGCCATCTGGCAGCAGCCAGCGGTCTACCGTTGCCATTACGCCATTCCCCTATGATCCGGGCGGCCAGCCCTCGGCCGAGCCTTGAGTGAAGCAGAAAATACCCGCCCATTGCATAAACCACGCGCAAGAGCGACGTGACGAACGGCCTGCAAACGGCCTCGTCGGGCACTTTCCTCGAAAAACCTGTCACGCCTGCCGAATCAAACATGCAGACGCAAAAAAGCCGGGAATTTCCCGGCTGCCGCATCATACACCCGTTTTCTGAAAGGATCACCCCGCCAGGCATTTTAGCCGCCCGACGGAGTGCGCCCTACAGAATCACAGGCTGGTTACTTGGACTTTTCCAGGTAGCGGAAGAAGTCGCTGCTTGGGTCCAGCACCATGACGTCGGTTTTGTTCGCGAAGCTTTCACGGTAGGCGCGCAGGCTACGGTAGAACGCGTAGAACTCCTGGTCCTGGCCGTAGGCCTTGGCGTAGATCGACGCCGCTTGAGCATCACCATCACCACGGGCCTCCTCAGACTCGCGATAGGCTTCTGCCAGCAGGACACGGCGCTGACGGTCGGCATCCGCACGGATACCTTCGGCCAACTCGTTACCCTTGGCGCGGTGCTCACGGGCCTCACGCTCACGCTCGGTGCTCATACGTTCGAACACGCTGCGGTTCACTTCCTTGGGCAGGTCAATGGCCTTGACCCGGACATCGACGACTTCGATACCCAGCTCTTTTTCCGCCATTGTGTTCAGCGAACGCGTGATGTCAGCCATCAGCGCATCACGCTCACCCGATACCACCTCGTGCAGGGTGCGCTTACCAAACTGGTCACGCAGGCCCGATTCCAGACGACGCGACAAACGCTCGTCGGCAATCTGCTTGAGGCCGGAAGTAGCAGTGTAGAAGCGCTCGGCATCCTTGACGCGCCACTTGGCGTAGGCGTCAACCATCACGGCTTTCTTTTCCAGGGTCAGGAAACGCTGTGTCGGTGCATCCAGGGTCATCAGGCGGGCGTCGAACTTGCGCACCTGGTTGACGTAGGGGACTTTCACATGCAGGCCCGGCTGGACATCCGCCTGGACCACGCGACCGAATTGCAGCAGCACCGCACGCTCGGTCTGAGCCACGATGTAGAAGCAGTTCCAGGCAGCGATGACCACGACGACGCCCACAATCAGGGCGGTCAGCGATTTATTGCTCATCAACGACTCTCCCTGGTACGTGTTTGCTGTTGCAGCAAGTCAGCGGCCGCACGGGCGCTCGCTTCATTGGCAGCGGCATTCGAACCGGTGGACGGTGCGCTGGTGCCGCTACGACCACCTTCGATCATCTTGTCCAGCGGCAGGTACAGCAGGTTGTTCTGCCCACCTTTGCTGCCGGTCACGAGAACCTTGCTGGTGTTGCTGAAGACTTCCTGCATGGTGTCCAGGTACAGACGCTCACGCGTGACTTCAGGTGCCTTGCGGTACTCGGCAACCAGCTTGGTAAAGCGATCCGCCTCACCCTTGGCGCGGGAGACCACTTCGTCGCGGTAACCGTTGGCATCTTCAAGGATGCGCTGGGCCTGACCACGGGCTTCCGGCACGACGCCGTTGGCATAGGTTTCAGCCTGGTTACGCGAACGCTGCTCGTCTTCACGGGCGCGAATCACGTCGTCAAAGGCTTCCTGCACTTCACGCGGTGCCGCTGCGCTCTGTACGTTCACCTGGGTAACGGTGATACCGGTGCGATAGGTATCGAGGAAGCGTTGCAGACGCTCCTTGATTTCGCTGGCCATCAATTCACGACCTTCGGTGAGCACCTGGTCCATGGCGGTGGAACCCACCACGTGGCGCAGGGCACTTTCGGTTGCGTGCTGCAGGCTGATTTCCGGCTGATCAACGTTCAGCACGAAGTCCTGCAGGTTGCTGATCTTGTACTGCACGGTCAGCGGCACTTCGACGATGTTCTCGTCTTCGGTCAGCATCTGGCCCTGCTTGGTGTACGCACGCTCACGCGTGACGTTCTCCATGTACTTCTTGTCGATCGGCGGGAAGTAGATGTTCAGGCCAGGGCCGACCGTTTCGTAGTACTTGCCGAAGCGCAGCACCACGGCTTGCTCCTGCTCGTCCACTACGTATACGGCGCTGTACAGCCAGACGGCTGCCAGCACGACAAGACCCAGGCCCAGCAAGCCGTAGCCGCCGCCCTTGCTTGTGCGACCGCCTTCGTCACCACCGCGTTTTTTCCCACCACCGAACAACCCATTCAGGCTTTCCTGCAGCTTTCGGAAGGCCTCGTCGAGATCCGGTGGCCCCTTGCGGTCGCCGTTATTGCGGCGCTTACCACCCCAAGGATCCTGATTATTCGAGTTGCCACCCGGCTCATTCCAAGCCATAGCGCTCTCCATCTGATAAAGCAAAGACGCACCCACGGCGCGCCGACTAATGCTACAGAATGCCTGCTACTGCGGCACAACCGCTTTAGGAGGCTTTTATTGCAAAGTGTGTTGTTCGATGAACTCTGCCGGTACAACACCCTCTCGACTGACCAGCCGATTGAGTTCCGAGCGCGGCAATCGAACGGCCAGCAAGCTGACACCTTCTTCGTCGTGTTCTTCTTTCTGTACCGCGCCCAACTCGAAAAACTGTGCACGCAGCCGAGCAAACCGCTGCGGCAAGCGCAGGGTGCCGACGAACAAATCGCTGCCGAGCAATTCGGCAATGGCCTGTTCAAGCAGCTCCAAACCACTGCCATCACGCGCCGACAACCAGACCCGCTGGGGCTTGCCGTTTTCGTCGCGCTGGATTTGTGGCTCAACGCCTTCAAGCAAATCGAGTTTGTTATAGACCTCGAGGATCGGCAAGTCCTGGGCGCCAATCTCGCCCAGCACCACCATGACCTGCTCAATCTGCAACATGCGATCCGGTTCGGCCGCATCGATCACGTGCAAGAGCAGGTCGGAATTGCTCGACTCTTCGAGCGTAGACCGAAATGCCTCGACCAGCTTGTGGGGTAAGTGACGAATGAAACCCACCGTATCGGCCAGGACAATCGGCCCCAGGTCGTCAATATCCAGACGGCGCAAAGTCGGGTCGAGGGTGGCAAACAGTTGGTCGGCCGCGTACACGTCCGATTTCGTCACGTTATTGAACAGCGTGGATTTGCCGGCGTTGGTATAGCCCACCAGGGAAACGGTAGGGATATCCGCACGGGAACGACCACGGCGCGACTGCTCGCGCTGGCTGCGTACTTTCTCCAGGCGACCCTTGATCTGGCGCAGGCGAACCCGCAGCAAACGCCGGTCGGTTTCCAACTGGGTTTCACCCGGGCCGCGCATGCCGATACCGCCACCCTGGCGCTCAAGGTGAGTCCAGCCGCGAACCAGCCGGGTGCTCATGTGGTCAAGCTGGGCCAGTTCGACCTGGAGCTTGCCTTCATGGGTACGGGCGCGTTGGGCAAAGATATCGAGGATCAGGCCGGTACGGTCGATTACGCGACACTCGAAAACACGTTCGAGGTTACGTTCCTGACTGGGCGTGAGAATGTGATTGAAGATCACCAGATCGGCTTCTTCGGCATGAACCAGGTCGCGCAACTCCTCGACCTTGCCACTGCCAATCAGGTATTTGGCGGTTGGCCGATGACGCGGCACGTTAAAAAACGCAACGGTCTCGGCGCCGGCCGAATTTGCCAACTCCTGAAACTCCTGCGGATCTTCGCGCGCCTCAGGGTCCTGTCCATCCAAGTGAACGAGGATTACTCGCTCACCACCACCGTGGCGCTCAAAGAACAAAGGAGACTCCTATCAAGCGTTACCTGGCTCAGCGTCACCCGGTTCATCACCTGCTGCACTAGGCAGACGGATTGGACGAACTGGAACGACTGTCGAGATAGCGTGCTTGTAAACCATCTGGCTGACGGTGTTTTTCAGCAGGATAACGAACTGGTCGAATGACTCGATCGTGCCTTGCAGCTTGATACCGTTGACCAGGTAGATGGAAACCCCAACTTTCTCTTTACGTAAAGTATTCAAGTAAGGGTCTTGTAGCGAATGCCCTTTTGACATGTGCCGCACTCCTTTAAGGATCAATAATAAAAATCGGAAAATAGATAGCTTATGGCCGTCACACCCCCAAGGATAGACGGCAATTGCAAGGACTCAGCTCAATATGGAGACCGTTCCCAAGTATTTCAAGGCGCGTGACAGATTGTCGCTGTCCAGGCTGTCCAACCAGTGCAAATCGCTCCAGCTGCGCAGCCAGGTGAACTGGCGCTTCGCCAATTGGCGCGTGGCAATGATGCCGCGCTCCTGCATTTCGGCTGACGTCAGCTTGCCATCCAGATGATCCCAGACTTGGCGGTAGCCTACAGCACGTATCGAAGGCAGCCCGGCATGCAGGTCACCTCTTGAACGCAGTGCTACGACCTCCTCCACAAACCCCTGTTCCAACATAATTGTGAATCTTTGTGCAATTCGTTCATGCAGCACCTGGCGATTTGCCGGAGCGATGGCCAGATTCGCCACAGTATAGGGCAATTGTGACTGCCCAGATGCGCCTGCATCAGCACTTTGCGCACTTTGTTTCAGCCTGTGTTCAGTCATGGTCTGGCCGCTTACACGCCAGACTTCCAAGGCACGGGTGAGACGCTGGGGATCATTGGGGTGAATGCGTGCCGCGGACACCGGGTCCACGGCCGCCAACTGGTCGTGCAAGGCTTGCCAGCCAAGGCGTGCAGCTTCTTCTTCGAGTTCGGCACGCACGTGGGCGTCGGCGGGCGGCATATCGGCCAGACCTTCCTGCAAAGCCTTGTAGTAGAGCATCGTGCCGCCCACCAGCAGCGGAATATTGCCCCGCGCGGTGATCTCGGCCATGGCCGCCAGGGCGTCGCTACGAAAATCCGCCGCCGAATAGCTCTCGGCCGGGTCGATGATGTCGATCAACGTGTGGGGATACTGCGCCAACAGCTCTTTAGACGGTTTGGCCGTACCAATGTCCATGTCCCGGTAAACCAGGGCAGAGTCGACACTGATCAGCTCGCAGGGCAGCACCTTGGTCAGCTCGATGGCCAGGTCGGTCTTGCCGGAGGCCGTGGGGCCCATCAGGAAGATCGCGGGGGGCAAGGCACTCATCAACGGCCGCGCAGGAAGAGTTTGTCCAGATCGTCCAGGCCCATTTGGGTCCAGGTCGGTCGGCCATGGTTGCATTGGCCGCTGCGCTCGGTGTTTTCCATGTCGCGCAGCAGGCCGTTCATTTCCGGCAGGGCCAGGCGACGATTGGCGCGGATGGCGCCGTGGCAGGCCATGGTGCCGAGCAGTTCGTTGATATGTGCCTGGATGCGGTCACTGGTGCCGTATTCCATCAGGTCTGCCAACACGTCGGCCACCAAGCGGTTGGCTTCGGCCTGCTTGAGCAGCGCGGGAATCTGACGGATTGCCAGGGTTTCCGGGCCAAGGCGTTGTAGCTCAAAGCCCAGTTTCTGGAACACGCTGTGGTGCTCTTCGGCGCAATCGGCCTCGCGCTGGCTCACCGCCAGGGATTCGGGCACCAGCAGTGGCTGGCCGCTGAGGCCTTCACTGGCCATGGCGATCTTCAGGCGTTCGTACATGATCCGCTCGTGGGCGGCATGCATGTCCACCAGCACCAGGCCATGGGCGTTTTCCGCCAGAATATAGATACCCTTGAGCTGCGCCAGGGCATAGCCCAGTGGCGGAATATCACCGCCGCCTTCCGGCAACGAGGGAGCAGCGCCCGGCTCGGCACCCGGCAGCGGCGCGAAAAACTCACGGTAAGCCGCCTGGGCCTCAGCCACCGGTACGGTCGATTGCGGACGCGGCGTGTATTGATACTGATAACCCGCGCCGGCACCCGAGTTCGGCGCCGTATAGGTCGGTTGCGGCTGCGGCGATTGCAGCAGGTTGGCCGCCAGGCTCATTTCACCTTGCGGGCCGAACTCACCGGCTTCCGGCCCGCTTGGCCGTACTACCGCCGTGACAATCGGCGCTGACAGCTGATCATCCGGACGCACATCCCCCAGGGCGCGGTGCAGCGTGCCATACAGGAAGTCATGCACCATGCGCCCGTCACGGAAACGCACTTCGTGCTTGGTCGGGTGCACGTTGACGTCGACCACCGATGGATCGACCTCAAAGAACAACACAAACGTCGGGTGCCGCCCGTTGAACAGCACATCGCGATAAGCCTGGCGCACCGCGTGCGCCACCAGCTTGTCGCGTACCGCCCGGCCATTCACAAAGAAGTACTGCAAGTCGGCCTGGCTACGGGAAAACGTCGGCAACCCGACCCAGCCCCACAGCCTCAGGCCATTGCGTTCGATCTCGATCGGCAGCGCCTGCTCCAGGAACCCGCTGCCGCACACCGCCGCCACCCGCCGAGCGCGCGCGGCGTCGTCGTTGGCTTCGTGCAGGCTGAGGATGGTCTTGCCGTTGTGGCGCAGGTGAAATGCCACATCGAAACGCGCCAGGGCCAGGCGCTTGATGACTTCTTGCAGGTGGTCGAATTCGGTTTTCTCGGCCTTGAGGAATTTGCGCCGCGCCGGGGTGTTGAAGAACAGGTCGCGCACTTCCACCGAGGTACCCACCGGATGCGCAGCCGGCTGGACCCGAGGCGCCATGTCGCGGCCTTCGGTTTCCACTTGCCAGGCCTGCTCGGCGCTGCGCGTGCGGGAAGTCAGGGTCAGGCGGGCCACGGAGCTGATGGAGGCAAGAGCCTCACCGCGAAAGCCCAGGCTCATGACCCGCTCAAGGTCTTCCAGGTCACGGATCTTGCTGGTGGCGTGACGGGCCAGGGCCAGCGGCAGGTCATCGGCGGAGATGCCGCTGCCGTCGTCACGCACTCGCAGCAGCTTGACGCCGCCCTGCTCCACGTCGACATCGATACGCTTGGCACCCGAGTCGATGCTGTTTTCCAGCAGTTCCTTGATCACCGACGCCGGGCGCTCAACCACCTCACCCGCGGCGATCTGGTTGGCAAGACGCGGGCTGAGCAGTTCGATGCGCGAGCCGCTGTTCAAGATGGATTCGCTCATTACTGCGCCGCCAATTCAGTGCCAGGAATGGTCAATACCTGGCCGACTTTCAATTCATCAGTCTTCAGATTATTGGCGCTGCGCAGGGTAGCGGCCGACACCTGGAAACGCACGGCCAGCATCGCCACGGTGTCGCCGGGCTGCACGCGATGGTCACGGGGGCCCTGGGCGATCTTGCCTGAGTCGCGCAGCCAGGCGATATACGTACCCGGCGGCGGGTTCTGCTGGAAGAACTGGCGCACGCCGGCGCTGATGGAGCGTGCCAGCGCCTGCTGGTGGCTGGAACTGGCCAGTTTCGAGGCTTCATTGGCGTTGGAGATAAACCCGGTTTCCACCAGGATCGACGGGATATCCGGCGACTTCAACACCATGAATCCAGCCTGTTCCACGCGCTGTTTGTGCAGTGAGGTGACGCGACCGATGTTGCTCAGGACTTTCTGGCCGACGTTCAGGCTGGAGGTCAGCGAGGCGGTCATCGACAGGTCGAGCAGCACGCCAGCGAGCATTTTGTCCTTGTCATCGAGGGACACGTTGCCGGCCCCGCCGATCAAGTCGGAACGGTTTTCACTGTCCGCCAGCCAACGGGCGGTCTCGGAGGTTGCGCCGCGATCCGACAGGGCAAACACCGAAGCACCAAATGCAGCGGTCGAAGGCGCGGCGTCGGCGTGAATGGACACGAACAGGTCCGCGCCCTTCTTACGGGCAATTTCGGTACGGCCACGCAACGGGATGAAGTAGTCACCGGTGCGGGTCAGCTCGGCGCGGTAGCCTTTCATGCCGTTGATCTGGCGCTGCAGCTCGCGGGCGATCGCCAGTACCACGTCTTTCTCATGCTGGCCGCGGGAGCCGGATGCACCCGGGTCTTCGCCACCGTGGCCGGCGTCGATCACCACGATAATGTCGCGCTTGCCTGCCGGTGCGGGCGGCGGCGGTGGCAGCTTGACCTGGGGTTGCGACGGGTTGACCGGCACCGCAGGCACGGTCGCCACGCTTGGTGTCGGCGCAGGCGGCGGTGCCGCGTCGGCGGGGTTGTCGAACAGGTCGACCACCAGCCGGTTGCCGTATTGGGCGTTGGGCGCCAGCGAGAAACTCTTTGGCGTCACGGCCTTTTTCAGGTCGATGACCACGCGCAGGTCGGTCGGCGTACGCTGGGCCGAGCGCATGGCGGTGATGGGCGTGTTGGCGGTAGAGACCTTCAGCGGCGCGGCCAGGCTCGCACCGTTGATGTCGATCACCAGGCGATCAGGCGCCGTCAGGGTAAAGACGCTGTGCTGGACCGGGCCAGACAGGTCGAACACCAGTCGCGTGTTATCCGGCGCTCGCCACAGGCGAACACTTTTTACCTGTGAAGCAGCCAGAGCATTGACAGTCATTGCCGCAAGCAACACCCCCACGACAGCAACCAACGCGCGAAAGCGCATACCTAACCCCACCAATTTTATTTGAATTCCAATGCCAGAGCGGCGCACCACACTTCAGCGCGCGCGCTCTGGGGCAACAACTTCAGCTGACGTCCATGCTCATGCGGCGTAATGGTAATGGTCAGGTCCGGCTTTGGCAAAAAGCCTGTGCCTTTATCTGGCCATTCGATCAGGCACAGCGCATCTTCGTCGAAGTAATCACGGATGCCCATGTACTCCAGTTCCTCGGGATCCACCAGGCGATAGAGGTCGAAGTGGAAGGCGCGCACGCCACCGATCTCGTAGGGTTCGACCAACGTGAACGTCGGGCTTTTGACCGCGCCCGTATGGCCCAGACCGCGAATAATCCCTCGGGATAATGTGGTCTTGCCAGCGCCCAGGTCACCTTCGAGGAAGATCAGCCCCATGCCGGCCGTGGCCTGGGCAATAAGACGACCAAACGCGACCATGGCATCTTCATCCGCCAGGAAAAGGCTTACTTCAGGCACGGCGACTGCTCCTCCAACAATTGACGAATGGCAGGGATCAGGTCGCTGGCAGCCAGGCCACGGCCAAAGCTGCCTTGGCGATCTCCCGCGGTAGCGTGCAACCACACGGCCAGGCAACTTGCGTCATAGGCAGGCATGCCCTGGGCCAACAATGCACCGACCAGGCCAGCCAGGACGTCACCGAGCCCTGCGGTGGCCATGGCCGGATGACCCTGATCACAACGGGCAACCCGTCCGTCCGGGCTGGCAATCAAACTGCCAGCCCCCTTGAGGATAGCCACTGCATTGAATGTCTGGCTCAACGCGCGCGCCACCTTAAGGCGGTCCGCCTGAACCTCGGCTGTCGAAATACCCAACAAGCGCGCCGCTTCGCCCGGATGCGGAGTGATCACGCTGTCGGCCGGAAGGCTGACACTGCCGGTGGCCAGCCGATTCAAGGCGTCGGCGTCCCAGACTTGCGCCTGCCGAGCGTTGGCTGCCACGGACAGCAGACTCTTCCCCCACGCCGCAGCGCCTAAACCCGGGCCAATCACGATGACCGAGATTTTTTCCAGCAAGCCCATCAACTGGTTGGCCGAGCTGACGCCCACCGTCATCACTTCCGGAAGCCGGGCCAGCGCAGCCGGCACATGCTCGGGCCGAGTCGCCAGGGACACCATGCCGGCGCCGCTGCGCAGGGCGCTCTCGGCACTGAGCAACGCAGCACCGCCAACGCCGCGGTCGCCACCGATGACCAATAAGTGCCCGAACAGGCCCTTATGGGCGTCCGGGGAACGTGCAGCCAGCTGCGGCAAATGGCCGGGCAACAATAGCTGAACGTCGGTTATTTCGTGTTTTGTCTGAGGCATGCGTCTTCAAGCTCCGATGTCTGGCAGAATTATACGCATCTAACCTGTGGTTTCCCGTGTCTCATGCCTGCTATTACCTCCGATCTGCCCGCCCTCGCCCAATCGATCAAAGACTGGGGCCGCGAGCTGGGCTTTCAACAAGTCGGCATCAGCGGCCTCGACCTGGCTGAGCATGAACAGCACCTGCAGCGCTGGCTCGACGCGGGCTACCACGGCGAGATGGAGTACATGGGCGCCCACGGCAGCAAACGCTCCCACCCCGACGAGCTGGTGCCCGGCACTTTGCGCGTGGTGTCGCTGCGCATGGACTACCTGCCCGGCGACACCCAAATGGCACAACTGCTGGCTAAGCCGGAAAAAGCTTATATCTCGCGTTATGCCCTGGGCCGCGACTACCACAAGCTGATCCGCAAGCGCGTGCAGCAACTGGCCGACCGCATTCAAGCGCAGATCGGCCCGTTTGGCTTTCGCGCCTTTGTCGACAGCGCTCCCGTACTGGAAAAAGCTATCGCCGAACAAGCCGGCCTCGGTTGGATCGGTAAAAACACCCTGGTACTCAACCGCAAGGCCGGCAGTTATTTCTTTTTGAGCGAACTGTTTGTGGATTTGCCGTTACCGGTGGATCCACCCCACACAACCGAGCACTGTGGCCGCTGCACCGCGTGCCTGGACATCTGCCCCACCAACGCCTTCGTCGGCCCTTACGTGCTGGATGCCCGGCGCTGCATTTCCTACCTTACCATCGAGCTCAAGAGCGCGATCCCCGAAGACCTGCGCCCGTTGATCGGCAACCGTGTATTTGGCTGCGATGACTGTCAGATCGTTTGCCCGTGGAATCGTTTCGCCCGGTCCACCGCCGAAAGCGATTTCAAGCCACGGCATAACCTGGATAACGCAGAACTGGCCGAGTTGTTTATGTGGGACGAGGATAAATTCCTCAGCAGCACCGAGGGCTCACCCTTGCGCCGTGCCGGTTACGAGCGTTGGTTGCGAAACCTGGCAGTGGGCCTGGGCAATGCGCCGTCGAGCATTCCGGTGCTGGAAGCCTTGAAGGCGCGGCGGGACTACCCGTCGGAGTTGGTGCGCGAGCATGTGGAATGGGCGCTGAACCAGCACGCTACACGCTAATGAACGTCGTCGTTGTAGACGAACTTGGGCATTTCCCAGTGGAAACGGATAGCCAACAGGCGCAGTAGGAAGCCGCTGAACAGCGTCAGCAGAATCGCCTGCTCGCTGGGCAGCTCCAGATACAGGCACAACAGGTAGAACCAGGCGGCCAGGAACGACACGCTGGCGTACAGCTCACGGCGGAAGATCAGCGGGATGTCGTTGCAGAAGATATCCCGCAGGATGCCGCCGAAGACACCCGTGATAACCCCGCTGACCGACGCCACCAACATGCCGTGGCCCATTTCCAGGGCGGTCATGCAGCCGATCAAGGTGAACGCCACCAACCCCAAAGCGTCCAGAGCCAAAAACAGCGAGCGCAGGCGCCGCATCAGCGGTGCGATGAAAATCGTCACCAGTGCAGCGATGGAGGTCAGCACCAGGTATTCCGGGTGCTTGACCCACGTCAGCGGGTAGTGACCGAGCAGCACATCGCGCACCGAGCCACCGCCCAAGGCCGTCACGCAGGCGATCAGCACCACGCCAAACCAGTCCATGCCGCGCCGGCCGGCGGACAAGGCGCCGGTCATGGCTTCGGCGGTGATGGCGACGAGGTAGAGCATCAGCAGCATGATGGCGATCCTTGCAGAGAGGCCGGCAGTCTAATCATTTGCTGATGGCACCAAAAGGGGGCGCTTGGCGAAAGACCGCGTCGCCCCCTTCGCGAGCAAGCCCGCTCCCACATGTGTGCCGCGTTCGTCATGGCGACTCGGTCAAATGTGGGAGCGGGCTTGCTCGCGAAGGCGCCGGGCCAGGCGCCACATATTCAAGCCTTGATGAAATGCTTGCGGTAATGCTGCAACTCGGCAATCGACTCGCGAATATCATCCAGCGCAAGGTGCGTGCTGCCTTTATGGAAGCTGTCCTTGACCTCCGGCGCCCAGCGCGCAGCCAACTCCTTGAGCGTCGACACATCCAGGTTGCGATAGTGGAAGTAGCTCTCCAGCGCCTTCATATGCGTATAAAGGAAGCGTCGGTCTTGGCAGATGCTGTTGCCGCAGATCGGCGACTTGCCCTTGGGCACCCACTTTTCCAGGAAGGCGATGGTTTCGGCTTCGGCTTCGGCCATGCTGATGCGGCTGTCGCGCACGCGCTGGGTCAGGCCGGAGTTGCCGTGGGTGCGGGTGTTCCACTCGTCCATGGTGGCAAGCACGGCGTCGCTGTGGTGGATGGCGATCACCGGACCTTCGGCCAAGGTGTTGAGGTTGCTGTCGGTGACAATGGTCGCCATCTCGATGATGACGTCGGTGTCAGGGTTCAGACCGGTCATTTCCAGATCGATCCAAATCAGGTTCTGTGGGTTTTGCATGGCTTGATTCTCTTGGCACCTTGGCGTAGCTGGGCAGTTTAGCAGGCGGGGGCGTGCTAGACTCGCGACCGTTTTACCTAACCTTTGCATTATCGACACGGAACACCAATGGCCAAACGCCAGCTCAATCGTCGCCAAAACTGGCGCATCGAAAAGATTCAAGGTGAGCGCGCCGCACGCGCCGCCAAACGTGAATCCTCCGCCGTGGAAGCGCTCGAGGGCGGCGACCTGGGCCCTGAACAAACCGGCCTGGTGATCGCACACTTTGGTGTGCAGGTCGAAGTCGAGGCGCTGGAAGGCGAACTCGCAGGTTCGGTCTCCCGGTGCCACCTGCGCGCCAACCTGCCTGCACTGGTCACTGGCGACAAAGTGGTCTGGCGTGCCGGCAACCAGGGCATCGGCGTGATCGTTGCCCAGTTGCCGCGCAGCACCGAGCTGCGCCGCCCCGACAGCCGCGGCCAGCTCAAGCCGGTGGCCGCCAACGTCGACATGATCGTGATCGTGTTCGCACCACTGCCAGAGCCCCATGCCAACCTGATCGACCGCTACCTGGTCGCGGCCGAGCATGCCGGCATTCGCCCGCTGTTGCTGCTGAACAAATTCGACCTGATCGACGAGCAGAACGCCCCGGCGCTCAATGCGTTGCTGGCGGTCTATCGCACCTTGGGCTACCCGGTGCTGGAAGTCTCGGCCCATCACGGCAACGGCATGGAACAGCTGCAACAGCAGTTGGACGGGCGTATCAGCGTGTTCGTCGGCCAGTCTGGCGTAGGCAAGTCGTCGCTGGTCAACAGCCTGTTGCCGGAAGTCGAGACCCGTGTCGGCCCGTTGTCGGAGTTGTCCGGCCAGGGTACCCACACCACCACCACCGCGCGGTTGTTCCACTTCCCCGGTGGCGGTGAGTTGATCGACTCCCCGGGTATTCGTGAATTCGGCCTCGGCCACGTCAGCCGCAGCGACGTGGAAGCGGGCTTCATCGAATTCAACGACCTGATCGGCACCTGCCGCTTCCGCGACTGCAAACACGACCGCGAGCCGGGCTGTGCATTGCTCAAGGCCCTGGAAGATGGCCGAGTGCAGCAGCAGCGGATGAACAGCTATCGGTCGATTATTGCGAGTTTGCCTGAGAGCAGTTACTGAGCTGCCCAGCTAGATACAACAAGGCCGCGATCATCGCGGCCTTGTTGTATCTGGAGCTTACGACCCCGGCACAGGCACCGTAGGATCCTTCACCCCACCGTCATCAAACAGGTTCAGCTTCTGCCGCAACTCATGGGCCGGCAGTGGTTCCTGCTCAGGCGGTAGCGCGTTCGGGTCGGCTGGCACTTCGCCGGGCGCACCGTCACCCTGGGTCGGTACCGGTGGCGGCGGCTGGTCACCTTCAATCGCACGCTGGGCTTTTTTGGTCAGCACCACGATATCGATACGGCGGTTGATCGGGTTGAACGGGTCTTTGGGATCAAACAGTTGCGAGGAGGCAAAGCCCACCACACGCGCCACTTGCGGGTCCGGATAGCTACCGGCCACCAACGCACGGCGGGCGGCGTTGGCGCGGTTGGCCGAGAGTTCCCAGTTGCCGAAATCACCCTGCCCAGCGTAGGGCTTGGCATCGGTGTGGCCACTGACGCTGATCTTGTTCGGCACCGCCTTGATGGTGTCGGCCATGGCCAAAAGAATGTCTTCAAAGTATGGCTTCAAGCGCGCACTGCCGGAGTCGAACATCGGCCGGTTGGCAGCGTCCGTGATCTGGATGCGCAGCCCCTCCGGGGTGATTTCGAAAGAAATCTGATCCTTGAATTTCAGCAGTTGCGGGTTTTCCTCAACCTTGGTCTGCAACTCCTGCAGCAACAGTTCCAGGCGTTCCTGCTCGACCTGCTCAGCCATGGTTTCAACCGTATCGCGCTCGATCGGGATTTTTTCCTGGGGCGATTCGGTCTGCACTTCCGGGTTGATGGTGCGCTCAGGCGCCAACTGCGGTGAGCCGCCCAGGTCGATGACAAACGGCGTGCCACTTTCCGAAAAGCCAATCGGGTCTTTGAAGTAACCGGCGATGGCGATCTTCTGTTCCGGCGTGGCGGTGGACATCAGCCACAGCACCAGGAAGAACGCCATCATCGCCGTGGCAAAGTCGGCGAAGGCGATTTTCCAGGCACCACCATGGTGCCCCGCAGCGAAGCGCTTGACGCGCTTGATGATGATCGGCTGGTTGTTTTCCATGGCTTAGCGACCGCGAACCGCTTGTTCCAGCTCGGAGAAACTTGGGCGATGTTTCGGGTACAGCACCTTGCGTCCGAACTCCACGGCCAGCGACGGCGGCATGCCCGACGCGGACGCCACCAGGCACGCCTTGATCGCTTCGTAGAGGTTGACCTCTTCCTTGGCATCGTGGGCCAGGGAGGTGGCGAGAGGGCCGAAGAAACCGTAGGCGGCGAGAATACCGAAGAAGGTACCCACCAACGCCGCACCGACGTGCATGCCAATGGCAGCTTGATCGCCCTCGCCAAGGGAGGCCATGGTCACCACGATACCGAGTACTGCCGCGACAATACCAAAGCCTGGCATACCGTCGGCGATCCCGGTCACGGCGTGCGAAGGATGCTCCAGTTCTTCCTTAAGGCTGAACAACTCCATATCGAACAGGCCTTCCAGCTCATGGGGAGCCATGTTGCCCGAGGACATGATGCGCAGGTAATCACAGATATACGCGGTCATGCGCTCGTCTTTGAGCACAGCCGGGTACTTGGCGAAAATCGGGCTGGCCGCGGCGTCTTCGATATCGCCTTCGATCGCCATCATGCCTTCGCGGCGGCTCTTGTTGAGGATCTCGTAGATCAGCCCCAGCACTTCCAGATAGAAGGTGTGGGAGAAGCGCGAACTGAACATGCCCAGCGACTTCTTGATCACGTGCATGGTCATGTAGCCGGGGTTGGCCTGCAAGAATGCGCCAAACGCGGCACCGCCAATAATCAGCACTTCGAAAGGCTGGATCAACGCGGCGATTTTACCGTGGGACAAGACGTACCCGCCGAGCACACTTGCGATGACGACAATGATGCCGATAATTTTAGCCATAGGAGATGGGTACTTGCGCCGTCGGGTTCATGGACATATTGGGTACTGCGGAAAACTCTTGTTCTACTTATCGGCAAAACTGCGCCAGACTATAGCCCGTTAAGGCGAAAAGCCAATTCGGCCCGTTCCGGGCGTGTAGACCGCAAGTGATGATCGCGCCCCAATCATGGCAATTGAAACGACAGCCCCAACGACCAGACCCACCACCCTCGCCGCTTGGATCAAGTGCCTGGACGACGTGCTGCTGCCCGTGCCACAGGCCAGCCATGAGCGCGTGTGCAAAGCCATCCGCGATAGCCGCAGTTCATTGCGAGACATTGCCGAGCTGATGCAAAACAGCCCGGCCCTGGTGCTGAGCGTGATGCGCGAAGCCAACAATCAAGCCCACGGTAGCCTGGCGGAACCAGCGGAAAACCTCGAAGTGGCGCTGAACCGCCTTGGCCTCAAGCGTGCCGAGGAACTGCTGGCGCGCCTGCCTTCGGTGCCAGCCCATGAGATCCCGGTGGCGTTGCGCCAGCTGCTGTTGATCAGCCAGCACGCGTCCCAGCAAGCCAACGGTTTGTTCGGCAGTCGCCTGGCGCGGTTGTGGCAGGACATCCACTGGGGCAGCCTGCTGTTTCTGTCGCCACTGTGGCCGATGGCTGCCTCGTTCCCCAAGCTCTTGGAGGAATGGGAGCTGCGGGTAATCCACAAAGGCCAGTCAGCGCGCCAGGTCGAGCAAGAGTTGTTCGGCGTGCGCTTGGTGGACCTATGCCTGGGCCTGACCGACGCCTGGCACCTGCCAATCTGGGTCTCACAGGGCTACAAGCTGCTGCAGGCGGAGCAGCGCTTGCTGGTCAAGGCGCTGCACATTGCTCGCGAAGACGACGCCCTGCGCCACCAGCAATTGCTCGACGCCGAACCCAACCTGCGCCGTTGGCTGAACCAGCCGGCCAACACCGTGCTGCTGGCCAATGGCCTGGCGATGTCGGCCCAGGAGTCCTGGACCTGCCCGCATACCGAGCGCTGGCAGTACCTCACCGCGCTGTACCTGCAGGTGCCGTTGAGCGACGTGCAGCAGCAGGTGCACCAGCAAGCGGTGACAAGCGCCCGCACCACCTTGATGCCCGACCTCTGGCACCCGGCGCTGTCGCTGATCTGGCCTTGGCATGTGCAGAAGGTCCATCGCGGCTTGTTGCCGGCACCTCCTCCCACCGCAGAAGCCCTGGCCGTATGGCGCAAGCACTGCACCGAGTTGCTGGTGGAACCGAGCCGCTTCGCCAATGCCATGCACATGACTACCTGTGCCAAGGAAGCCTTGGTTGCCAGTGGTATGCAGCGGGTGTTGCTGTTCATGGCGGACCGCGCCTTGAGCACCTTGCGCGTGCATCAAGCTGACGGCCTGCCCAAGGACGCCGCGCACTTGAGCCTGGATGTGGTCAACAGCACATTGCTGCAACGCCTGCTGGAAAAGTCCGCACAGGTGCGGCTCGGCCCCGACAACCATGCGCAGTTCTCCGCACTGCTGCCCCCCATCCTGCGTCGCTTGTTTATCGGCGAGCACCTGCTGTTGCGCTCACTGAGCTGCAACGGCCGCGTGGTGATGCTGATCGTCGCGGACCAGGGCGGCGGGCCGTTCTCGGAAACCACCGTGCAGGCGTTCGGCAAAACCGCTCAATGCATCGAAAAGGCCCTGCACAGCTTTACCAACCGCAGCGCCTGATGCTTGCGCTACAATCGCCCTCCTTTATCGCCAACATTTGTGCCCAGGAGACCTCACATGCCTGACTTCTCTGGCTTGCCGCTGGTGATCGAATCCAGCGACCTGATCGGTCGCCTGGATGCCGAACACCTGATTCTGGTGGACCTCACCAGTGCCGCCCGCTACGCCGAAGGGCATATCCCCGGCGCGCATTTCGTTGATCCCAAGCGCACCCAACTGGGGCAGCCCCCGGCACCCGGCTTGCTGCCCCACAAAGCCGACCTGGAAAAACTGTTCGGCGAACTGGGCCACACCCCGGACGCGACCTACGTAGTCTATGACGACGAAGGTGGCGGCTGGGCCGGGCGTTTTATCTGGATGCTCGACGTGATTGGCCACCAGAAATATCACTACCTCGACGGCGGCCTGCTGGCATGGCTGGAGGAAAAGCTTGCGCTCTCCACCGAAGTACCCGCCCCCGCCGGCGGCCCGGTCAGCCTCACGCTGCACGACGGCCCAACCGCCACCCGCGAATACCTGCAAAGCCGTCTCGGTGCTGCCGACCTGGGCATCTGGGACGCCCGCGGCCCGCTGGAATATTCCGGTGAGAAAGTGCTGGCAGCCAAGGGTGGCCACATCCCCGGCGCAGTGAATTTCGAATGGACCGCTGGTATGGACAAGGCCCGCAACCTGCGTATCCGCCGTGACATGCCGCAGATCCTCGAAGGCCTCGGGCTGACCCGCGATAAAGAAATCATTACCCACTGCCAGACTCACCACCGTTCTGGCTTCACCTACCTGGTGGCCAAGGCGCTCGGTTATCCGCGAGTCAAAGGTTATGCCGGTTCCTGGGGCGAATGGGGCAACCACCCCGACACCCCCGTTGAGATTTAAGGTTTAAGGACAGTTATGAAAAAGCAGTTGTTTATCCTCAGCCAATACTTGCTGCCGCACCACTTGCTCTCGCGCTTGGCCGGCTGCATTGCCGAGTGCCGCGTGCGCTGGTTCAAAAACGCTTTCACTGCCTGGTTCGCCAAGCGCTACCAGGTGGACATGTCCCAGGCCCTGGTTGAAGACCTGAGCGCCTACGAGCACTTCAATGCCTTCTTTACCCGCGCCCTGAAAGACGGCGCCCGCCCGCTGGATCCAACTCCAGGCGCGGTACTGAGCCCGGCCGATGGCGCGGTCAGCCAGCTTGGCCCCATCGAACATGGCCGTGTGTTCCAGGCCAAGGGTCACAGTTTCAGCGTGCTTGAATTGCTCGGTGGCGACGCAGCACTGGCTGCGCCGTTCATGGGCGGCGACTTCGCGACTATTTACCTGTCGCCGAAGGACTACCACCGCGTACATATGCCGCTGGCCGGTACCTTGCGCGAGATGGTGTATGTGCCAGGGCGGATTTTCTCGGTCAACCAGACCACCGCTGAAAACGTGCCAGAGCTGTTCGCCCGTAACGAGCGCGTTGTCTGCCTGTTCGACACCGAACGCGGCCCGATGGCTGTGGTATTGGTGGGTGCGATGATCGTGGCGTCGATTGAAACCGTTTGGGCAGGCTTGGTGACGCCGCCGAAGCGCGAGCTGAAAACCTTCCGTTACGACGAAGCTGCGCGCGCGCCGATTCATCTGGAAAAAGGTGCTGAACTGGGTCGCTTCAAGCTGGGCTCGACCGCCATCGTGCTGTTTGGGCCGGATCAGGTGAAGTGGGCTGAAGAACTGGTAGCTGGTTCGCCGGTGCAGATGGGCCAGGGTATCGCACTGCCTAAAGCCTGATCTGAAAACTGCAAAGATCAAATGTGGGAGGGGGCTTGCCCCCTCCCACATTTTCAGAGCTGACCGTCGCGGTCACGCAAGCCCAACAGATACAGCACACCATCGAGCCCCAACGTCGAAATCGCCTGTTTGGCCGATTGCTTGACCAACGGCTTGGCGCGGAACGCCACCCCCAACCCGGCAATCGCCAGCATCGGCAAGTCATTGGCGCCGTCGCCGACCGCAATGGTCTGCTCCAGGCGCAACCCTTCCTTGTGGGCCAATTCCTTCAGCAGATCCGCCTTGCGCTGCGCATCGACAATCGGCTCGACCGCCACGCCGGTCACCTTGCCATCTACCACTTCCAGCTCGTTGGCGAACACGTAGTCGATACCCAGCTTGGCCTGCAACTGCTTGGCGAAGTAGGTGAAGCCGCCCGAAAGGATCGCGGTCTTGTAACCCAGGCGCTTGAGTTCGGCGAACAGGGTTTCGGCACCTTCAGTCAGGCGCAGCGAAGCGCCGATGGAATCCAGCACGCTTACGTCCAGGCCCTTGAGCAGCGCCAGGCGCTCCTTGAAGCTGGCACGGAAATCCAGCTCACCGGCCATCGCCCGCTCGGTAATCTCGCTGACTTGCTCGCCCACACCGGCCGCCTTGGCCAGCTCGTCGATAACCTCGGCTTCGATCAGGGTGGAGTCCATGTCGAACACCGCCAGGCGACGGTTGCGGCGGAACAGCGAGTCTTCCTGGAAGGCGATATCGACATTCAGCTCCTGGGCCACACTCAGGAAATCGGCGCGTAGCGCTTGCGCGTCAGCCGGTTCGCCGCGCACGGAGAATTCGATGCAACCCTTGCCTTTGTCGGCGGGCGTGTCCAATGGCATACGACCCGACAGACGGTCGATATGGTCGATATTCAATCCATATTGCGCAGTGATGGAGCTGACGCGCTGCAACTGCTCGGCCGTTACCTTGCGAGTCAACAGGGTCACGATGTGGCGTTTTTTGCCCTGGCCTTCCACCCAATGCTGGTAATCCGCTTCGGACACCGGGGTGAAACGCACCTGTTGATCGAGCTTATACGCCGTAAACAGGATGTCCTTGAGTACCGACGAAGCCTGCTCGGTGCTGGGGATTTCCACCAGGATGCCGAACGACAGTGTGTCGTGGATCACCGCTTGGCCGATGTCGAGAATGTTCACACCACCCTGGGCGAGGACACCGGTAATGGCTGCGGTGAGACCCGGTCGGTCAAGACCTGTGATGTTGATCAGGACAATTTCGCGCAAAGCGCACCCCCAGGCTGGAAAAAAACCGCATTCTACCCACTTTCAGTGACCATCGGGCACAGCCAGCGCTTTGCCGGTCATGGGCCTGTCGCTATACTGCGCGTCAACTTCACGGACCAAGAGCCGAGCGCAAGTGAACCGGCCCACGCCAGTAAAAACCGATAACTTCTTCCTGCTGATCTTCCGGGCACTGCGCCACCGCCGTGTACCGATCGCATTACGCATCGCCAGCCATAACGTGATCCTGGTCGCTTTGGCCTTGGTGATCTACGCCTGCGTGATGGGATTGCAGTTCAAACAGGCCATGCATGAGCAAGCCGACGCGCTGGGCGAGAGCCTGACGACCCAGACCGCCACTTCGGCGACTGAGTTGCTGGTGTCCAACGACATCCTCAGCCTCAACGTGCTGCTCAACAACCTGACCAAGAACCCGCTGGTGGCCCACGCTGCCATCTATAGCGTGGACAACCGGATCATGGCCGAAGCCGGGCAGCGCCCGAAGAACGGCCTGCTGGGTGAAGCCGAGGGTTTGTACCAGAGCAATATCACTTTCCAGGATGTGAAGGCCGGCCAGTTGCGTATCAGCCTCGATATGCAACAGTTCCAGCAGCCGATGACCATCAGCCTGCAGAGCATGGGCATCCTGAGTGCAATCCTGCTGGCGCTGGCCCTGGCCTTGAGCCTGCGCCTGGGGCGGCATATCTCCACGCCCCTGATGCAACTGCGCATCTGGCTGCGGGATATCGACGAGCATACCCCGGCGACTGATCGCCAGGACGAAATCGGCGACCTGGCGCGCCAGCTCCACGCCAGTTTCGCCCCGGAGCCGAAAGCGCCGGAGGTCGAACCTGAACCCGAGTACGACGACACCGACGACTACAACGACGAACCTGAGTTTGAAGTGCGCAACCTGCGCGACCCAGGTTTTGACGAAAGCACGCCGGTGGCCGGCCTGAAGCCTGCACCGCGCCATGTGGTCAAGGCCGAGGAAGACGAGCTGGACGACGAAGACCCGTTCGCCGACCTGCGCGATACCTCCGCCGTGGCCCCGGCCACTGCACCGAAACCGGTTCCGGTCGCAAAGAACTCCGAACCGCAACACAGCGCCGTCCTCGCCGTGCAATTGGGTGCCCAGGAGCAACTGCGCCGCCTGCCCCGCGCGCGCCTGACCGAACTGCTCGAACGCTACCGCGACTGCCTCGACCAGGCCGCCTCGCTGTACCAGAGCGAATTGCACACCCTGAACGATGGCAGCACGCTGATGCTGTTCCACAGTGAAGACAGCGGCGAAGACTACCTGACCAACGCTATTTGCTGTGGCGAGTTGCTGCGCGCCCTGGGCCACGCCTTGCAGATAGAAGTAGCCGACAGCGGCATCACCCTGCAACTGCAGCTTGGTTTGACGGTGGGCGATGACCTGTTTGGCATGAGCCAGATCGACCTGTTGCTCACCGAAATCGCCCAGGATGCCTTGGCCTTGTCCCAACACAGCCGTAACCTGCTGCTGGTGGAACGCAAGATCAGTGAAGACACACTGATCCGCCAACGTGCACGTATCCGCCCAATTGCCAGCCCCGAAGGGGCCAGCTGTGTGGAGCGCTTGATGGAGCCGTATCCGTCGATGCTGGAGCGGCAGTTGGCGCGGATGCATGAGACCCGCAACAAGAATTAAAGAACACCGCTAAACCCACTGTGGAGTGAGTTTGTGTGGGAGCGGGCTTGCTCGCGAAGGCGGTGGATCAGCCAATGAATCTGTTGACTGACACACCGTCTTCGCGAGCAAGCCCGCTCCCACAGTTGATCTTCAACATGACTCAAATCCCGAACAAACAAAAAGGCCCGCTTTATTCTGCGGGCCTTTTGTTTGTGCGCGATTCAGTTCAGAACCTGAACACTTCCAGATCCGTACGAATCGGCGTCGCCATCGGCATCTTCGGCTTCTCCGGTGCAGCTGGCTTGGGCTGTGCCGGTGCCTGCTTGCGTGGTGCCTCGGCAATCGGCGGCTGGTTGGCCAATGGCTTGAGCGCCACCGACAACTGCTGCGCCAAATGCTGTAACAGCACGCCCTGGGCCTGGACCTGGGAAGCGGTGGTGCCGGTATGCTCTTCCTGCAGGTGCACGATGCGGTTGTCCCGCACTTGCCCGCGACGGTCGATCAAGCGCCACTGCGCATCGAGGATAGCCGGCTGCGAGGTGCCCGAGTCAAGCCGGGTGATCGTCAACAATACCTGCACATCCGGGGTAAACCCGCTCGGCGCTGGCGCCAGGACCACACGCTGGCTGTCCAACTGGCCGGCCACTTGGCGCAGCATCAGTTGGTTGATATCGGACGACAGGCTGCCCGCCCAACGCCCATCAGTGGAACCTTGCAGGCTGCCGTCGTTCTGACGTTGCAACAGGGTTTCGCGTTGCAGGTAATCAGCAACGACTACCGGCCCCAGCAAAACTGCCATACCAGCTGTCTGTGCTGGCTGAGCCGGACTTCCGCTGTCCAGCTGGTACAGCGACACCGGTTGGTGCGTGCTGCAACCCGCCAGCCCCAAAAGGCCAGCGAGCATAAAAAATAGAGGAAGGCGTGGAGCAGTCATCATCCCATCCAGGTGGCTGCCACACGGCGAACCACAATGTAATACTAAAAATAACCTAAACACGCTCGGCTACGCCGGCGCTGGAAAGGCCATATCATCCGTGAATATGCGCCATGACTCCAGCGCGAAAGCGTCGATCTACGCGTTAAATCGTAGATCGAGCCCTCTAGTCGGCCTTAAACCGGCGTTTCCACCAGCAAGGCATCTACTCGCTGGAAGCCGCGAGGCAGTTTATTACCACGCCGGCCTCGCTCGCCCTTGTAGTGTTCAAGGTCGTCAGGGCGCAATGACAACGTGCGCTTGCCGGCCTGGAGCACCAGGGTGGAACCTTCCGGGATCACGGCGATGTCGGTCACATACTCTTCGCGACTGGCCACCCGGTCACCAGGGATCCCGATAATCTTGTTCCCTTTGCCTTTGCCCAACTGCGGCAGATCGCTGATCTTGAATACCAGCAAACGCCCTTCGGTGGTCACCGAAGCCAACCAGTTGCTCTCACGATCACCCACTGGCCTTGGCAAGATCACCTTGGCGTTGTTCGGCAGGCTCAACAGCGCCTTGCCCGCCTTGTTCTTGGCCTGCAGGTCTTCACCCTTGACCACGAAACCGTAACCGGCGTCGGAAGCAATGACGTACAGCGAATCATCGTCCGGCAGCAGCACGCACTCGAAATTCGCCCCCGGTGGCGGCGTGAGGCGCCCGGTCAACGGCTCGCCCTGCCCCCGTGCAGACGGCAGGGTATGGGCCGGCACCGAATAACTGCGCCCGGTCGAGTCGATAAACACTGCGAACTGGTTGGAACGCCCGGCCGCAGCGGTCTTGAAGCCATCACCGGCTTTGTACGAAAGGCCGGTGGCGTCAATATCATGCCCTTTGGCGGAACGAACCCAACCCTTTTCCGACAGAACGACGGTAATTTTCTCGTTAGGCAACAGCTCGGTTTCTGTCAGAGCCTTCGCCTCTGCACGCTCGACGATCGGCGAACGACGGTCATCGCCGTAGGTTTCGGCGTCTTTGATCAGCTCGCTGCGCACCAGCTTCTTGAGCTTGGCTTCGCTGCCCAGCAGTGCTTGCAGCTTGGCTTGCTCCTTGAGCAGCGCGTCTTGCTCGTCGCGCAGCTTCATTTCTTCCAGGCGTGCCAACTGGCGCAAGCGGGTATCGAGGATGTAGTCAGCCTGGATTTCGCTCAGCTCGAAACGCGCGATCAGCTCGGCTTTCGGGTGCTCGGCGGTACGGATGATATGAATCACTTCATCCAGGTTGAGGTAGGCAATCAACAAGCCGTCCAACAGGTGCAGGCGACGCTCGACCTTGTCGAGGCGGAATTGCAGGCGGCGGCGCACGGTCTGCACGCGGAACTCCAGCCACTCCACCAGCAGATTGCGCAGGTTCTTCAACTGCGGCTTGCCGTCCAGGCCAATGATATTGACGTTGACCCGGTAGCTGGACTCCAGGTCGGTGCTGGCAAACAGATGCTGCATCAGCACTTCATGATCCACCCGGCTATTGGTCGGGATGATCACGATGCGGCAAGGGTTCTCGTGGTCGGACTCGTCACGCAGGTCGGCCACTTGGGGCAGTTTCGATGGCTTGGCCTGCATCAATGCGGCGATCTGCTCCAGCACCTTGGCGCCCGACACCTGGTGCGGCAACGCGGTGACAATAATGTCGCCATCTTCAACGTGGTACACGGCGCGCATGCGCACCGAACCCTTGCCGGTTTCGTACATCTTCAGCAGGTCGGCGCGGGGCGTGATGATTTCCGCTTCGGTCGGATAATCCGGGCCCTGGATATGCTCGCAGAGCTGCTCGACCGTAGCCTTGGGCTCATCCAGCAAACGCACGCAGGCGGTGGCGACTTCGCGCAGGTTGTGCGGCGGCACGTCGGTGGCCATGCCGACCGCGATACCGGTGGTGCCATTGAGCAGGATATTCGGCAAACGTGCCGGCAATACCAGGGGCTCATCGAGGGTACCGTCAAAGTTCGGCCCCCAGTTCGCGGTGCCCTGGCCCAATTCGCTCAGCAGTACTTCCGAGTAACGCGACAACCGCGCCTCGGTGTAACGCATGGCGGCGAAGGACTTGGGATCGTCCGGCGCACCCCAGTTACCCTGGCCGTCCACCAGGGTGTAGCGGTAGCTGAACGGCTGCGCCATCAGCACCATGGCTTCATAGCACGCCGAATCGCCGTGGGGGTGGAACTTACCGAGCACGTCACCGACGGTACGCGCCGACTTCTTGTGCTTGGAGTCGGCGTCCAGGCCCAACTCACTCATGGCGTAGATGATGCGCCGCTGTACAGGCTTCAGGCCGTCGCCGATATGCGGCAAGGCACGGTCCATGATCACGTACATGGAGTAGTTGAGGTAGGCATTTTCGGTGAAGTCAGCCAGCGACCGGCGTTCTACGCCATCTAAGCTGTCTGCGAGGATGTCACTCATGCGGGCCTCATCATTGTTGGGTAACGCGTAGCGGAACTGCCGCTGCGCCGGGTCAATTCAAAAAAAGGATGGCTCATGGCTGGGCGCTCCAGCCACCGGCGGGGGCGGCGAAACGATAGACCATAGGGCGTTTTTCACCATCGGCGCGGGGGCCGAAATTATTGTCGATACCGACCCAAGCACCGTCAGCGTCCACCAACAGGGCTTCGGCCAGGCCATAGGGCTGAGGGTAACGCCGCTGCGGCGTAAGGGTCTCCTCGGCAAACGACCAGCACAGCTCGACCTTGGCGGTGGCCGTATCGCGCCGGCAAATCTGGAACGCGTTGCGCTCCAGGGTAAACAGCTTGCCGTTGAACAGCGCCAGGTCGGCAAAATCCTTGGACACCGCCTTGGCGTTGGTGAACTGCGCCGGTTGCACTTCCTGGCCGGCCTCGCTCAACAGCACACAGGGGCCATCGCAATCCCACACGCTCTGCCCGCGCTTGATCGAGATCAGGCCGCGTCGCTCACGTTCGGCGGCCAGCCAGATCTGATTGCCTTCGGGGCTCACCACCAGGCCCTCGAACAACGCATTAAAGTGCAGCAACATGCCACTAGCGCGGGCTTCACGCACCATGCCCGGGGCGATTTTCAACCACTCGGGCGCCCCAGTCGCAGGCACCTGTAAGACCGCGGCATGGGCTTCGCTGACAATGTAGCGGTTACCCGCGGCATCACAGGTGATGCCTTCAAAATCCAGGTCACCGCCACGAATGAACGAGGCGGCCTTGGTGCGCGAACGCAACCCCCAAGGCAAGCCGGATTCAGGCACCGGCGGCACCTCGATCTTCAGCACCTCGGCGTTCCAGGTCGGCGCACCGGTATCCAGACGGTAGATCTGATCGTCATCACGATCGGAAACCGTCCACAGCTCATGGCCACACAGCGCCAGGCCCGACAGGTTACCGCCGCGCATGCCGTCCACCGGGTGTTCGGACACCAGCTTGAGCTCTGCCACGGGCGCGGCAAGCACCTGGGTGGCCGCCAGCCCGCTCAACATCAGGATCGCCAGGGCGAAGCCTGTGCGCATCAGCCCAGAACCTCGGCCAGGTTGCCTTTGGATTCCAGCCACGCTTTGCGATCCGGTGCACGCTTCTTGGCCAGCAGCATGTCCATCATTTCCGACGTGCCGGCGAAGTCTTCCAGGGTCAACTGCACCAGGCGCCGGGTGTTCGGGTCCATGGTGGTTTCACGCAGCTGCGGCGGGTTCATTTCGCCCAGGCCCTTGAATCGCGTGACCTGTGGCTTGCCGCGCTTCTTCTCGGCCACCAGGCGGTCGAGGATGCCATCGCGCTCGGCTTCGTCCAGAGCGTAGAAAATTTCCTTGCCCAGGTCGATGCGGTACAGCGGCGGCATCGCGACATAGACGTGACCGGCATCCACCAACGGGCGGAAGTGCTGCACGAACAATGCGCACAGCAGGGTTGCGATGTGCAGGCCGTCGGAGTCGGCGTCGGCGAGAATGCAGATCTTGCCGTAGCGCAACTGGCTCATGTCCGCAGCGCCCGGGTCAACCCCGATAGCCACGGCGATGTTGTGCACTTCCTGGCTGGCGAGCACTTCGCTGCCGTCGACTTCCCAGGTATTGAGGATCTTGCCGCGCAGCGGCAGGATCGCCTGGAATTCCTTGTCCCGCGCTTGCTTGGCAGAACCGCCGGCGGAGTCACCTTCGACCAGGAACAGCTCGGAACGCATCGGGTCCTGCCCGGCGCAATCGGCCAGCTTGCCAGGCAGCGCCGGGCCTTGGGTAATGCGCTTGCGCTCGACCTTCTTACTGGCCTTCAGGCGCCGGCCAGCGTTGTTGATCGCCAGTTCCGCCAGGGCCAGGCCCAATTCCGGGTGCTCGTTGAGCCACAGGCTGAAGGCATCCTTGACCACGCCGGAGACAAATGCCGCTGCTTCACGGGACGACAGGCGCTCCTTGGTCTGGCCGGAGAATTGCGGCTCCTGCATCTTCATCGACAGCACGAACGCGATGCGCTCCCACACGTCTTCCGGCGCCAGCTTGACGCCGCGCGGCAGCAGGCTGCGGTATTCGCAGAATTCGCGCATGGCATCCAGCAAGCCTTGGCGCAGACCATTGACGTGGGTGCCGCCCTGGGCGGTGGGGATCAGGTTGACGTAGCTTTCCTGCACGCTGTCGCCACCTTCGGGCAACCACAGCAGCGCCCAGTCGACAGCTTCTTTATTACCGGCCAGGCTGCCGCAGAACGGCTCGTTGGGCAGGCGTTCGAAGTCGCTGACGGAGTCTTCCAGATAGGAGCGCAGGCCGTCTTCGTAGTGCCACTCGACCTTCTCGCCGGTGCCTTTGTCTTCAAAGCTGACCAACAGGCCCGGGCACAGCACGGCCTTGGCCTTGAGCACGTGCTTGAGGCGGCTGATGGAGAATTTCGGTGAATCGAAGTATTTCGGGTCTGGCGCAAAGTACACGCTGGTACCGGTGTTGCGCTTGCCAACGCTGCCGACCACTTCCAGGTCGGTGGCTTTATAGCCATCGGCGAAGGTCATCTGGTACTCGTTGCCGTCGCGCTTGACCTTGACCCTGACCTGCGTCGACAGGGCGTTGACCACGGAAATCCCCACACCGTGCAAGCCACCGGAGAACTGGTAGTTCTTGTTGGAGAACTTGCCGCCGGCGTGCAGCTTGGTCAGGATCAGCTCGACGCCCGACACACCCTCTTCCGGGTGAATGTCCACCGGCATGCCGCGACCATCGTCGGACACTTCCAGGGAGTGGTCGGCATGTAGGATGACTTGTACCGACTTGGCGTGCCCGGCCAAGGCTTCGTCGACGCTGTTGTCGATGACTTCCTGGGCAAGGTGGTTCGGCCGACTGGTGTCGGTGTACATACCGGGACGTTTGCGCACCGGGTCGAGGCCCGAGAGGACTTCGATGGCGTCGGCGTTATAAGAGCTAGCGCTGGGAGTGGCCATGGGGTCTCGTCGTGAGTCGTTCGATTAAAAAGTGACCTGCGATTTTCTACAGTGACGAAAAATCGAAGGATTGATACTGATCTGCGCCAATGCCGGCAAAGCTCAACAATGCCGGCAATTGCTGGGCGAACCCTTGGTAACCATGGTCGCCACCGGCCTGGATACGCAAGGCACAAGCCCGGTAGTACTGTTGGGCGAGGCGATAATCCAAGGTTTCATCCCCGGTCTGCAACCACACCTGATAACGCGCTGCGTCCTGGGGTGCGGGTACTTCCAGCTCGGCCAGCGCCGCAACGTGGTCGTGGGTCAACTCCCAGGTCTCATCGGTGTAGAGGTTCTTCTGGGTCCCCAGGTAACCGTCGAACATCCGATGGGGGCTGACCGCAGGGTTGACCAGCAGCGCCTTGAGGCCATGGCGTTCGGCAAGATGGGTTGCATAGTAGCCGCCGAGCGAGCTGCCGACCAGCAGGGGCCGCCCCAGTTGGTCAATGGCCTGCTCCAATTGAGGAATAGCCTGACGCGGGTGGTGATGCAGCGCCGGCACACGCAACTGGTCGGCCAGGCCGAGGGTGCCCATCACGGTGATCAACTGACTCGCCTTGTTGGAGGCCGGTGCACTATTGAAACCGTGGATATACAGGATCGAAGCGGACATGCCGGGCTCTCCGTGCGTGGGCCAAAGAGCCGCAGTTTACAGGGATCGAGGCCAGGTGTGAGCACCCGATCTTCCAGACACCCCCTCCCACATTCAGTAGCCGTTGCTACCGTAGTCCACGGTAAAAGCGAAGCCTTCGACCCGCTCCACTCCGGTCTCCAACCGTCCGTCGGCATGCAAGCGCAGCCAACGATAACCTGGCGCTTGCTCGCTGACCTGGAAATCCTCGCTGTCCGGCGCGAACTGGATACAGGTGGACGGCGAAGCCAGCAACCGCACTCCGTTACGCTCGCTGTCGATCTCCTGGTGCACGTGCCCCCAGAGCAACGCCCGAACCTGCGGGAAGCGGTCGAGCACGGCAAACAGCGCCTCGGGGTTGCGCAGGCCGATAGGTTCCATCCAGGCACAACCGATGGACACCGGATGATGGTGGAAGCACACCAGATGATGGCGGCTCGGCGCTTCGCTCAGCGCCTGGGCGAGCAGCTGCAATTGTTGGTCCTGCAAGTAGCCAGGCACCGAGCCGGGCACGGCGGAGTCCAGCAGGGTAATGCGCCAGTTGCCAATGTCGACCACCGGCTCGAGCAAATCACTGTGCACGGCGGCCTGGGCCATGACCTGCGGCTCGTCGTGATTACCCGGGATCCAGCGCGCCGGCGCACCAATCCGCCGGGTCATGTCACGAAACTGCTGGTAGGACTCGAGCGTGCCGTCCTGGGACAGGTCACCGGTGGCCAGCACCAGATCGACCTGCGGCTGTTGCTCGCGCACCAACTCGATCACCCGCTGCAAGCTGGCGCGAGTATTCATGCCCAGCAGCGTAGCGTCCGCCTCGGCAAACAGATGGCTGTCGGACAACTGCACCAACAACGCGCTGGCATCGGGGTTCACGTTGGATACGCTCGGCAAGGCGCTCTCCCAAGGCAATCACTGGAATGGATAGGTGGTGCGATTATGCTAGGGCAGGACACAAAGAGGAAAGCAGAGGAAGCAGACGCCGTTCACATCTACCGCACGACTTCGAACTCATGGCCCAAGGCCAGGCAGTGGCTCAGCCATTCACCGAGGAACACATTGAGCTGTGCTTTCTCATCGGGTTGGTGCATGAACACATTCGGGTAAGGATAGATGCTGCGAAAGCGTCGTGCATGTTCGGCGCTGATCACTTCGGCCATACGCGCGTCGTGGTACACCTGCACTTCCAATTGCGGCACCGGCAGCCACGGCAGGCTGTGCTCCTGGCGAACACGCAGTGTGGTCGTATACGGGCAAGTGAGGATGACCTCCAGGGTCAGCACACCGAGCATCTGGTCCCCATGGGTCACGGCGATACGCCGCGCCTCGGGGGTGTGGCGCATGTCGGGGAGCAGGCGCATCAGCCGCGCATAGTTGGCCTCGCAGGCGGCTTGCAGCCCGACAAGATCAACTCGATAACGTTCACGTGCCTTTACTGCCATAACCCCCTCACTTCCGCGCGGTTAAGCGCAAGCCATTGCAGGGCGATGATGCTGGCTGCATTGGAAATTTTGCCGTCACGGACCGCTTGCAAGGCATCTTCGAAGGCCCAGGCGGTGACGCGGATATCTTCTGCCTCTTCTTCCAATCCATGGACGCCACCAGCGCCCGAGCTGTCGCAACGGCCCAGGTACAGGTGGACAAATTCGGTACTGCCGCCGGGCGATGGGAAGTACTTGGTGATCGGCCACAGCGCGGAGAATGTCAGCCCAGCTTCCTCCTCGGCCTCGCGGTGTGCAACCTCCTCCGGTTGCTCGTCCTTGTCAATCAGGCCGGCGACCATTTCCACCAGCCACGGGTTATCGGCGCGGCCCATGGCGCCGACGCGGAACTGTTCGATCAGCACCACCTCATCGCGCTGCGGGTCATAGGGCAACACGCACACGGCGTCATGACGAACGAAGACTTCACGGTTGATCACCCGGCTCATGCCGCCGTCGAACTTCTCGTGGCGCAGTTGCACGCAGTCCAACTTGTAGAAGCCCTGATAGGCATTATCGCGCTGAACAATCTCGATCTTGTTCGGCGTGGACTTCGCGATGTCCGTCATGTTCTTCCTCGTTATGCTGATGCAATTGGCGCCATCCTAACGCGCCAATGCCGGTTGATGCAGCCCCTTTCCGGTTGCCGGGATAGGCGGTGGGCGTCAAACTCCCCTCAATCAGTCTAGTGGCGAACTGACTGCCTTGTTGGCAGTCCAAGCGCTACTCTTTTTCGCTTTCCACCGATTTACGAAGGACACACATGTCGCTTTTAAGAATCGCCTCCGTGGCCTGTATTGCCTTGACCCTGGGTGCCTGCCAGAGCCTGTTCCAACCCGGCCAACTCAAGCCGCTGGACACTACCACCGACAAAACGGAGCAGATCAAGCCAGGCTGCGATAGCCCTGACTGCCCGCTGGTGAACATCGACACCCTGCACTTCCCTGCCGAGCCGCAACTCGACACCCTGGTGGAGCAGCGCCTGCTGCAAATGACCCGCACCACGCCGGGCGCTGCAGTGCCGGCCACCCTGAATGCCTATCGGGACAAGTTTCTGCGCGAGTCCCCGAACCGCCACAGCATGTACTTGCAGGCCAAGGTACGTGAGCAACATGACGCACTGGTGATCATTGAAGTGTCCAGCTACCTGGACACCGGCGTCGCCCACGGCGAGCCGGGGCGTGGCTTCATCAATTATTCACGCCTGCTTCATAAAGAACTGAGCCTGGCCGACATGCTGCTGCCCGGCCAGGAACAGGCGTTCTGGAATACCGCGAAGGTCGCCCACAACACCTGGCTGATCAACTCGCAGATGGACCGCGACCCGGAGTTCGTGAAGAACTGGCCGTTCCAGAAAACCCCGAACGTGGCCCTGACCAGCAGCGGCGTAGTGCTCAAGTACAACGTCGCCACCATCGCGCCTTACGCCATGGGGCTGATCGAAATGACCATCCCTTATGCGCGCCTCAGCGGTGTGATCAAGCCTGAACTGGTGCCCGCACGCCGCTGAAGGCCCGGCCCAGGATCAGTTGCAACAGCCCTGCCAGCACCAGTGCCGGCAGGGTCGCGCCGACGTCCGGATACAGGTTGGCCAACAGATGATAAGTGGCGATGCCGCCCAGCCAGGCCAGCAATGCCGTCCAGCGCAATAGCGTGACGGCGCCCGGGGCACGGCGACGCAAGATGAAGTGATCCACCAGCACCACGCCGAATAACGGTGCAAACACTGAGCCGATCAGCAACAGGAAGTTCTGGTACTGCGCCAACGGCGCCAGGCAGGCGATCAAGGTGCAGATCACGCCAATCGCCAACGCAAGGTGCTCGACCTTCAAGCGCAACAGCATCCCGCTGGACACCGCCGCCGAGTGAATATCGGCAAAGGCGTTTTCTGATTCATCCAACAGGATCAGTAACAGTGGAATCCCCAGGCCCGCGCCAGCCAGGGCCAACAGCAACGCGTTGACTTCACCGCTCGGCGCAAACGCCAGGGTGTAGGCCACGCCCAGGCTCATCAGCCAGAAATTACCGATAAAGAACCCCAGTGCCGTGCCGCCGAACACGCTTTTCGCACGTTTGCCGAAACGTGAGTAGTCGGCAATCAGCGGCAGCCAGGACAACGGCATGGCAATGGCAATATCGAACCCCACCGCAAACGGCATCGAGCCGTCACCGGCCTGAGCCCAGAGGGCGGCGAGGTCGGCTTTGGCAAACAGGTTCCAGGTCAGCCACAGGCAAGCGGCGAGCAGCAGCCAGATGCCCCATTTGCGCAGGATTTGCCGCACAAACGTCAGCGGCCCGCTGACCGCCAGCAAGGTCGCCAGGCCACCGAAAAACAGCGTCCACAGCAAGGGGGACGCCAGCAGGCTACCTTCGCTGAACGCCCGCGTACCGAGCAAGCTGGCGGCGTCGCGCATCACGATGATCTCGAAAGAGCCCCAGCCGATCAATTGCAGCAGGTTCAACAGCGCCGGCAGGCTGGCGCCCCGGGCACCGAGGCTGAGCTTGAGCGCAGCCATGGCTGACAGACCGGTATCGCTGCCGATCACGCCGACCGCAGCCAGCAACAGCACACCGACCGACGTGCCGAGAAAAATCGCCAGCAACGCGCCAGACAAGCCCAAACCCGGTGCGAGCAGGGCACCGGTTTGCAGGACCATCAGGCCAATGCCGAGGGAGAACCACAGGGAGAACAGGTCGCGGGTGCCAAACACTCTTTTGTCGGCAGGCACTGCGATGTCGGGGGAGTAGGTGCTGGATTGAAGGCTCAAGGGTGGTATCTCTGAGGGGCACTTGTTGTTTGGAAGATCGCTTTCGCGAGCAAGCCCGCTCCCACAATTTGAATGTATTCACAGATCAAAATGTGGGAGCGGGCTTGCTCGCGAAGAGGCCAGTGCAGGCGCCTGCGATCCCGGTTCAGACCTTCTTGTAGAGCTGGCTACCTTCCTGCTTGAACCGCTCCGCCTGCTCCGCCAAACCCTTGGCCACGTCCACGTCCACCGCCTCAATGCGCTGGTTGGCCGCGTACTCACGCACTTCCTGGGTGATTTTCATCGAGCAGAACTTCGGCCCGCACATGGAGCAAAAATGCGCGACCTTGGCCGAATCCTTCGGCAAGGTTTCATCGTGGTAGGAACGTGCGGTGTCCGGGTCCAGGCCAAGGTTGAACTGGTCTTCCCAGCGGAACTCGAAGCGCGCCTTGCTCAAGGCGTTATCGCGGATCTGCGCGCCCGGATGGCCTTTGGCGAGATCGGCTGCGTGTGCGGCGATCTTGTAGGTGATGATCCCGGTCTTCACGTCATCCTTGTTCGGCAAGCCCAAGTGTTCCTTGGGCGTGACGTAGCAGAGCATGGCGCAACCGAACCAGCCGATCATCGCCGCACCGATACCCGACGTGATGTGGTCGTAACCTGGTGCAATGTCAGTGGTCAATGGGCCGAGGGTGTAGAACGGTGCCTCGTCACAGCACTCCAGTTGCTTGTCCATGTTCTCTTTGATCAACTGCATCGGCACATGGCCTGGGCCTTCGATCATCGTTTGCACGTCATGCTTCCAGGCGATCTTGGTCAGTTCGCCAAGGGTTTCCAGCTCACCAAATTGCGCGGCGTCGTTGGCATCGGCAATCGAGCCTGGGCGCAGGCCATCGCCGAGGGAGAAGCTGACGTCATAGGCCTTCATGATTTCGCAGATTTCGTCGAAATGCGTGTAGGTGAAGTTCTCTTTGTGATGCGCCAGGCACCACTTGGCCATGATCGAGCCGCCACGCGAGACGATGCCGGTGACGCGTTTGGCGGTCAGTGGCACGTAGCGCAGCAACACGCCGGCGTGGATGGTGAAGTAGTCCACGCCCTGCTCGGCCTGTTCGATCAAGGTGTCGCGGAACAGCTCCCACGTCAGGTCTTCGGCGGCGCCGCCGACTTTTTCCAGGGCCTGGTAGATCGGCACGGTACCGATCGGCACTGGCGAATTGCGGATGATCCACTCGCGGGTTTCATGGATGTGCTTGCCGGTGGACAGGTCCATGACGGTGTCCGAGCCCCAGCGAATGCCCCAGGTCAGTTTCGCCACTTCTTCTTCAATGGACGAGCCCAACGCACTGTTGCCGATATTGCCGTTGATCTTCACCAGGAAGTTACGGCCGATGATCATCGGTTCCAGTTCGGTGTGGTTGATGTTGGCCGGAATGATCGCTCGGCCGCGGGCGATTTCTTCGCGCACGAACTCTGGGGTGATGATTTTCGGCACGCTGGCGCCGAAGCTGTGGCCGGCGTGCTGCTGGTCCAGCAGGCCGCTGGCGCGGGCCTCCTCCAGCTTCATGTTTTCGCGGATGGCGACGTACTCCATCTCGGCGGTAATGATGCCTTTGCGGGCGTAGTGCATCTGCGTGACGTTGGCACCGGCCTTGGCGCGACGCGGGTTCTTCACATGGGCAAAGCGCAAGGCGGTCAATTCGGCATCGCTCAGGCGCTGTTGGCCGAAGTGCGAGCTCAGGCCAGACAGGCGCTCGGTGTCGCCCCGGGATTCGATCCAGGGCGAGCGTACATCGCCTAAACCTTTGCGCACGTCGATGATGACATTGGGGTCGGTATACGGGCCGGAGGTGTCGTAGACGACCACGGGCGCGTTGATTTCACCGCCAAAATCGGTGGGAGTCACATCCAGGCTGATTTCGCGCATCGGCACACGAATGTCCGGGCGAGTACCGGGTACGTAGATTTTCTGCGAGCGGGTAAACGGCTGCACGGAACCAGAGTCGACCTTGGCCGATTCACTCAGGTGCACGGTATTTTTTAGTTTTGTACTTTTCAGTTCAGTGCTCATCACGGGCTCTCCAACTTATCCAGGCGGTGGATTTTTGTCGGAGCGAACCTGTGACGGATGGACGCACTGAAACCAGTGCTGTGCTCGGTACTCGAGGGCTGTTCGATGGTCGAACAACATCCCGGACGAAGCACAAGAGGACTCGCCGGGTGACGAGAAATCTTGTTCCCTACGCAGGCGTTAACCTGATCAGGTTCAACGGGATCCGGTATTTACCGATCTCAGCCTTCCAACAAGGCACCCCGACAAGAACGCGGCCAGTCTAGACCATGGCGCAGGCAAATTGCCAATAGCGGTGCATTCAGCGTGATGAATGGCGTGATTACGGGATTGTTGCGCCGGGTCAGCAACACTACACTCGGTTGCCGCCACAATGCTTGACGCCAGGAATGGCCAGCCTTAGCCTTGGGCGCTAAATTATTGCCGTAATATTCACACTAGGGATCGCCTCATGCTGCGCAAACTTTCACTGGCTCTTGCCGTGTCTTGTGCGACCAACGGAATGGTCTGGGCAGCTGAAGCGCCCTTGTCCGCCCGCACCGACCTGGTCAGCGTCTATCAGGAAGCGGCGAACAACAACGCCGACCTGGCCGCCGCCCGCGCCCAATACGGCGCGCAAAAAGAAGTGGTGCCCCAGGCCCGCGCCGGGCTGCTGCCAAACCTGTCGGCCGGTGCCGACAGCAATAACGTGCGCACCCAGATCGACCAGCCGGCCGCCACGGCCAACCGGGACGCCCACTCCTGGCGCGCCACACTGAGCCAGCCGCTGTTTCGCGCCGATCGCTGGTTCCAACTGCAAGCCGCCGAAGCCGTCAACGAGCAAGCCTCGCTGCAACTGTCGGCCACTGAACAGAACCTGATTTTGCAAAGTGCCGAGAGCTACTTCGCCGTGCTGCGCGCCCAGGACAACCTGGCCTCGACCAAGGCCGAAGAAAATGCCTTCAAGCGCCAGCTCGACCAGTCCAACGAACGCTTTGACGTGGGCCTGTCGGACAAGACCGACGTGCTGCAATCCCAGGCCAGCTACGACACGGCCCGGGCCAACCGCATCGTTGCCCAGCGCCAGGTAGACGACGCCTTTGAAGCGCTGATTACCCTGACCAACCGTCAATACAACTCGATCCAGGGCATCGTCCACACCCTGCCGGTACTGCCGCCGGCGCCAAACGACGCCAAGGCCTGGGTCGAAACCGCCGGTCGCCAGAACCTCAACCTGCTGGCCAGCAACTACGCGGTGACCGCCGCCGAAGAAACCCTGCGGCAACGCAAGGCCGGCCACTTGCCGACGCTCGACGCCGTCGCGCAATACGAAAAAGGTGACAACGACGCCTTGGGTTTCAGCAACCCCAACCAGTTGCCCATCCCGTACGGCGGTGATGTGTCGCAACGCACCATCGGCCTGCGGTTGAACATCCCGATCTACAGCGGTGGCCTCACCAGCTCGCAAGTGCGCGAATCCTATTCACGCCTGGACCAGACCGAGCAACAACGTGAGGGCCTGCGCCGCCAGGTGGTAGAAAACACCCGTAACCTGCACCGTGCGGTGAATACCGATGTGGAGCAGGTACAGGCGCGTCGCCAGTCGATCATCTCCAACCAGAGCGCAGTGGAAGCCACGGAAATCGGCTATCAGGTGGGCACACGCAACATCGTCGACGTGCTTGACTCACAGCGCCAGCTGTACGCGTCGGTGCGTAACTACAACAACAGCCGCTACGACTACATCCTCGACAACCTGCGCTTGAAGCAGGCGGCGGGCACGCTGAACCCAGGGGACCTGCAAGACCTGGCGCGCTACCTCAAGGCGGACTACAACCCGGACAAGGACTTCCTGCCACCGGACCTGGCCAAGGCTGCTGCCGAACAGCTCAAGGCCCGCCCGGGCTATTAAGCTCACCGCATAACCAATGTGGGAGGGGGCTTGCTCCCGATAGCGCTATGTCAGTCGCCCAATAGGTTGGCTGACCCACTGCCATCGGGAGCAAGCCCCCTCCCACATTTGATGGGCGCTGGGTCAGTGAGCGATCAATCTTTCCAAACCGTCCAAAAGGCGTTTTAACGCACCCTGGTTGGCCTGCATCACTTTCAACCCCGCCTGCGCCATCCTGTGTGCATCCTGCGGCAGCTCGAAAAGCTGCCGCACCGCTTCGGCCAAACCGTCTGCATCATCCACCTCTCGCAACGCCCCGGCGTCACGCATCATCGCGGTGATTTCGAGAAAATTGAACAGGTGCGGCCCCATGATCACCGGCTTACCCAGCGCCGCCGGCTCCAGCGGATTGTGCCCACCGGTCGGCACCAGGCTGCCGCCAACAAAAGCGCTGTCGGCCAAGGCGTAGAGAAACAACAACTCGCCCATGGTGTCGCCAAGCAACACTGAGGTTTGCGCGGTAACTGGCTCGCCACTGGAGCGACGTACCGTGGCAAAGCCCTGCTGCACGCAACGCTCAAACGTCGGGCCGAAGCGTTCCTGGTGGCGTGGCACCAAAATCAGTAAGGCGTTGGGGTAGCTGGCGAGCAATTGGCGATGGGCCGCAAGCACCACCTCATCTTCGCCTTCGTGGGTACTGGCCGCAATCCACACTGGCCGCTCGCTGGCGCCCCATTGTTCGCGCAAGGCAGCGGCGCGCTCCGGCAGTTGCGGATCGATGGTCAGGTCGAACTTGATCGAGCCGGTAACCTCCACGGTTTCAGAGCGGGCGCCCAGGCTGCGAAAACGCTCGGCCTCGGTTTCAGTCTGCACAGCGAACAGACTCATTTGCGAGAGCATGGGCGCCGTCAACTTGGCGAAACGTGCATAACCCTTGGCCGAACGCGCCGACAACCGTGCATTGGCCAGCGCCACCGGGATGCCGCGCCGGGCGCAGGCATGGATATGGTTGGGCCACAGTTCGGTTTCCATGATCACCGCCAGCTTGGGCTGCACACGGTCGAGAAAACGCTTGGCGGCGCAGGGCAAATCGTACGGCAGGTAGCAGTGCTGGATGCGCGGTTCGTTGGCGAACAGCGCCTGGATACGCTCCGAACCGGTGGGCGTCATGCAGGTGACGGTGATCGGCAGTTGTGGATAACGTTCCAACAAACCGCGAATCATCGGCGCGGCGGCAATGCTTTCGCCCACCGACACGGCATGCACCCAAATGCCGCCGGGGCGCATCTGCGGCAGGCCATAGGAAAACCGCTCGCCAACACGCGTTGCATAGGCCGGCGCCTTGCGCGCACGCAACCACAGACGTAAGGCCACCAACGGCAGCGCCAGGTAAAACAGACAGCTGTAGAGAGTTCTATTCATGGCGGCGGAGTTTATCGGCTTTTTCAGTCGATCGCCTGCAAGCACTCGGCAAAACGTTTGGCCAGGAAACGGGCGGCGGGCCCAAGGTGTTCATCGCGGCGCCATACCAACTCCACCACCAGCGCCGGCGGCGTCCATTCGCTGGCCAATTCGACCATCTGTTGTTGGTAGGTCGGGTATTGCACGATATGCCGAGGCAACCAGGCCCAGCCCAGGCCGCTCATCAACCATTCGGCCAATACATAGAAGCTGTCGGCGCGCCACACCAGGGGGCTGGCCGCTTCGCTGCCGGGGTAGACGCTGGTCTGGGTCGACATCAGCAACTGCCGATACTGGGCCAAATGTTGGCACGTCACGTACTGCTCCTTGGCCAGCGGGTGATTCACGCCGCACACCGTGACCATTTCCACACTGCCCACCACCCGTCGCTCCAGGGCCTCGGGGATCTGGTCGTGGAAAAACAACAGCCCCAGGTCTGCCTTGCGCTCCACCAGCTTGCGCGCCACATCGCCCTGAGCGGCGCTGGACAGTTGCACTTCCAACAACGGGTATTGCACCGCCAGCGCCTCGAGGCTATCGAGCACCGGCTGGAACAACATCGCCTCATCCTGGGCCAGGCGCAGGCAGGCTTCCTCACCGCGGGTCAAGGACAGCGCCCGGCCGTTGAGCCGCTCGCACTGGCGCAGCACTTCACGCGCTTCCTCCAGTAACACGCTGCCAGCCTCGGTCAAACTCGGCTGGCGGCCGCTGCTACGCTCAAACAGGCTTACGCCCAAGTCCGCTTCCAGCAAGGCGATTGCATTGCTGATCGCAGATTGTGCCTTGCGCTGACCGCGGGCTACGGCCGAAAACGAACGCTGCTCGGCGACGCTGACAAACAGGCGCATCTGTTCCAGGTTCCATTGCACACTCATGGCTCAACCTATCTCCAATCCAGATAGGTAATGACTTTACCCCATCTGGCAAACGACTAAAATGCCGACCTTATCGAGCACCTAACACACCGAGGATTACCCCCATGAATGCCGCCTATATTTACCTGGCCATTGCCATTTGCTCGGAAGTGGTCGCGACCGTCTCCATGAAAGCGGTCAAGGGCTTGAGCACACCGATCCCGCTGCTGCTGATGATTGTGGGTTATGGCGTAGCGTTCTGGATGCTTACCCTGGTGGTGCGCACCGTGCCGGTGGGCGTGGCCTACGCGGTCTGGGCAGGGCTGGGGATTGTGATGGTCAGTGTTGCAGCGCTGTTCATCTATGGGCAGAAGCTGGATGTACCGGCGATGCTGGGCATGGCCCTGATTGTGCTGGGCGTGGTGGTGATTCAGCTGTTCTCGAAAACCGTCGGGCACTGACCGCTCCTCAACAGCCTGTATACTGCGCCTCTTGTCTTGAACACTGAGGTCGCCGATGCCATCCGTTATTTCCACCGACGTTCTGATTGTCGGCGCCGGGGTTGCCGGCCTCTGGCTCAATGCGCGCCTGCGCCGCCAGGGGTTTGCCACGGTGCTGGTGGAAAGCGCCACCCTGGGCGGCGGGCAAAGTGTGAAGTCCCAAGGGATCATTCACGGCGGTGCGAAATACGCCCTGCATGGCGCCCTCACCGGCGCCTCCGAAGCCATTGCCGACATGCCGCGCCGCTGGCGTGAAGCCCTCACAGGCAGCGGCGAGTTGGACCTGTCCGGCGTACGCCTGCTGTCCCAAGCCCATTACCTGTGGTCGCCGGGCACTCTCGCCGGCAACCTCACCAGCTTCTTCGCCAGCAAGGCCGTGCGTGGCCGCGTCGATCAGGTCAAGGGCGACGAGCTTCCTCCTGCCCTGCAAGACCGCCGCTTCAAGGGCAAGGTCTATCGCCTGGCGGAATTGGTGGTAGACGTGCCGAGCCTGATCGAACGCCTGGCGCAATTGGCGGGTGACGGCTTGCTCGCTGGCCAGCATATCGAACCGCTACGAGACGGTGACACGCTGGTGGGCTTGAAGGTCGATGGCCGTGAAATTCGTGCCCAGCGCATTGTATTGAGCGCCGGCGCTGGCACCGCTGACTTGCTCACGGCCCTGGGCCTGAGCCAGCCGGCCATGCAAACTCGCCCGCTGCACATGATCATCGCCAAAGGCCCGGGCCTCAAGCCGCTGTACGCCCATTGCCTGGGTGGCGGCACCAAGCCGCGCATCACCGTGACCACCCACCCGGCTGCCGACGGCAATTGGGTGTGGTACATGGGCGGCGATATCGCCGAGGCGGATGGCGTAGCGCGCACACCTGAAGAACAAATTGCCACCGCCCAGAAAGAGCTGGCGCAACTGCTGCCCTGGATCGACATGAGCCAGACCCAGTGGGCTACCCTGCGGGTGGATCGCGCCGAGCCGCTGCAATCGGGGCTGACGCGTCCCGACAACGCCTTCCTCGCCGAAGACGGCCGCCTGTTGGTGGGTTGGCCGACCAAACTGGCCCTGGCGCCGGACTTCGCCGACCGTGTACTCAACGCCCTCGAGCGCGACGGCATCCGCCCCAGCGCCAGCGCCCCACTGCCCGACCTGCCAAAACCAGCTATCGGCCAACCTGCCTGGGAGCAATTGTTGCCATGAGCCTGCCAACCCTGCACGACTTGCATCGCCCACTGGGCAGCACTGGCCTGCTGGTATCACCGCTGGGCCTGGGCACCGTCAAGCTGGGCCGCGACCAGGGAGTGAAATACCCCAACGGCTTTCAGATCCCTGGCGACGACGAGGCGCGGATGCTGTTGCGCCAGGCGCGCGAGCTGGGCATCAACCTGATCGACACCGCGCCGGCCTATGGCATGAGCGAAGAGCGCCTGGGCCCACTGCTGCGTGACCAACGCAAGGACTGGGTGATCGTCAGCAAAGTCGGCGAAGAGTTTGTTAACGGCGTATCTCATCACGATTTCAGCGCAGCCCATACGCGGATGTCGATCGAACGCAGCCTGAAACGCCTTGAAACGGACTTTATCGATCTGGTGCTGGTGCATTCCGACGGCAACGACTTGCATATCCTCAATGATTGCGAGGTTTACCAGACCCTGGCGGAGCTGAAGCAAGAAGGCAAGATTCGCGGTTTCGGCTTCTCCGGCAAAACCGTGGAAGGCGGCGTAAAGGCGTTGGAACAGGGTGACTGCGCGATGGTCACCTACAACCTCAACGAACAGGCTGAGAAAGCCGTGATCGATTATGCGGCAGCCCATGGCAAGGGCATCCTGGTGAAAAAAGCCCTGGCCAGCGGCCACGTGTGCCTGGAGCCAGGAATGGATCCAATTCATGCCAGTTTCATGTTGTTGTTTGCGCAAACGGGCGTCGCCAGTGCTATTGTCGGGACCATTAATCCGCTGCACCTGGCCCATAACGTGGCGACCGCTGCCCGGGTCATCCGTCAACTCTGATGCCGCCGACGCGGCCGACCCCGTCGCAAGAAGGAGCCGACATGTCGCGCACGCTGATTCGAAAAAACCCGAGTAACTTCAAGACACTACCGTTGCACGTCGAAGCCACGCCCGAGGGCCTGAGCTACCAGAGCGTCGGCATGCCGCTCAACTTCGCCCAGACCCTGCAACGGCGCAAGCCGGTAGAAGTGCCAGACGCCGAACGCTTCGCCTTGGAGCTGGCGAATCTCGGCGTCTCGGTGCGCCTGACCCTGCACTGGCAAAACAAGGATTACTGGGTACTGGTGCGCCAACGCCGCCAGGACCGCGGCGATGTGGTGCTCAAGCTGATCTCAGGCTACGTACCGGCCCATGAGCTGAACCTGCCACTGCACACCGCCATCCAGGAAATTGCCGAGGAATGCCTGCTCGAAACCCCGGAAGGCTGGCTCGGCGGGCGCTTCAACGACACTTGGCTGCCTGCCCCCTACTCCTCCGCCCTGCATTACCGCGAAGCCCTGCCATTTCGCCTGAGCCCTTTGTCTGGCGCAGCTCGCCCGGTGCGCTGCGCCACTACCCAACTGATCGAGCGCCCGCGGGCCTATGTGCACCTGCCAACGGCGTCGCTGCAATTGATTTATGACCTGCGCCTGGAAGTGCCGAAGGAAGCCAAGTCCTTGAGCCTGTTCCATGTGGACGAACGCCTGGAGGGTGACCAACTGGTAGCGCGCCTGGATCGCCAGCGGCCGGACCTGTACCTGATGCCGTTGAAAGACGGAGAGCCACTCGCCGAGTTGTATACCGTCAAGAAAGACCAGCTGTACCCGGCCAGCACACGCGGTTTGTACCTGGCGGAAAGCTTTGCCCAGCAAGAAGGCTGGCTGGTGCGCGATGAGCGGATTCGCTGGAAGGACTGGCTCAGGCAACAGGGCCTGGGAGAGCCGGAAAAGGATTCGAAACTCAAGCGTTTGACCGGCAAGGCGCGGCAGATGCTGCGCAAGATCGTGCCGAAAAAGAGTTAGGGGCGAGCAGCCTCGCCCCGGCTGTCGCGCGTATTAGTTGTTGCGGATTTTTTCGACGATAGCCGTGGTAGAACTGTTTTCAACCAGCCCCAGCACTTTGACCGTACCGCCGTAGGCACTGACGATATCCGCACCGACCACCTGGTCGACACTATAGTCACCGCCCTTGACCAGCACGTCTGGCTTGACCTGGGCCAGCAGGTTTTCCGGAGTGCCCTCAGAGAAGCTGATCACCCAGTCCACTGCGCCCAGCCCCGCCAGCACCGCCATGCGCCGGTCGACACTGTTGATCGGACGGCCCGGGCCTTTCAAGCGACTGACCGAAGCATCATCGTTGACCGCGACGATCAAGCGATCGCCTTGGGCACTCGCCTGCTCCAGGTAAGTCACATGACCGGCGTGCAGGATGTCAAAGCAGCCGTTGGTAAACACAATGCTTTCGTTATGGGCACGGGCGTCGTCAATCGCCAGCAGCAATTGCTCCAGGCCCAGCACGCCGCGCTCCGAACCTTCGGAGCGCTGGATCGCACGGCGCAATTCCGGTGCGCTGATCGCCGCGGTACCCAGCTTGCCCACCACAATACCCGCCGCCAGGTTGGCCAAGGCCACGGCGTGGGGCAGTTCCTCGCCGGCCGCGATAGACGCCGCCAGGGTGGAAATCACTGTGTCGCCGGCACCGGTAACGTCAAACACTTCACGGGCACGCGCCGGCAGGTGCATCGCCGGATGGTCCGGGCGCAACAGGGTCATGCCGTGTTCACCACGGGTCACCAGCAAGGCGCCCAGGTCAAGTTCGGTCATCAATGCGGCCCCCTTGCTCACCAGCTCGTGCTCATCGGCGCAACCGCCAACGATGGTTTCGAACTCGCTGAGGTTCGGCGTCAGTAGGCTGGCGCCTCGATAAACCGAGAAGTCCTTGCCCTTGGGGTCGGCCAGCACCGGGATGTTGCGAGCCTTGGCGGCCTGGATCAACACCTGGTGGTTCTGCAAGGCGCCTTTGCCGTAGTCAGACAACACCAGCACCTTGATACCTTCGAGCAATGCGTCGACCTGATTGCCAAGGGCCAGGGCGTCGGTGGCGAACGGTTCTTCGAAATCGATACGCAGCAACTGCTGGTGACGGCTCATGACCCTTAGCTTGACGATAGTCGGCTGATGGGCGATGCGCTGGAACAGTGCGCGCACGCCGGCACCATGCAAGCTGTTGGCCAGGCTGTCGGCAGCTTCGTCGTCGCCGGTCACACCCACCAGGGAGGCCGGGGCGCCGAGGGCGGCAATATTGAGGGCGACGTTGGCAGCGCCACCTGGGCGGTCTTCGATTTGCTCGACCTTGACTACCGGTACCGGCGCCTCAGGGGAAATCCGTGAGGTACCGCCATGCCAGTAACGGTCGAGCATGACATCGCCGACCACCAAGACAGCGGCTTGATTGAATCGCGGCATGGACAACTTCATGGAGCAACCCACATACAAAATGAACAGGGGCGCGATATTAGCACAGGGTTTGCGATGGCTTGCGACTGGCGCGACGCTGAATCCATTGCAGGGCAAATGTGGGAGGGGGCTTGCCCCCGATGGCGGTGGGTCAGCCGCATTTCTGCAAGCTGACCCTTCGCGATCGGGGGCAAGCCCCCTCCCACAATAGCCCGGTGCGCACCTGTCAGATCAGGTGATATCCGCTGGCACCGGTGCGTCCAGGCCCATGGCATGCAGGCGAGCGTAATAGCCGTTCTGCGCCAACAACTCGCCGTGGGTACCGCGCTCGACAATCCGCCCGTCATCCATCACAAGAATCAGGTCAGCCTTCTCGATGGTCGACAAACGGTGCGCGATCACCAGGGTCGTACGGCCTTGCATGACCTTGTCCAGGGCCGCCTGGATATGCCGCTCGGACTCGGTGTCGAGGGCCGAAGTGGCCTCGTCGAGAATCAGCAGCGGCGCATTCTTGAGCAATGCACGGGCAATCGCCAGGCGCTGGCGCTGGCCGCCGGACAACAGCACACCATTCTCGCCGACCTGGGTATCGAAGCCCTTGGGCAACTGGTCGATGAAGTCCTTGGCATTGGCATCTGCCGCCGCCGCTTCAACGTCGGCGCGAGGCGCACCAGCCAGGTCGCCGTAGGCAATGTTGTTGGTCACGGTGTCGCTGAACAGGGTCACGTGCTGGGTGACCTGGGCAATGTGCTTGCGCAGGTTGAGCAGCTTGTAGTCTTCGATCTCTACACCATCGAGCAGGATTTCACCGCTTTCATGGTGGTAGAAACGCGGGATCAGGCTGGCCAGGGTCGACTTGCCGCTGCCTGAACGGCCCACCAGGGCGATCATCTGCCCAGGCTCGGCAGTGAAGCTGATGTCCTTGAGCACATGGCGTTCGGTGCCTGGGTAGGTGAAGTTCAGATTGCGCACTTCCAGGCGGCCATTGACCTTGTCGCGCTCGATGGTGCCGTGGTCGACCTCAACGTCTTCGTCCAACTGCTCAAAGATGCTTTCTGCGCCCGCAACACCTTTCTGGATGGTCGAACTGACCTCCGAGAGCTGACGGATCGGCTTGGGCAACAAGCCGGCCAGGGTGATGTAGGCCACCATGTCACCCGCCGAGGCATCGCCACGCAGGTACAGGACCAGGAACATCAGCACCGCCATGGCGGAGTAGATCACCAATTGCAGCGCCGGGGTGTAGATCGCCCCGGTGCGGGTCATGCGTAGTTGCTTGTTGGTGTTGCTCTGGCTGGCCTTGAGGAAGCGCTTCTCTTCGTAGACTTCGCCGCCGAAGCTGCGCACCACACGGTAGCCCTGGATGGTTTCCGAAGCCACGTGGGTCACGTCGCCCATGGCCACCTGGATCTTCTTGCTCTGCTTGCGGAATTTCTTGCTGGCAGTACTGACCATCACGGCAATCAACGGCAGGATCGCGATCATCACCAGCGTCAGGCGCCAGTTCATGTACAGCAGGGAGGCAAACAGGAAGATCACCGTCATGCCTTCGCGGATCACTACCTTGATCGCATCGGTTGCCGCCCCCGTGACCATGGTCACGTTGAAGGTGATACGGGAAATCAGGTGCCCGGAGTTGTGATTGTCGAAGTAACGGTTGGGCAGCGTCAGCAAGTTGTTGAACAACTGTACCCGCAGGTCATGGACCAGGCCCAGGGAGACCTTGGCCAACAGGTAGTTGCCCAGGAACGAACCCAAGCCCTGCCAGGCCGCGATCAGGATGATCAGCAGCGGTACGGCCTGCAGCAGTTGCAGGTCGCGCAAAACCGGCACGGTCGGGAACAGCACGGCTTCCGGGTTGGAAAGGCCGTCGACAAAGTACTTGAGGATGTAACCCAGCATCGGCTGGGTCGACGCGAAAATCAGAAATCCGAGAATACTCAATGCGAACAAGCCCATATAGGGCTTAACGTAACTGAGCAGACGGAAGTATATTTTCAAGCTCGAAGGGCTTGCGCTCGGACTGGAGTCGGTCATATCACGCGGCGTTTTGAAAAAGGAGGCTGACTTTAGCACAGCTTCTCTGTTGTACTTGCACCCGGTGTAGCCCGCGGCCCGGTTGGATCCCACGGGCGACATTACATAGCCACTAGCTTAAGATGGTCGGCTTTCTCTTTCTGGAATGGCTCTACTGTATGCACTCCAAGCGCCTTAATTATGGCTCAAATCGCGTTTTCGACTTCCTGGTCCTATGGATTTTGCCTGTTGGCTTGTTGCTGCTCCTGAGTGCTCTGTTCTTCGTCGGCAATCGCAATGTGCTGCACCGGATTGTCTACATCCTGTTCAGCGTGCCGACCTTGTTCCTGTTGTGCATGCGCCCCCGGGAACTCAAGGATCTGTTGCGCGAGCCCCTGGCGCTCGCGTTCCTGGCCTTCTCCGCCTGGGCCCTGATCAGCCTGCTCTGGAGCCCGGAACACAGCACCGACACCGACCTGTTCAAGCGACCGCTGAACACCTTCATGCTCTTTGGTGGCTGCGGGCTGCTGCTGCATTACCGCAACGAGTTGTTCAAGCCGATCTTCTTCAGTGCCGCCGTGATTGCGCTGGTAGTGTGCCTCTGTAACCTGGTGGCATTCGCCAAAGGCTTTGAACCCGGCATGCGCATGATCGGTGGCCTTGGAGCCCTCGATAATCCTCTGCTCAGCTCCCACATCTTCGGCTTTTTCTGCGTCTACTGGCTATATGTGTGCATGACCACCGATCGACTGCGCGTGCTGTGGTTCAGCTTGCCGGCCCTGGCGGTCATGGCAGCGGCGATCCTGGCGACCGGCTCCCGCACACCACTGCTGGCACTGACCCTGACCACCCTGTGGATGGGTTTCGTCAGCCGTAATCGCCGTGCAGCAGTGCTGATCAGCTGCATGTTCCTAGGCGCGGCAGCCCTTTTGCTCATCGCCCCCGAACTGGTCACTGAGCGCGGCACCTCGTTTCGCCTGGAAGTGTGGGGCCTCTCGCTGCAGCGTATCGCCGAACACCCCTGGATCGGCCACAGCTACGACTCCGAGCTATACCTGACACTGGCCAATACCACCGAACTGCGCGAGCCGCATAGCTTCGCCCTCGGCGTGCTGTACTACGTCGGCATCATCGGCTTTATCCCGTGGATATTCATGCTCGGTTGGGCCTTGTACAAAAGTTTCAAGGAACGCGCACAGCCGCTGTTCATCCTGGCCTCGTCCCTGCTCGCCTACGGCATCGGCGCCGGCCTCACCGAAGGCGGCGGCATCCTGTCGCGGCCCAAGGAGCACTGGTTCCTGTTGTGGATCCCCTTGGCAATCATTGCTGGCCTGAGCATTGCCCAGCGGCACCGCAGCCTGCTGCGCATGCCGGTGCGATCGATCAAGAACGAAGCCTTTGACCGACTGTGCAGCAATGCCCATGTCATTGAAGCCGACGGCCTGGGGCCGAAAGTCCTGCGCCTGGAAGACGGCAGTTTCCTCAAGCTGTTCCGCCCTCGCCGCTGGTACACCTCCGGCAGCTTCAACCCCTACTCCGAGCGCTTTGCCAGCAACAGCGAACAGTTGCGTACCCTGGGCATTCCCACGCCGCAAATCCTCGGGCTGTATCGCTTGAGCGACGCCAGCAGCGCCGTCAGCTATACGCCACTGCCCGGCCTGACCTTGCGTCAGGCGTTGCAAAGCCTGGACAGCAGCTTGCGCGAATCGTTGGTCGAGCGTTTTGGCCGGTTCATGGCGCAGCTTCACGAGCGCGGCGTGTACTTCCGCTCGCTGCACCTGGGCAACGTACTGTTGATGGATGACGGCGAGTTCGGCCTGATCGACGTGGCCGACCTGCGCATCTACCCGTCTTCACTGCGCTACGCCCTGCGCCAGCGTAACCTGCGCCACATGCAGCGCTATCCACAGGACCGTAACTGGCTATTCGAAACGCACTTCGAACAACTGGTCAAAGGTTACGCCTCAGTGGCAAGCCCATCGGCTACCGCGAAAATTCGCGAGCAGGTCCAGAGCCTTTAAACATCTGTAGGAGCGAGCTTGCTCGCTCCTACAGGGTGAGGCGCAGTTTCAGCCCTTGAGCGGTGCCAGATACAACCGCACCAACCCACGCAATGTCTTGCGCCCCCAGAACTTCAGCGGGATCTGCTTGAGAATCTCCCGCGCCAGTGGGCGATCACGGTCAGCGGTCTTGAGGAACATCGAGTTCAAAAAGTTGTAGCGAACCGCGTCGTAGGCCGGGTGGTCGCTGAACTTGGCATAGGTCTTGAGAATATTCTGGATCATGTAGCGGTGGTTCTTGTACGTGTTGTTGGCATGCTGCCGGTACTTGGCCATCACCACGTCAAGGGCGTCGATGGTGTAGCCCGCCGCCGTGATCTTCAATTGGATCAGCAGGTCCTCCAGGGGAATCTGCGGGTCGAACCCTCCGACTTCCTCCAGCACCTGCCGACGAATCAGCATGGTCGGCGCCGGTGGGAAGGGTTTGCGGTCCAGGAACATGTCGTCGAAGTCGAGACTGCGAAACGGCACGTCGCGACGTTGTTTTTTCTCCGGATGCAGGTTGCCGTCAGCATCGATCAGCTCGATATTGCCGGCGCACATCCCCACCTTCGGCTTGCCCTCCATATACGCTACCTGGGTAGCGATACGGTCCGGCAGCATGATGTCATCCGAACCGAACGGTGCGATCAGGCTGCCCTTGGCGCGCGCAATAGCGCCGTTCAAGGTGGCGCTGAGCCCCTGGTTCTGCTGCACCTGGAAATCAAAACCGTGCTCGGCCTGCAAACGCCGGATGCGCTCAACGCTGTCATCCTTGGAGCCATCATCCACCACCAACAGTTCGATATTGGGGTAGGTCTGCCCCAGCACGCTCAAGATGCTTTGCTCGATGTACTGGCCATGGTTATAGGAGGCGATGATCACCGACACCAGGGGTTGTTGCTGATTCATGCTCTACCTACTTCACGCAAACCGGTTTCAATCAGGGTCAGGTACTTGTGCTTGAACTCGTCAAGGGTGTGATTGGCCTCCAGATAGCGGAACACCTCCTCACCCTTGGCGCGCAACTGTTCATCGCTCAATGCCAGATAAGTATCCAGAGCCGCAGCCAATTGCTCGACGTTGCCCGGATCATGGGACAAACCGCCCGCGCCCTGCACCAATGGCAGCATCGCCGGGCCGTTGGAGGCGATCACCGGCAGATGGCCGCTCATGCCTTCCAGCAGGGCCAGGCCCAAGCCCTCGAACAGCGACGGCATGGTCCAGATGTCGAAGCCTCGCACGTACTTCATGCCGTCTTCGCGAAAGCCCAGCAAGTGTGCACGGCCAGTCAGGCCCAGGCGTTCGATGTCCGCACGCAGATCAGCTTCGGCACGACCGGAACCGATGATGCCCACCTGCGCCTCAGGGTATTTGTCCTTGAGGGTGGCGAAGGCTTGCAGCAGATGAGTGTGGCCCTTGATCGGCACCAGGCGACCCAGCGCGCCGATCATCCGTGCGTCCATTGGCAGGCCCAGAGCCTTGCGCGCGTCCTCACGGGTCAACTGCAAGGCTTCGGCCTGGGGAATATCGATAGCGTTGGTGACATAGGTGGTGTTTTCGCGGGTAAACCCGCAATTGAGGTCCACCAGGTAGTCTTTCACCGCCTCCGACACCCCGACAAATCGCCACGCCGGGCTGACCCAACGCTGGGTCTGGCGCCGACGATAGCCACGGGCATACTCGCCGAAACCGTGGGAGATGCCGATGCACAGCGGGATTTTCAACCAGCGATTGAGCGACAGCATCATGTTCACCGACTTGAAGCGGTTACAGATGACCACGTCGAATTTCTGCTCGCGGCAATACTTGTAGATCTGCCACATGGCGCCAAAACGAATGCCCTTGAGGGACTTCTCTGGCAGCTCGAAATAGTGAGAGTGTTCAGCCACGCTCAGGGGCTGGCCCGGCAGCGGGCGCCCGCTGAGAAACCCCGACGTCACCTCGAAACGCTCAGCCGGCAAGGACTTGACGATTTGCTCACCCAGGTCGGCGAAGTCATTGGTCTTGACGTTGTAGTCTGGCTGTAACTGCAGAACCTTGAAACGCGGCTTCATAACTCTCCATGCAGCGATCTGGCTACGGGCACGCAGCCCGGTAAAAAGGGCGACAGGCAAATACCGGCCTGTCTTCAATAGGCGCTCAGTCCTGCTTCAGGACCCACAGCAGCTCGTGACGGCGCACGGCTTTGCGAAAAAATTCGTTCTCGCCATAAGGCGATGGCTTACGGCCTGCCAACAGTTGCTGCAACCACCTGCGCACGCGACGCTTGAACGGCGCTGGCGGCTGCAGGTCATGCATCATGCCCAGGGCCATGGCCTTGTCCTGCTGCTGGCTCAGGCTGAGCGGGAAGCTGCAAGGCACCATCTCGACCGCTGCATCGAAACGCGGCGGCAACGCCACGCCAGCCCCCGAATCGCCCATGGGCCAGCGGTCGTTATCATGCAGGTGATTGGCGTAGCCGAGCAATGTGTCGGGCTGCCACTCCAGGCCCTGCAACGCTTCAAGCACCGCCGCATGGGCACAGATGTGGTCCGCGTGGGGGTCGAGCAACGGCGTGGGCAACACGATCACCTGGGGACGCGCCTTGAGCAGCAGTGCCCGAAGGTCAGCGATCAGGTTATGCCAGGTCGGCGCGCCGTCCACGTCCCCCGGCAATGCAAAGCCGTTGAACTGGCGAAACAGCCGCGTATCGCTCAGGTCGGCTTCGCGGGAGGCCATAGGTTGATCCGGTGCGGCCTGCATCGCCTGCAACTGCATGCAGAAGTAACCCAGTTGCACGCACTGCGTTTCGGGTACGCCAGCCCAACGCGGCACGGCGATGCTGTCCCAGGCACGCAGACGCCCCTTGAGGCGTGCGGCTTCAGCCCTGGGCAGGCCCATTTGCTGATAATGCTCGGCCTCGATTTCACCGGCAGTCAGGGTCACGACCCAGCTTTCGGTTGCCTGGCTGTAAAGGCTGAACGCAGCCAGTTCGGCATCGTCGGCATGGGGCGCAATCACCATCACGCGGTGCTGGCGATAATCCGGTTGACGCAAGCGCCACAGTGTCGGCTGCCCCTTGATCCGGCAAAAACGTGCGCGCAGCCTGACACTGCCCGCCGACAGTGCTTCGGCCGCGCCGGTCAGGTTCAGGTAACGCCGCCCGGCCACGCCGCGCTCGAAGACTTGCCGATCCGGTATCTCCAGGCCCAAAACGTCTACTGCGGGGTCGAGGAACCGTCCCAGCCAAGAGCTTTTCAACTCGACACCGACGATCAGGGTTTCGTCCGCAGCCAAAGGCGTGTCACACAGCAACTGTCCCGCCTCCAGACGCAAACCGGGCTGTTCGCTGCCGACTGGAAATGCATACTCGTAGCTGTCTTTGGGCGAGTAAAACAGGTGATCGGCAAACCAGGCTTCATGGGCCGCCCACAGCAGCACCGCCAGCACCGGCGGCAACCACCAAGCCACCAGTACGCCGGTTACCACCAGCATCAGCAAGCCGATCAACAGCGCAATGCGCTTGTTGCGCCGATGGCGCTTGAGCAGTTGCTGTTTGCGGCTCATACGCTGAACACCGGCACCGGATTGCACCAGCGCTCCTTGTATTCACGGTCGGAACGACCGAAGGAGAAACGCAACGACTTGTTCGCCGCCCGCGCCTGTTCCCACGCGCTTTGGGTATTGAGAAAACTCAGCACGCTGCCGGGGCTGAAGGCGCGGGTTTCAGGGTCGACGCCGCCGTTGACATACTCGGCGCTGAACCATTCGCTGGACTGCACCTGATACACCAACTGCACCGCAATCGCCGCGTCATTGAGAAACAGCACCGAGCCGAACAGAAACTCCTTGAGCAGCTCCAGCACCTCGGCCAGACGCGCCGCGCCTGCTGCCGGGAAGCCCCAACGGCGCTGGAACAGGTCGCAATAAATTGCCGCCAGCTCCACGCTGGAAAACTCACTCACCGCCCGCACCACGCCACCCGCCTCTTCCAGCAGACGCAATTCGCGGCGCTGGTTATAGCGAAACTTCTTCGACAGTTCTTCGGGGGTGCGCGCCATGGCCAACTGCTCGGCCTGGGGCTTGAGGGTGCTCACGCGCCCTTCATTGAGCGCCGACAGATAGCGCGCGCGATGACGCAGCGGTACCTGCGCATCGGCGGCAATCGGCAGGATGATCTCGGCATTGCCCAGGTCAAACAGGCCTTTCTTGCCGGTGCGCTTGAGTACGTCCTTGGACAGGGCCAGGTCGCGTCCCCAGGTGGCTATCGCCCCCTTGAGCTCACCACCTTGCTCCCAGCCCAGGTAACGCACCGGAATCTGCGCCAACCCGGCCAGCCGCTCGATCACCTGCGGATGGGTCGCCACGCTGCCGCCGTAACGCTGCCAGGCCTGGGCGTAAACCTCGGCCTCGACAGGCGCCCAGCCACGTTCACGCCAGCCCTGGAAGCGGTTCAGCATTTAAACCACGGCGTCATAGGGGTCCACGCCGTCCTTGACGACCAGAATGTCTTCCATGATCAGGTACTGCAGGTCCGAGCCGAAGAACATGTTCAGCGCGTCGGTCGGCGAGCAGATCATCGCTTCGCCACGACGGTTGAGCGAGGTGTTCAGCGATACGCCGTTGCCGGTCAGTACTTCCAGCTCTTTCATCATGTCGTAGTAGCGCGGGTTGTATTCGCGCTTGAGCACCTGGGCGCGGGAGGTGCCGTCTTCATGCACCACTTCCGGCACGCGGGTCTTCCACTCTTCCGAGACTTCAAAGGTGAAGGTCATGAATGGCGCCGGGTGATCGACCTTGATCATCTGCGGGGCCACGGTGTCGAGCATCGACGGGCAGAAAGGCCTCCAGCGCTCGCGGAACTTGATCTGGTGGTTGATGCGGTCAGCCACGCCGGTAGCACTTGGGCAACCGATGATCGAACGACCACCCAGGGCACGCGGGCCGAACTCCATGCGACCCTGGAACCAGGCCACCGGGTTGCCATCGACCATGATCTTGGCAATGCGTTTGGGCATGTTTTCGATCTTGCGCCAGTTCGGCTTGCTCGCGTGCTTGGCGCAGGCGGCAATCACGTCTTCGTTGCTGTAGGACGGGCCGAGGTAGACGTGTTCCATCTTCTCCACCGGTACACCACGGGCGTGGGACACGTACGCGGCCGCACCGACGGCGGTGCCTGCATCGCCGGAAGCGGGCTGTACGAACAGCTCTTTCACGTCGTCACGGGCGATGATCTTCTGGTTCAGCTTGACGTTCAGTGCACAGCCACCGGCGAAGGCCAGCTTCCCGGTGTCCTTGAGGATGTCGCCCAGGTAGTGGTCGATCATCTGCAGGGCCAGCTTCTCGAACAGCGCCTGCATGCTGGCCGCGTAGTGGATGTACGGCTCGTCGGCGATGTCGCCTTCACGCTTGGGCCCCAGCCACTCGATCAGTTTTGGCGAAAAGTAGAAACCCTTGCCCTTCTCTTTATAACGACGCAAGCCGATGACGTTGGCGTAGTCGGTGTTGATCACCAACTCGCCGTTTTCAAACGAGGCCAGTCGCGAGAAATCATACTTACTGGCATCGCCATACGGCGCCATGCCCATGACCTTGAACTCACCGTCGAGCATCTCGAAACCGAGGAACTCGGTGATTGCGCCGTACAGCCCGCCCAGGGAATCCGGGTCGTAGAATTCCTTGATCTTGTGGATCTTGCCGTTTTCGCCGTAGCCGAAGAAGGTGGTGGCGTACTCACCCTTGCCGTCGATGCCGAGGATCGCGGTTTTTTCCTGGAAACCGGAGCAATGGTAGGCGCTGGAAGCGTGGGCCAGGTGGTGTTCAACCGGTTCGATCTTGATTTTCTTCGGATCAAAGCCCAGTTGCTCCAGGCACCAGACGATCTTGTTGCGATAGCGCTTGTAGCGACGGTTGCCCATCAGGATCGCATCAAGGGCGCGGTCCGGGGCGTACCAGTAGCGCTTGGCGTAGTGCCAGCGCGCCTCGCCGAACAAGCTGATCGGGGCGAACGGAATCGCCACCACGTCAACGTCGGAAGGCTTGATGCCGGCTTGCTCCAGGCAGAACTTCGCCGACTCGTAGGGCATGCGGTTCTTTGCATGTTTGTCGCGTACGAAGCGCTCTTCTTCGGCGGCCGCGATCAGCTTGCCGTCGATATACAGGGCTGCGGAAGGATCATGGCTAAGGGCGCCGGACAGGCCAAGAATCGTCAATGCCACAGGGGTCTAGCCTCTTTTAGTCTGCATGCAGGCGGGTCGCGCCTGAAAAAAGTGTGCCTCTCGCCTGGGCGAGAAACAGCTAAAGGGCGGGATTATAGCTTAAAAGCAGGGGGAAGCTGTTAGCGGCAAGCGCCGTGAGGGACTAGCGGAAGATCTCGATGCTGCCGTCCTTGTTCTGGCGGTAGATCGTATAGGGCAGCACCAGGGTGTCCATGACGCCAGAGGCGACAAATTCAATCGCGATGATCGGGAAGGCATTGCCCTGGCTATCCAGCAGGCTTTGGTCCTTCAGGCTTTTATCCGGTGCAGGCTCGCCATTGAGGGTACAAAAACCGTAGATCACCCCACTGTAGATACGCGGCACGTTTTCGCAGTGGCTGCGCGACTCCTTGAGATTCTGGCTGGCCACAGCATCCGGACGAAAGACGGTGTTGATCGTTCCGCAACCGGAAGCCAATAACAAGGTTGAAACCAGCAGGACTTTGAAACCACGACTCACGGACAACTCCTTTCGCCTTGTAGATGGGAGGGCCGGGTACTTTTATCCCCCAGCTCATGAGCGGCCCGGACGCCAATAGATGCTGATATTGCCGTCGGCCGATTGTCGATAAACCGTATAGGGCAAAACCACCGTGTCGGCAACCGCGGACACCGCAATATCTACGAGCACGAAGGGTATGAGAAACCCGGTGGGGTCCGGGGCCGCGTGCAACGTGCAGAAATCAAAGGCCACTCCACTGTAAACGCGGGGAATGGATTGGCAATAGGTTTTGACGAGCCTGAGCTCACGCGCCGTGTCGCCCTCTTTGCGAATGACGCTATTAACCGTTCCACAGCCGCTTAATAGCAGTGCTGCGAGACTGACACCCAGTGCAGCTTTTATTTTTCTTGTCATGGCCTACGCCTCGTAAACGGTGTTCCACGCTATCACCGGCAGATTCGCTTATTCACCCGAGAAACACCGCTACATTGCGTGGGAAAAATCCGAAATGGTAAAACCTGACTAAATCTTTAAACTCGCGCATCTTTTGCGCGCCCTTTGTTGCGCGTGCCGAGGACTCTGGCTGCCCCATGAAAAAAACGCACGCTCGCTTTTCCCTCTTGCTGCCTGGATTGCTGGCCTTGAGCAGCACCGTTCAGGGCGATGATTCGCCACTGATCCTCGACCCCAGCGTGATCACCGGCTCGCGCAGCGCCAGCCCGACGTTCGACCTGCCCTATTCGGTGGACGGCATCAGCCGCGAACAGATCAGCGACGGCCAACTGGGCATCAACGCCTCCGAAGCCCTGTCCCGCGTGCCTGGCCTGGTGGTGCAGAACCGCCAGAACTACGCACAGGACTTGCAGATTTCTTCCCGAGGCTTCGGCGCCCGTTCGGCGTTTGGTGTGCGTGGCATCAAGCTGATCGCCGACGGCATCCCTGCCAGCACCCCGGACGGCCAGGGCCAGGCAGCCACCTTCAACCTCGACACCGCCGAACGCATCGAAGTGCTGCGCGGCCCGGCGGCGACTTTGTATGGCAGCAACGCCGGCGGGGTGATCCAGATGTTCTCCCGCGACGGCGAAGGCCCTCCGCGCATCGGCGCCGAAACCCTGGTGGGCAGCGACGGCCTGAACAAGAACCACCTTACTGCCGAGGGCGCGGCCAATGGCGCCGGTTTTGTACTCGACGCCTCGCGCATGGACACCAACGGCTATCGCGACCACAGCAGCGCCCGTCGTGACCAGACCTTCGCCAAGCTCAACTTCCAGCCCGATGACGACAGCAAACTGGCGTTGATCTATAGCAGCCTGGAGCAGAACGGCACGCAGGACCCGCTGGGGCAGACCTGGGCGGCATACAAGGCCGACCCGCGCTCGGTGAGTGCTAATGCGCTGACCTATAACACGCGTAAAAGCATCGATCATCAGCAGTTGGGGATGAATTACGAGCGGTATATCGGCAATGCGACGTTGCAGGTAAATGCCTATACCGGACGGCGCAGTGTGATTCAGTACCTGTCGATCCCCAAAGGCACGCCGGCTAACGAACGCGGCGGCGGCGTGGTGCAATTCGACCGCAAATTCTACGGCGGCAGCGTGCGCTGGATGCAGCCCATCGACAGCGCTCCCGGCGACTTGATGATTATCACCGGCCTGGACTTCGACCAGAGCGAAGACAGCCGCCACGGCTACCAGAACTACAGCGGCGGCACCCTCGGCGTGAAAGGCCAGCTCCGTCGTGATGAAATCGACACGGCTCGCAGCCTTGACCCGTATATCCAGGCCAACTGGGCCCTCGACCGCTGGACCCTGCAAGCCGGTATCCGCCACAGCACCCTGCAAATGGACGTCGACGATCAATTCCTGAGCAATGGCGACGCCAGCGGCAACAAGACTTACCAGAAAAATACGCCGTCGATGAGCGTGATGTATGCATTCACACCAGAGCTGCACGGTTACGTCAGCGCTGGCAAAGGCTTCGAGACGCCGACCCAGGCCGAACTGGCTTACGCACCGGGCAACGTCGAAGGTTTCAACTTCGGTTTGAAGCCGTCTGAAAGCACCCAATATGAAATAGGTTTGAAGGCGCAACTGAACAACACGCGGGTTAACGCAGCGGTTTTTCAGATCACCACTGAAGACGAGTTGGTCGTACAGCAATCCATCGGTGGCCGCACCAGCTACCAAAATGCCGGCCGCACCCTGCGCCGTGGCTTCGAGTTGGGCGTGGAAAGTCAGCTCAGCGAGCACTGGAGCACCAACCTCGCCTACACCCGCCTGCAGGCAACCTACGACAGCGACTACACCAGCGGCGCCAATACCATCGACAAAGGCAACTACCTCCCCGGCGTACCGCAAACCACCCTGTTCGCTGAACTGAACTGGAAGCCGCGAGACTGGGTCAGCACTGCCATCGAGGGCCTGTACCGCAGCAAGGTCTATGTCGAAGACACCAACACTCAACATGCCGCACCGGGCTATAGCGTCTTCAACTGGCGCGCGCGGTTTGAGCAGAAGGTGGAGCACTGGACCTTTCACCAGACGTTGCGCCTGGATAACTTGCTGAATCGCCAGTACGTGGGATCGGTGATCGTGGGTGACGGCAACGGGCGCTACTACGAAGCAGCGCCGGGGCGCTCCTAGTATGCAGGCGCTGGGGCTGAATATCAATTCTGATGTGGGAGGGGCGGTGCGCCTACCTCTTTGGGCAACCGCTGATCGATCACCCGATACAGCGCACTGTCTTGCGGCCAATTACGCATGAACCGCGCACGATCCTTGGCATACGCCGGGGCAAAGCTGGCGATTGAACGGTGCTGGCACATGGCATCCAGGTCGATCATCGCCCAGCGGCCGTCGCTCCAGAACAGGTTGTGGCCCTTGAAATCTCCATGGCTGATGCGCTCGCCAATCAACTGCGCAAACAGGTGATCCAGCGCCAGCAGCTCGCTTTCTGGCACATCGCCACGCTCAACATAGGGCGCGAAGCGCTCGATGATGTCCGGCCCCGGCAGGTATTCAGTGATCAGGTAGGCGCGGCTGCGCAACCAGAAACAGCGCTTTTCCAGCACGGCCAGCGGCTTGGGCGTGGCGATGCCGAGGAACGCCAGGCGGTTGCCTTCGCGCCAGGAATGCCAGGCTCGGCTCGGGCGCCAGAAGCGCTTGAGCCAGTGGGCAAAGCCCTTGATGTTGTAGCGCTTGATCACCAGCGGCCGACCGGCCACCTCGACCCTGGCCACACTGGCCGCACCGCCGGTCTTGTACAGGTGGCCCTGGTCGAGCAACGCATCCGCCTGCTCCAGCACCGGCAACATGGCCGCTTCTTCTTCGCGACGGATTGCACGCAAGCCAAAGGCGCCACGCACCACGCTGAACAGCGTGCATTCGCGGCCGGTCTTGTCCAGGAAGTCCTTCAAGCGCCAGGCGCTGACTTTGCATACCTGCTTTTCCAGGGCTTCCAGAGGCAAGGCGTGCTCGCCGTTACCGAGCAGGTAGTACACCAGCAATTCTTCAGTAAATGGCTCGAGGTTTTTCGGTAACTGGGCAAAAAACACCCCGAGGTTTTCCAGTACTCGATTGCGCGACAGCGGCTTGCCCGGCTGCTCGACACGAATGCCCGCGCCATCGATCAAATACAGCTTGCCGTCCTGGCGCAGCAGGTTGTCCAGGTGCAGGTCTTCTTGCCACAGGCCTTGGGCATGCATTTGGGCAATCGCACCCAGCGCTTCGGCGAGTACGGCGGTTTGCTCATCCGCCAACGGTGGCAGGCTTTCGACGGCGAGCCAGGCGTCGCCCAGGCTCTGGGCGCCCTCGATAAACTCAAACAGCAGCCAGCCGCCCTCGCCTTCCTGCAAGCCATCGGCTAGCAATAAAGGCGTAGTCAGGCCCTGCTCGGCCAAAAAACGCACACCCTTGAGCTCGCGCTGAAAATGCCGCGCCGCCTTGCTGCCGACCAACAATTTGGCCAACACCGGACGACCGCGCCAGACCGCCGCGCCCACGTAGCGCTGGCCCGGCAACACTCGCAACAGGCTCAGCAGTTGCAACTGCCCCGGGCCTGCAGCATCTGCCAAGTCGATAGTCAACGGCAGGCTGGGGGAACGGCCGGCATTTTTCAGCTCGGACAGACGCATCAGCGGTTCTCCTTGTGGCTGCGGCGGGCGGTCAAGCGCTGGAGCCAAGTGGACACCAAGGCACTGTCCTCAGCCTGCTCAAGATACGCCGCCAGCAGTTGGCGCACCTGCGCGTCTGACCATTGCGGCGCACGACGCAGTAACGGCTCCAGATCCTTGACCCGGTCACGCCAGCCAAACAACAGCGGACGGGTTTTTTCCAGGTCGATCAACTGCGCAGCGTAACCATCAACGGTGGCCTGCAGGAAGATATGCTTGGGGTAAAAGCAGCCATGTACCTGCCCCACGCTGTGCAGATGGCGCGCCAGTTTGCCGCAGGCCAACAGGATCGCGCAGTGCTGGGCATCGCTCAATTGCGACCACTGCTCCAGCAGCGAATCCAGGTCATTCCAACCATCCAGGGCACGGGTCAGCAACATCGCACGGCGCTCGCCTTCAACCTTGCGCTCACCAAAAAACGCCGCCTGCAACGCGGGAATGCCCAGCTTTCGATACAGGCTGATGTTACGAAACTCGCGAGCAAAACTCGGTTCGCCAAACGGCCGGTGCAAGGTGCGCGTCAGGTAGTTGCTCTGGCGCTTGAGGTAGTAACCCTGACCTTCAAGTTCCAGGCGATACACACTGCTCCAGCCGCCCTGGCTGGTATTGGGCTCGTCCACCGCGTCCAGTTGCTTGGCCCACAGGGCATCGAACGTCGCGAGACCGTTGCGCTCAAGCAAAGCGCGGTCTTCGGCCGCCAGGAAATCACTCATTCGCGTCCCTCGAAAAACTTCACCACATGGCGAATTCGCTGTTTGTCCGACGCCGTCAGGTGCGTGCGTTGGCGATATTGCAGGTAGAAGCGCAGGCGCTGGGTGGCCGACAAGTGATACTTGGCGACTTTGTCCAGGCAAGCCAGATCCTTGGTGATACGGTACTTGAGCCAGAAACCGCGCCAGAAATCGCCATTGGGGCAATCGATCAGGTACAGGGTTCGCTGGTCATCCACCAGGAGGTTGCGCCACTTCAAGTCGTTATGGGTGAAGCGGTGGTCGTGCATGGTCCGTGTGTATTCGGCGAGCTGGCGGCTGATGCCATCGACCCACTGGGGGTCTTTCAGGCGCTCATCATTACGCTCGGCCAGCACCGACAAATCTTCGGTCTTGGGCAATTCGCGAGTGATCATGGCGCCACGGTTATAGGCCAGGCCCTTGCGATCAAGGCCCCAGGCGATCACATCAGCCGTAGGAATACCCCATTTGGCGAAGCGCTTGAGGTTCTGCCATTCGGATTTCACCCGTGGCCTGCCCAGGTAACGGCGCAGGCCTTTGCCGGCACCTACGTAGCGCTTGACGTAATAATTGACCCCGCCGCGCTCTACTCGGATCACTTCTGATAGCGGGTCGCGAGTCAGCCGTTCGCCTTGCAAGGCGAAGACCGCGTCCAGGCTTCCAAAGTCATCCGCCAGGGCGGCGTAGGCAGGTTCCAGGTTCCAACCCGCCATCAGAGCGCATCCCCGTATCGTTGCTTGCGCGCATAAAGCTTCGCGGCCATGCGTTCCAACTCAGACAGTAGCGCGGTTTGCTCCGCCAGGATCTGGCGCAGCGGCTGCTGGAAGTAAGCCTTGAGAAAGCGCAGTTTGTCGCGCTGGGTCAGGCCGATCTCCAGTGCAGAGTAATACAGGCCGGCCAGGTCTTTGTTGCGCCAACGCATGGGGATGGTCGAACGCACTTGGGCCCGGTGCAGGTCGATCACCGACAGCTTGAGGTTGTCGACGGTGATGGGCTGGTCGGTGTGCAACAGGAAATGGCAGAGGTAGCAATCGCGATGATTGACGCCGCCGCGGTGCATCGCGCCGACGGTGCGGGCCAACTCGACAGTCAAGGCATGCTTGATGGCTGGCACTGGCGGTTGCTTGACCCAGTCGAGGGTCAAGTCTTCCAGGCTGACAATCGGGGTCAGCTCCTGGGTGACGATAAACGAATGCTGGTCGGCCGGGTTGCTGCCTTTTTCGCCAAACGCCACGGCGGTCATGGTCGGCACGCCGAGCTCCTGCAAACGCTGGATCGCCTGCCACTCCAGGCCCGCGCCCAACACCGGCAACTTGGCCGTGACCAGGTTCTTGAGGATTTCGCCCCAGCCGATGCCACGGTGGATCTTCACAAAATAAGGCTGGCCTTCGACCATCGTACGCAACGTACGACGGGCGGCCAGCTCTCGGAACACCTGGCCTTGCAGCTTCTCGACCTCGGCGAACGCATCGCGCCCGGCCCAGAGGGTCTTGAAGGGTTCGGCAAGAATCAACTTCATCGGTTTGGCTCCGCCAGAATCAGGTCCGCAGCGTACTGCGGCATGCTATAGAGGTCGGCCGTCTCGGCGAAGGCCAGACCATTGCGACTCCAGGTCGCACGCGCGTGTGGGTCGTCGAGCATATCGACCAGGTACTGGTTGAGCTGGGCTTGCTCGAACGGCTCGTCCAACACCCGGCCGCTCTGGGCCTTGTCGATGTAGAACGCGTAGCCGCACACCCGGCTCACCAGTACCGGGAGGCCGGCGACCACCGCTTCGACAAGCACCATGCCGGCCGCCTCGTTGTACGCAGGGTGAATCAGCAGGTCTGCGCCCAGCAGGAAGCGCGGAATATCGCTGCGGCCCTTGAAGAACTGCACCTGGTCACCCAGCCCCAATGCGGCACTCTGCAATTGGAATACTTTGGGGTCGTCCTGGCCGATTACAAACAGCCGGGTGCGTTTCTTCAGCTTCGAGGGCAATGCGGCCACGGCCTTGAGGCTGCGGTCGACGCCCTTGGTCTTGAAGCCCGAACCGATCTGAACCAGCAGCAGGTCGTCGTCGGCCAGGCCGAACTCACCGCGAAACTCGGCGCGAATGTCAGCCGCGTTGGGCGGCGCGCGTCGGTCACGGGCAATGCCGGGCGGCAGCAAGTGGAAGCGCTCGGCCTGGGTCCCGTAATACTGGGTGAACAGCTTCTGCTGATGCTCGGACAACACCATGATCTGGGTCTTGGCGTCTTTATCGAACACCGCGCGCTCATATTCGGCGAAGTGCCTGTAGCGCCCGAACCAGCGGTACATGGGGTTGCGCAGGTTTTGGGCCTTGTCCTCGAACACACCGTCGGCGGCGAAGTACACATCCAGCCCCGGCATCTTGTTGAACCCCACCACACGGTCCACCGGGCGCTTGGCCAGGTCGGCCTGGATCCAGGCATAGAGTTTTTCGTTGCGGCGATGGTTGACCAACGCCTTGACCGGCGCCACCAGCACCTCAAAACCTGGCGGGATATCACCCTCCCAGATCAGGGTGTACACACGAATCTGGTGGCCGCGCTGCTGGCACTCCAGGGCGATGCGCATGAAGTCGCGCTGCAAGCCACCGAAGGGGAAATACTTGTACAGAACAAAAGCCAGTTGCATCAGTGCTGCTCCTCGGCCAGTAACAACGTGCTCAGCCGGCTTGCTACACGCTCGGGGTTCAGGCGTGTGAAGCACAGGGGCGACTCACGCAGGATGTCGAACCGACGCAAGTCGTCGGCCGTCGGTTGATAGGTACAGTTTTTCTGCAGGCACGGCGCGCAGGACCAATCGCTGGCCAGGTGAATCTGGCCCTTGCCATAGGCACCCGTCAGGCCGGGGTTGGTGGGGCCGAACAGGGAGATGGTCGGCACATCCAGCGCGGCCGCCAAGTGGCCGAGGCCAGTGTCCATTGCCACGCAGGCACGGGCGCCGGCCAATACACGGGCCACACCGGCCAGGTTGAGCTTGGGCAACACTTCGGCGTTGGGCAGGTCCTGGGCCAGGCGTTCGGCCCGGGCCTTTTCGGCGGCATTGCCCCACGGCAGCTTCACATCTACGCCCAGGCGGCCCATACGTTCGGCCAGCTCGCGCCAGTAAGCTTCGGGCCAGTGCTTGGTGTCCCAGGTGGTGCCGTGCAACAGCAACACAAAAGGTTTTTTCGGCGGCAGGCCGAGCAGCTTCTCGACACTCAGGCCATAGTCGCCCAAGCCTTTGGGCAGGTCGTAGCCCAAGGCCACGGCAAACAGTTGGCGCAAGCGCTCCACCGCATGTTGCCCACGGGCCACGGCCAGGCGCCGCGAATAAAAGCGCGCAGCGATCGGCTCGCGGGCCGAGTGCTTGTCGAACCCGGCCACTGGCGCCCGCACGTAACGGGTCAGCCAGGCGCTTTTCAGCAGGCCCTGGGCGTCGATCACCAAATCATATTTGGTCGACTGCACACGCTGCTTGAAGCGTCGCCACTCGCCACTCTTGAAGGTTTGCCAGAGGTTCTTGCGCCAGCGGCGGATTGCCACCGGGATCACTTGGTCCACGGCCGGGTGCCAGGTCGGGATTTCGGCGAAGCCTTCTTCTACCACCCAATCAAAGCGGATGCCGGGGATTGCCCGCGCTGCATCGGTCAACGCCGGCAAGGCGTGGATCACATCGCCCAGGGATGAGGTCTTGACTACCAGTACCCGCAACTCAGTGAACCTCGACCACGTCGCCCTGCAACCGCTGCAAAGCATCGGTTACCGGCTGCGGCAATAATTGACGCAGGCAGTTGTAGTGGCCGAAACGGCAGGTACGGTCAAAGCATGGGCTGCAATCCAGGCCCAGGCGCACCACTTCGACCTTGTCGGCCAAGGGCGGCGTGAAACCCGGGGAAGTTGAGCCGTATACCGCCACCAGCGGGCGGTTCAGCGCCGCCGCCACATGCATCAGGCCAGAGTCGTTGGACACCACCGAGTCGGCGCAGGACAGCAGGTCGATGGCCTCGGCCAGGGACGTGTCGCCACTGAGGTTCACCGCTTCTTCGCGCAGGCCGGGGATCAGGCGCTGGCGAATGTCTTCACCCACCGAATGATCGTTCTTGGAGCCGAACAACCATACCTGCCAGCCTTCGCGGATCTTGGTCTCGGCGACTTTGGCGTAGTGCTCCGAGGGCCAGCGCTTGGACTCGCCAAACTCCGCGCCTGGGCACAACGCCAACACCGGGCGATCCAGGGTCAGGCCGAACTTGGTCAGCGCTGCATCGCGGGTGACCGGATCGATCTGCAAACTGGGGCGTGGATACGGCTTGGGCAACTCTGCGCCCGGCTCATACGCCAGGGCCATGAAGCGTTCGATCATCAACGGGTAACGGGCTTTATCCAGCGTGCGTACGTCATTGAGCAGCACGTAGCGAAACTCGCCGCGCCAGCCGGTGCGCTTGGGGATGCCGGCAAAATACGGCACCAGCGCCGACTTGAGCGAGTTGGGCAACAGGATCGCCTGGTCGTACTGGCCGGCCATGGATTTGCCAATGCGCCGACGAGTGGCCAGCTCCAGGGCGCCGTGGCCGAGCGGGAAGCTCAAGGCCTTGCGCACCTCGGGCATGCGCTCGAGGATCGGCCGGCTCCACTCAGGGGCGAGCACGTCGATCTGGCAGTCTGGATAGCGCTGCCGCAGGCACTGGAACAGTGTCTGTGCCATCACCATGTCACCGACCCAACTGGGCCCAACGATCAGAATATTCATGTAGTTTCCACAAACGATGCGGGGAGGCTTATGCCTCCCCGCCCTAATAGTGTTTCAGCTCAAACCCAGCGACTGCCAGATTCGCATCACCTGACGCCGCTCGTCTGCAAATTGATCCCCGGCTACCGTGCCGGCCTCGTTCTGCAAGGCCTGGCGGTGCGCGGCGGAACGGTAGGCCTTGTACACCTCGCGCAACAAATGGGCATCGGCGGCGGGCATCAGCCCGACCTGCTCCAGGCCCTCCAGGATGCGGATATTGTCGGTGTAGCGCAGCAACGATGGATGTTGCGCAGACCACGCCAAAGCCGCGTATTGCACCATAAATTCAATATCGACGATACCTCCGGCGTCCTGCTTGAGGTCGAACACTGCCGTGGCCTCGAAGGCATTGGCGCCCCTGCCGGCCGTCGTCGCCTTGGTGCCCAGGTTATCGCGCATCTTGGCGCGCATCTCGCTGACCTCCTGGCGCAACTTGGCCAGGTCCCGTTCACGCCTCAGGACGTTAGCGCGTACTTGCTCGAACGCATGGCCTACATCCTGGCTGCCCACCAGCACCCGCGCGCGTATCAGGGCCTGATGTTCCCAGGTCCAGGCTTCATTTTGTTGATAACGGTCGAATGCGCCCAGGGAACTCACCAGCAAGCCGGATGCGCCGGAAGGTCGCAGGCGCATGTCCACTTCATAGAGCTGGCCGGAGTTGGTCTGGGTGGTCAGCAAGTGAATGATCCGCTGGCCCAGGCGCGTGAAGAACTGCGCGCCGTCAATCGGCTTGGCGCCATCGGTCTCGGCCTGCGGGTCGCCGTCATGGATAAATACCAGGTCCAGGTCCGAACCATGCCCCAGTTCGATACCGCCGACTTTCCCGTAACCGACAATGATGAACCCAGGATCGCACAGGGTGCCGTCCAGTCGTTGCGGTGAACCGTGGCGCGCCACGGTCTGGCGCCAGGCCAGGGCCAGCACTTGTTCGAGAATCGCTTCGGCGAGCCAGGTGAGGTAGTCGCTGACCTTCATCAACGGCAGGCTGCCGGCGATTTCCGAGGCGGCCACTCGCAGGCGGTGCGCCAGCTTGAAATGCCGCAGGGCTTCCATTTGTTGCTCAAGGTCATCTTCGGGAATGCGCGTAAGGCGTTCGCGCAGCTCGGCGGCCAGTTCCGGCGCCAGCGGCGGCTTGAACAGGCGGCCTTCGTTGAGCAATTCATCCAGCAACAACGGGAAACGGGTGATCTGCTCGGCGATCCATGGGCTGGCGGCGCACAGGGTCAGCAGGCGGCGCAGGGCGTCCGGGTTCTCGGTGAGCAACACCAGGTAGGCCGAACGCCGGGCGACGGCTTCCACCAAGGGCAACACGCGCTCCAGCACCAGGTCTGGATTCGCGTGCTCGACGGCCTGGGCCAGCAAGCGCGGGATAAACGCGTCCAAGCGCTCACGCCCCAGGCGCTGCATGGCGCGCAGTTGCGGGCTGCCGCGCAGGCCGGCCAGGGCTTTGAGGGCCTTGGGCGCATCGGTGAAACCGCCTTCGGTCAGTTGTCGGCAAGCGGCGTCTTCATCCTGGGACTCTTCCCACAACGGCAGCCACTCGCCACCGACGACCAGTTCGCTTTCTTCGCCTTCTTCTTCATCCGGGTCGGCAATCACCTGGCGGAAGTGCCAGTCCACGCGACCACGCCAGTACATCAAACGTTCGTGGAACGCGGCCCAGTCACTAAAGCCCAGCATGAAGGCGATACGCGCCTGGTCTTCGGGGCTGTCTGGCAGCATTTGCGTCTGGCGGTCGGCAATCGCCTGGATGGCATGTTCGGTGTAGCGCAGGAATTCGTAGCCATTGCGCAGCTCGGTAATCACCGCCGCCGGCAGGTAACCCTGGCCTTCCAGGGTGCCAAGCACGTTCAACAGCGGACGCTGTTGCAGGCTGAGGTCGCGGCCACCGTGGATCAATTGAAACGCCTGGGCGATAAATTCCACCTCACGAATGCCGCCCGAGCCCAGCTTGATATTGTCGGCCATGCCCTTGCGTCGTACTTCCTGCTGAATCAACTGCTTCATGGTGCGCAGCGCTTCGATCGCCGAGAAGTCGAGGTAGCGGCGGTACACGAACGGCCGCAGCAGATCCAGCAGTTGCGCGCCTGCCACTTGATCGCCGGCCACCACGCGCGCCTTGATCATGGCGTAGCGTTCCCAATCCCGGCCCTGGTCTTGGTAATACTGCTCCAGCGCGTTGAAGCTGAGCACCAGAGCGCCGGCCGAGCCGTAGGGACGCAAGCGCATATCCACGCGAAAGACAAAGCCGTCGACGGTCATCGGGTCGAGAGCCTTGATCAATTTTTGACCAAGGCGGATAAAAAACTCCTGGTTATCCAGTGAGCGCTTCACGCCTACCGTTTCGCCGCCTTCGGGGTAGGCGAAGATCAGGTCGATATCCGACGACAGGTTCAATTCCACGGCACCGAGCTTGCCCATGCCCAGGATAACCATGTGCTGGGCGTCACCGCTGCGTCGCCCGGTGGGTGTGCCGAACTGGGTGCAGTGGCGCTGGTACAACCATTGATAGGCCTGATCGATGCAGGCGTCGGCCATATCAGAAAGGTCGCGACAGGTTTGCACCAGATCGGCCTGGCGAGTCAGGTCGCGCCAGATGATGCGCACCTGCTGGCGCGTACGCTGGCGACGCAGTACGCGGCCCAACTCATCTTCTGTTTCGGCCTGTTGCACGGCACCGGCAATCTGGCTGCACAGCTCGCCGGGCGCAAAGCCTCGGTCCAGCTCGCCCCAGGCCACCAGCTCGAGCAACATCAAAGGGTCACGAACACTCTGTTCAATGACGAAATCACTGGCGGCGCACACGCGGGCGAAGTCGGCCCACCGTTGCGGCGTCCACGCAGAAAGGCCATGATCGTTGCCCAGCGCGGCCACTGCGTCACGAAATGACTGCTCGGCCCGACTGGCGTAAGGCAAGAGAATGGCCGGCAGTTCGGCCAGCGTTGGAAGGCTCATGGTCTATCCTTGTGCGGCGCGTAATTGGCCTGTGGCTGTGAACGCAAGAACCGCGCCCGGTGATGGACTGTCGAACAAAGGTTATAAATAGCTGAAATTAAATTAATCTTGGCAGACAGCATCAAACTTTCACCTTTTCTTGTTCGCAAAAGATCAACAATAACGATTATGCTCACCAGCCAGACCGAGCCATACGCTCAGTCTTGTGTAGTTTTACTACTCGTATATACATTCGAAAGGCTGAAATGGCCGACGATTTGTAGTAAAACTACAGGACGCCGAAGCAACCTTCGGCCATCCAAGAATTTATGTCGTCTGCCCACAAGGCCAGTCGCAAACTTCAGGCAACCGATTCTGGTAGCCTTTCCGCCCTGGAGCAAGCCATGCAAGACCTCGATCCCGTCGAAACCCAGGAATGGCTGGACGCCCTGGAATCGGTTCTCGACAAAGAAGGCGAAGACCGTGCTCACTACCTGATGACCCGTATGGGCGAACTCGCGACCCGCAGCGGCTCGCAACTGCCCTACGCCATCACCACGCCGTACCGCAACACCATCCCCGTTACCCACGAAGCACGCATGCCTGGCGACCTGTTCATGGAACGCCGCATTCGCTCGCTGGTACGTTGGAACGCCATGGCGATGGTAATGCGCACGAACTTGAAAGATTCTGACCTGGGCGGTCACATCTCCAGCTTCGCTTCCAGCGCAACCCTGTATGACATCGGCTTCAACTACTTCTTCCAGGCCCCGACCGACGAACACGGCGGCGACCTGATCTACTTCCAGGGCCACACCTCGCCAGGCGTCTACGCCCGTGCGTTCATGGAAGGTCGCATCAGCGAAGAGCAAATGAACAACTTCCGCCAGGAAGTCGACGGTCAGGGCCTGTCGTCCTACCCGCACCCTTGGCTGATGCCTGATTTCTGGCAGTTCCCGACCGTTTCCATGGGCCTTGGCCCGATCCAGGCGATCTACCAGGCGCGCTTCATGAAGTACCTGGAAGCCCGTGGCTTCATCCCGGAAGGCAAGCAGAAAGTCTGGTGCTTCCTCGGCGACGGCGAGTGCGACGAGCCGGAATCCCTGGGTGCCATCTCCCTGGCCGGCCGCGAGAAGCTGGACAACCTGATCTTCGTCATCAACTGCAACCTGCAGCGCCTCGACGGCCCGGTTCGCGGCAACGGCAAGATCATCCAGGAACTCGAAGGCGTGTTCCGTGGCGCCCAGTGGAACGTGACCAAGGTCATCTGGGGCCGTTTCTGGGACCCACTGCTGGCCAAGGACATCGACGGCATCCTGCAACGTCGCATGGACGAAGTCATCGACGGCGAGTACCAGAACTACAAGGCCAAGGACGGTGCGTTCGTTCGCGAGCACTTCTTCAACACGCCTGAACTCAAGGCGATGGTTGCCGACCTGTCCGACGACGAGATCTGGAAACTCAACCGTGGCGGCCACGACCCGTACAAGGTCTACGCGGCGTACCACGAAGCGGTCAACCACAAAGAACAACCTACCGTCATCCTGGCCAAGACCATCAAGGGTTATGGCACCGGTGCCGGCGAAGCGAAGAACACCGCGCACAACACCAAGAAAGTCGATGTCGACAGCCTGAAGTTGTTCCGCGACCGCTTCGATATCCCGGTCAAGGACGAAGAGCTGGAGAACCTGCCGTTCTTCAAGCCAGAACCAAACAGCGCCGAAGCCCGCTACCTGAGCGAGCGTCGCACTGCACTGGGCGGTTTCGTGCCACAGCGCCGTGCCAACAGCTTCAGCGTACCGACGCCGGACCTGAGCACCCTCAAGGCAATCCTTGACGGCTCCGGCGACCGTGAGATCTCCACCACCATGGCCTTCGTGCGGATTCTCGCGCAACTGGTCAAGGACAAGGACATCGGCCCGCGCATCGTCCCGATCATCCCGGACGAAGCCCGTACCTTCGGTATGGAAGGCATGTTCCGTCAGTTGGGCATCTACTCTTCCGTCGGCCAGCTCTACGAGCCAGTCGATAAAGACCAGGTGATGTTCTACAAGGAAGACAAGAAGGGCCAGATCCTCGAAGAAGGCATCAACGAAGCGGGCGCCATGAGCTCCTTCATCGCTGCCGGTACTTCGTACTCCAGCCACAACCAGCCGATGCTGCCGTTCTACATCTTCTACTCGATGTTTGGCTTCCAGCGTATCGGCGACCTGGCTTGGGCAGCAGGCGACAGCCGTACCCGTGGCTTCCTGATCGGCGGTACCGCCGGCCGTACCACGTTGAACGGCGAAGGCCTGCAACACGAAGACGGTCACAGCCACATCCTGGCCGCCACCATCCCGAACTGCCGCACCTTTGATCCAACCTACGGCTATGAGCTGGCGGTGATCATCCAGGACGGCATGAAGAAGATGACCGAAGAACAGCAGGACGTTTTCTACTACATCACCGTGATGAACGAGTCCTACCAGCAGCCTGCCATGCCGGCCGGCGTGGAAGAAGGCATCATCAAGGGCATGTACCTGCTCGAAGAAGACACCAAGGAAGCGGCACACCACGTACAACTGATGGGCTCCGGCACCATCCTGCGTGAAGTGCGTGAAGCGGCGAAGATCCTGCGTGACGAGTTCAACGTCGGCGCCGACGTGTGGAGCGTTACCAGCTTCAACGAACTGCGTCGCGACGGCCTGGCCGTAGAGCGCAGCAACCGCCTGCACCCAGGCCAGAAGCCTGCGCTGAGCTACGTCGAAGAGTGCCTGGCTGGCCGTAAGGGTCCAGTCATCGCCTCTACCGACTACATGAAACTGTTTGCTGAACAAATTCGCCAGTGGGTCCCGTCCAAGGAATTCAAAGTCCTGGGCACCGATGGTTTCGGCCGCAGTGACAGCCGCAAGAAGCTGCGTCACTTCTTCGAAGTCGACCGTCACTTCGTGGTGTTGGCAGCCCTGGAAGCCTTGGCTGACCGTGGTGAGATCGAACCTAAGGTAGTGGCTGACGCTATCGTCAAGTTCGGGATCAACCCGGAAAAACGCAACCCACTGGACTGCTGAGGAGATTTTTTGTGAGCGAACTCATTCGCGTACCTGACATCGGCAGCGGTGAAGGTGAAGTAATCGAGCTGTTTGTGAAGGTCGGCGACACCGTCGAAGCCGACCAGAGCATCCTGACCCTTGAGTCGGACAAGGCGAGCATGGAAATCCCTGCTCCCAAGGCCGGTGTGGTCAAGAGCCTGAAAGTGAAGCTGGGCGACCGCCTGAAAGAAGGCGACGAACTGCTGGAGCTGGAAATCGAAGGCGCCGCTGATGCGGCCCCTGCGGCGGCGGCTCCTGCTGCCGCGGCTGCACCCGCGCCTGCTGAAAAGCCAGCCGAAGCGCCTGCCGCTCCGGCTGCTGCACCGGCCGCCGCGACTGTCCAGGACATTCATGTCCCGGACATCGGTTCGTCGGGCAAGGCCAAGATCATCGAGCTGCTGGTCAAGGTCGGCGACACCGTCGAAGCCGACCAGTCGCTGATCACCCTGGAGTCCGACAAGGCTTCCATGGAGATCCCATCGCCGGCTGCCGGCGTGGTGGAAAGCATCGCGGTCAAGCTGGAAGACGAAGTCGGCACCGGTGACTTCATCCTCAAGCTGAAAGTACAAGGCGCTGCGCCTGCCGCCGCTCCAGTAGCGGCTGCTGCTCCGGCTGCCAAGGCTGAAGCTGCTCCGGCCGCTGCCGCGCCTGCACCCGCTGCAAAAGCCGAGGCCACTGCGGCCCCTGCTGCTGCCGCACCTGCGCCAAGCGGTGCCAAGGTTCACGCAGGCCCAGCCGTGCGTCAGTTGGCCCGCGAGTTCGGCGTTGAGCTGAGCGCAGTGGCTGCCAGCGGTCCTCACGGCCGCGTGCTGAAAGAAGACGTACAGGTTTACGTCAAAGCCATGATGAACAAAGCCAAGGAAGCGCCGGCTGCCGGTGGCGCTACCGGTGGCTCGGGCATTCCGCCGATCCGTACCGTGGATTTCAGCCGCTTCGGCGAAACCGAAGAAGTGCCGATGACCCGCCTGATGCAAATCGGCGCGGCAGGTCTGCACGCCAGTTGGCTGAACATCCCGCACGTGACTCAGTTCGACCAGGCCGATATCACCGACCTGGAAGCTTTCCGCGTTGCGCAGAAAGCCGTGGCCGAAAAGGCCGGCGTGAAACTGACCGTGCTGCCACTGCTGCTCAAGGCCTGTGCACACCTGCTCAAGGAACTGCCGGACTTCAACAGCTCGCTGGCGCCAAGCGGCAAGGCAATCATTCGCAAGAAGTACGTGCACATCGGCTTTGCGGTCGATACCCCGGATGGCCTGCTGGTACCGGTCATCAAGAACGTCGACCAGAAGAGCCTGTTGCAGCTCGCTGCTGAAGCGGCTGCGCTGGCTGCCAAGGCCCGCGACAAGAAGCTCACCCCGGACGACATGCAGGGCGCTTGCTTCACCATCTCCAGCCTCGGTCACATTGGCGGCACTGGCTTCACGCCAATCGTCAACGCGCCGGAAGTGGCGATCCTGGGCGTTTCCAAGGCCACCATCCAGCCTGTGTGGGACGGTAAAGCGTTCCAGCCCAAGCTGATGCTGCCACTGTCGCTGTCCTACGATCACCGTGTGATCAACGGCGCCGCAGCGGCACGCTTCACCCAGCGCCTGAGCCAGTTGCTGAACGACATCCGCACCATCCTGCTGTAAGCCGCAGGGTCTTCCTTTCACCGGGAAGGCCCCTGCCGCAGCGATTTCCGAGCGCCACGCTCGTACCTCAACCCCGCCACTTGGCGGGGCTTTTTTTGCCAGCAATTTGCAGGAGCGAGCCTCCTCGCCACACACAGGGGCGTCGAGCATGCCTCAATAACCACCGATCACCCCGATTGCAGAAATCCTCCACACCGCCGATAACCCCCTTATAGCACTTAGCCTTCATCCTCTCTTGTCAGTGCGTGCTGCATGATGCAACCTTGCCGCAGGCGACAGTAAAGAGGGCGAGAGCCCAGCGCAGTGCGCAATTTTCCAAGCGAGTTTCCCCATGAAAAGCCAACCCGATGTCGCCCGTATGGCGGCCGAGGTAGTGACGCAATTACCGGTGCCTTCGCGCCTCGGTATGCTGCGTTTCGAGCGGCTTAATGAGGCAAGCTGGGCCATGCTCTACCTTGACCCCAATTGCGAGCGCCAATTCGGCTGGCCGGCGGTAGAGCTCTGTGCCTTGATCGGTACGCCCTACGCCAGCCTGATGGAACCGCAAGTGCGGTATCAGTTGCACGATGCAATCCAGCAGCAATTGACTCAAAGCCCCCATTATCTGGTGCGCTACACCTTGCACACCAGCGACGGCCCGCTGAGCCTGTTGGAAATGGGCGAGGCCTATAAACAACACAACCGCCACCTGCTGCGCGGCTACCTGATGGTGGTTGACGGGCTGTTCAGTGAAACCACCGCGCCCGCCCCGACCGCCGACCTGGAAAACCAGAACAGCCGCCTGCAGATCGCCCTGGAACTCAACCAGCGTGCGCAGCAGGAACAGTTGCTGCACCTGGAACGGGTACGCGCCCAGCAAGAGTTGATCCTGCTGCTGGCCCGCCAGCGCTACACCATGCCTAATTCGCTGCAAGAAGCCGCTGAGCTGATCACCCGCAGCGCATGCGACATCTACCAGATCGACTGCGCCAGCATCTGGAACCTCGAAGACCAACGCCTGGTACCGATCTCGGCGTACCACCGTGCCGACCAACAGCACCACCTGCCCGACGCCATCGACGCCAGTGACTTCCCGGATTACCTGGAAGCCCTGCACTCCAGTCGTGCCATCGATGCCACCCATGCCCTGCGTGACCCGCGTACCCGGGAAATGGCCGAAAGCCTGCGCGCCAAGGATATTCACGCAATGCTCGACGCCAGCATTCGTGTGGATGGCCAGGTCGTCGGTGTGCTGTGCCTGGAACAACGGGGTAGCTCGCGTGCATGGCAGTCCGATGAGATCGCATTTGCCGGCGAGTTGGCGGACCAGTTCGCCCAGGTCATCAACAACCACAACCGCCGTACCGCCACCAGTGCCCTGCACCTGTTCCAGCGAGCGGTGGAACAAAGTGCCAACGCCTTTTTGCTGGTCAATTGCGACGGCGTGGTGGAGTACGTCAACCCCAGCTTCACCGCGATTACCCAGTACAGCGCCGAAGAGGTCCACGGTCATCGCCTGGCCCAACTGCCGGCCCTGGAAAACCTCAGTGAATTGCTGTTCGACGCGCCGTCGGCCCTGGCCAAAAGCAATAGCTGGCAAGGTGAGTTCAAAAGCCGTCGCAAGAACCTGGAACCCTACTGGGGCCAGTTGTCGATTTCCAAGGTGTATGGTGACAACCGCGAGTTGACCCACTACATCGGCATCTACGAAGACATCACCCAGACCAAACTGGCGCAACAGCGCATCGAACGCCTGGCCTACACCGATAACCTGACCAACTTGGGCAACCGCCCGGCGTTTATCCGCAACCTCGACGAGCGGTTTGCCCGCGACAGCGACAGCCCCATCAGCCTGCTGCTGGTGGACATCGACAACTTCAAGCGGATCAACGACAGCCTCGGCCACCAGACTGGCGACAAACTGCTGATCAGCCTGGCCCGCCGCCTGCGCAACAGCTTGAGCACCGGCGGCAGCCTGGCGCGCTTTGCCAGTAACGAATTTGCGGTGCTGCTGGACGATGCCGACCTGGAAACGGGCCAGCAGGTCGCCTGCCAGTTGCTCGCCACCCTCGACAAGCCAATGTTCGTCGACAACCAGTTGATCAGCGTCACCGGCTCCGTGGGCCTGGCCTGCGCGCCGCTGCATGGTCGCGACCCGCAAACCCTGATGCGCAACGCCGGGCTGGCCCTGCACAAGGCCAAGGCCAACGGTAAACATCAGGTGCAGGTATTTACTGAGGCCCTGAATGCCGAGGCCAGCTACAAGCTGTTCGTGGAAAACAACTTACGCCGCGCCCTGACCCAGAACGAACTGGACGTGTTCTACCAGCCCAAGCTGTGCCTGCGCAGCGGTCGCTTGCTGGGAATGGAAGCGCTGTTGCGCTGGAACCACCCGGAAAAGGGCATGATTCGCCCGGACCAGTTCATCAGCGTGGCCGAAGAAACCGGGCTGATCATCCCTATCGGCAAATGGATCGCCCGCCAGGCCTGCCGCATGAGCCGGCAGTTGAGCGCCGCAGGCATGGGCAATTTGCAGGTGGCGATCAACCTGTCGCCCAAGCAGTTTTCCGACCCGGACCTCGTGGCCTCGATCGCTACGATCCTCAAGGAAGAACAACTGCCGGCCAACTTGCTGGAGCTGGAGCTGACCGAAGGCTTGCTGCTGGAAGCCACCGAAGACACGCGCCTGCAACTGGACCAACTGAAGAGCTTTGGCCTGACCCTGGCCATGGACGACTTCGGCACCGGTTACTCGTCGCTGAGCTACTTGAAAAAATTCCCCATCGACATCATTAAGATTGATCGCAGCTTTATCCACGAAATCCCGGATAACCAGGACGACATGGAAATTACCTCGGCGGTGATTGCCATGGCCCACAACCTCAAGCTCAAGGTGGTGGCCGAAGGCATCGAGACCGCTGAGCAGTTGGCGTTCCTGCGCCGGCACCGCTGCGATGTAGGCCAAGGCTACCTGTTCGACCGGCCGATCCCCGGTGCAGAGCTGCTGGAGAAGCTCAAACGCTATCCGCGCGGGCCAATCGCCTGACAGCGCTGTAACACTCGGGCACACTGGCTGTCTGACAATTTACTGTTACTCAACCTGACGAGAGGACTGATCATGGTCTTGCGCTCGGAAATTCTGGTGAACAAAAACGTGCTGCCTACTCAAGAACAAGCTTTGCCTGGCCGTGAAACCCCAATGGCGCTGCCAGAGACCCACTTCGTCAACGGCAACCCGCTGCTGGGTCCGTTCCTTGATGACGTCGGTTTCGCGATCTTCGGCCTGGGCTGCTTCTGGGGCGCGGAACGCAAATTCTGGCAGCGCGATGGCGTGGTCAGCACCGTGGTCGGCTACGCCGGTGGCTTCACACCGAACCCGACCTACGAAGAAGTCTGCTCCGGCCTGACCGGCCACAGCGAAGTGGTGTTGGTGGTGTATGACCAGGCCAAGATCAAGTACGAAGACCTGTTGAAGATGTTCTGGGAACTGCACAACCCGACCCAGGGCATGCGCCAGGGCAATGATATTGGCAGCCAGTACCGTTCGGTGATCTACGCCACCACGCCTGAACAACTGGCGGCGGCCAAAGCCAGTGCCGAGGCTTATCAGCAAGAGCTGACCAAGGCCGGTGTAGGTGAGATCACCACGGAAATCGAAGAAGCCCCGACGGTTTACTTCGCCGAGGCGTACCACCAGCAGTACCTGGCGAAGAACCCGCAGGGTTACTGCGGGATCGGCGGTACCGGTGTGACCTGCCCGATCTAAGGTCAACATAGAACCAAATGTGGGAGCAAGCCCCCTCCCACATTTAGTTTTGTGTGTGGCCTGAGAGCTGACTATTCAGCGATAAGCCAATCCATCTGCCACCCACCCTGGGTCTGGCCAAGTTTCTTGGACAGCCACGGCAGCAGCTCACGCAACTCCTCTTCCAGGCCCCACGGCGGGTTGGCAATCGCCAGCCCCGAGCCGGTCAGGGTGTTGGGGGTGTCCAGGGGATGCACCAGCAACTCCACACGCAGCAACTTCGGCGCACCAGTGCCGGCCAGGTCCTGGTAGAAGCGGCGCAACATGCGCTGGTCCTTCACCGGGTACCAGATCGCCGCGACCGTCTGGCGCATACGGCTGACCGCTTCCTTGAGGGACGCCGCGCAACGCTGCATTTCATCGAGCTGTTCAAACGGTGGGTCGATCAGCATCAACGCGCGCTTTTCCGGCACCGGCAACAGGGCGCGTGGCACATGCCAGCCTTCGCCCAGGTGCACTTTGACGCGGCGATCACCTTTCATGTTGTCCTTGAGCAGCACGCCATCTTCCGGGTGCTTCTCGTTGAGCAGCACACGGTCCTGAGGCCGTGTGAGGCGTCGCGCCAGTTCCGGCGAGCCCGGGTAGTAGCGCAACTGGCCGTCCGGGTTCATCTCGTGCAGCACACGCATGTAGTCGGCGGTGAGCGGTGGCAGGTCGCTTGCGCCCCACAGGCGAGCGATGCCTTCCAGGTATTCACCGGTGCGGTTCGCCTGGTCGCCCTGCAGGTCGTACAGGCCAATGCCGGCGTGGGTGTCGAGGTAGGCGAACGGCTGCTCCTTGCGCGACATCAGGGCGATGAGGCGGGTCAAGGTCAGGTGTTTGAAGACATCGGCATGGTTGCCGGCGTGAAAGGCGTGACGATAATTCATGGTTGCTCCTGCGCAGGGGGCGAAGTTTACCTGCTACCGGCGCAAAGGTGCAGGGCCGCATGGCGGGCCGCGTCGATGCCACACGATTGCCATGGGCTCAACTCAACTCCAAGGCAAGGTGGTCAGCCAGTGCGGCCGGGCTGATATCCGGCCTGCGTGCGAAGTAGGCAACCTTGTGCTGCAAGGTGCTTGGCGTAAGCGCGGTGTACAGGTCGGGCCGCTGCTCGTGGAGCCATTGCAGCAGGTTGTCGACCAGTACCTGCGGTGACTGCTGTGCCAGGTGTACCAGCAATGGCTCCGGCACCCGCCACCAAGGGCTGGTCTTGGCTGGCGTGACCGGCCGCGGCGTCACTGACAGCGGCCGGCCGTTGATCAGATAGCGCTGGAAGACCGGTAACAGACTCCCCGCCTCGTCACCCAACTGCTGCAAGATCGGCAAAAAATGCGCCCCATCCCAAAAGCGCAAAAATACCGGCTGGTCTTCGGGCACGTACACCTGGGTCAAGCCCTGCAAGTGCTCGATCACGGTTTCCAGCGGGCAGGACGCTACCGCCAGCCAACCCCAATCCGATGCCTGGGTGGTGGCTATCCAATCGAGAAAGGCACTGCCCGGTTCGACGACTGCAACGTAAGGCATGACCTCATTCCAATCGGCGTAGGCCGTGCCTGCCCAGACTGGTTGCGGTGGCTTGCCCGCCGCCATGGCTTGCCAGGCAGCAAACGGCTTGGCGTCGCTGGCACTGCCCAGCACGGCGTACATTTGCTCATTAGGATGCAGTGGGTATTGCGCCAGCCAGGCGCGGGGAGTCAAGGGTGCAGGCATCAAGGGAAACTCCGTGCATGAGTGCTGATATCGCACTGTCCGCTCTTGCAGCGTTCACATTCTTCGCAAAATGGCGCGCTACGCTTCAGGCTGGCCACTTGCACAGCGCTTAACGGTGCGGGAATAACCGCCAGCAACGTCTCCTTCAACCCTGGCATCAACGGCGCCGCCGCTGGAGCAGGCGCCCCGCCGAGCTGGATCGGCACACTGCTGAAAATCCCGCCCGCCGACAGCGTGATCGACTGCCCGCCCGCCTGAATCGTCACGCTGGCGCCCGCATCAATGACGATGCTTTGCCCCGCCCCCAGCTGGATGGTCTGCCCGGCACGCATATGCTGCGAACCGCCGACCACCAGATGATCATCCTGCTTGAGTTCAGTCAGGCGGTTGCCATGGGTGATGCGTTGCTCTTCGCCCTGCAACTCGTGGTGCGACTCTCCGCCCACCCGCACACGACGCTGGTTATCGACCTGCACCTGTTGGTCATTGAGCACATGCTGGGTCCAGTCCCGCTGGGCCCGCAGGTAGATTTCCTCGGCGCCCTTGCGGTCTTCGATTCGCAGCTCATTGTAGCCCCCACCACCCGGGCTGCTCTGGCTACGCAGGATACTGCGGGACTTGTCCGCCGGCAGGTCGAGGGGCATCGGTGTGGCGGCATTAGGCAGGCACCCCACCACCAGCGGCATATCCAAATCACCATTGACGAAGCCCACCAGCACTTCCATGCCGACCCTGGGTATCAGCACCACACCATAGCGGTCATGGGCCCAGCCGCTGGCCACCCGCAGCCAGCAACTGGAATGATCGTTGAGCTCGCCGATGCGATCCCACGCCATCTGCACCTTTATCCGTCCGTATTCGTCGCAATGGATCTCACTGCCAACCGGGCCAGTGACCACTGCGCATTGGTAACCCGATATCGTCGGGCGCGGCTGCTCAGGCAAGGGCGGGCGAAAGACTGCATCCCATGGCGTAGCGACAAATGCATTGCGATACCCCTGGCGAAACTCCTCACCCGCCACCTCGGTGACCGCCTCCTCCAGCACCTGGGGCTGCTTACCTTCATGGGTCACCTGTGTCACCAGCCACAAGTCATTCCAGTCCTCGCGCGGGTGCTCCCTCAACTGCAGAAACCGGCCACTGGCCAAGGTCGGCTCATCACCCTGGCCATGGGCGACACGATAGTCGCTGCGATGCCGCTCCAAGCTACGCTGGGCGAGGTGTTTGCCATGGGCTCGGTCGGAAAACCGGCCGGGGTATTGCTGCTCTTCAAGCTTTGGCAACTGCTCGTCGACGGCCGTGCTTTGCAGCTCCAGGTGGGGTTTTCGGAAATCGTAGTCGCGCAGATTGACGGCCGTGGTGCAGGTTGCCAATTGCAGCGTGAAGCGCTTGATCGCCGGGGTATCGGCAACCATTCCAGAACCGGGCCGGTAAGGCGTGGGGTGATCCGCCTGGGCAAACACTGTCTGGTCATCACCAAACACCAACAGGTGCCCTTCGGGAGAATGCTGGAAGTGATAGTGAATGCCCAGCTCGGCACACAGGCGCTGGATGAAGGCCAGATCGGTCTCACCGAACTGCACACAATACTCGCGCTCAGGGTACTGACCGCTCAGACGGAATTCGAAGCAATCGCCATGGATCCCCTGCCCCATCAGTACCTGCGCAACAATCTGCGGAGCCGTCTTGTGCTGGAAAATACGTTGGTGGCTGTTGTGCGCCAGATACGCCAAGTGCGGCACCAGGCTGATCTGGTAGCGCGTCAGGCGCCGCCCGGAGTCACCCTGGGCGACCCGATAAACCAGGCCGTGAACACCATGGCCCTGCTCATCGAAACCCAAGTACACCTGGCGATGCAGCAAGCTCTCCAGGTCAAGGTCTGGCTGCTCGCTGACCAGCTCAAGTTCAAACCGGTAAGGCTGGCTGATCGCCTCGGTGCCACTGAACGCGAATACCTTGAGGTCACTGGGAACCCCGTCAAGGGCCAGGGTAAATGCACTTTGATTGGCAGGAGCGAACATCCGGTGTTTCTCCGCGAAGGGTGGGCGGCCGATTCTGCACCAGCTTGTTGCCGGCCTGGGCGCATCGCAGGTAAATCAGTAAGGTCCTACCGCAGTCTTCCTCTATCCGTCGTCGAGGGCGCATAGCGAGCCGTGCTAGCGTAATAACTTCTTTCCTCGACATAACACGGGAAACAGCATGGCGACCCGCTACGCAAAAATCATCCTGACCCTGGTCCTGGCAACCTTCGCCACCCTGGTCGCGTTCAATAACATCACCGACTACGGCTCCAACTTCGCCTTCGTCAAACATGTGCTGAGCATGGACACCACCTTCCCCGGCAACGCCGCCATGTACCGCGCAATCACCGCCCCCTGGGCGTGGCACGCCGCCTACGCGCTGATCATCCTCGGTGAATTGCTGACCGCGCTGTTGCTCGCACGGGGCGCGTTGTCGTTGTGGCGTGCACGCCACGCCAGCGGCACCGACTTCAACCACGCGAAGACATGCGCCATCGCAGGCCTTACCCTCGGCTTCGTGGTGTGGTTTTTTGGCTTTATGGTGGTCGGTGGCGAGTGGTTCCTGATGTGGCAATCCCATCAATGGAATGGCCAGGAAGCCGCGTTCAAGTTCTACATGGCGATTCTGGGGGTGCTGATTTTTCTCAATCAGACGGAAAGGGATTGAATCAATCCCCACAAAAAAGGCCCAGCATCCTGAGGACGTGGGCCTTTTTTACTCGCTAGACAGGCGTTAAACGCCCATCGAATTACTTGTTGAGGTTGTAGTCTTTCTCCGCCGCATCAAAGCGCTCGACCATACCTGCAGTCGGTGCGCCCATCTTGCTCACGAAGTAGATCGCCAGGCTGGCGAAGATGAAGCCTGGGATGATTTCGTACAGGCCCAGCAGCGAGAAGTGCTTCCACACGATCACGGTGATTGCGCCGACCAGGATGCCGGCCAGTGCGCCGTTGCGGGTCATGTGTTTCCAGATGACCGAGATCAGCACCACAGGCCCGAACGCGGCGCCGAAGCCGGCCCAGGCGTAGCTGACCAGGCCCAGTACGCGGTTTTCCGGGTTGGCGGCCATGGCGATGGCGATCAAGGCCACCACCAGCACCATGATCCGGCCTACCCACACCAGCTCAAGCTGGGAAGCGCCTTTACGCAGGAACGCCTTGTAGAAGTCTTCGGTCAGGGCGCTGGAGCACACCAGCAGTTGGCAGCTCAGGGTGCTCATGACGGCCGCCAGAATGGCCGACAGCAATACACCGGCAACCCATGGGTTGAACAGGATCTTGGCCAGTTCGATAAACACACGCTCAGGGTTTTCAGTCACCGGGCCTGCCAATTCCGGATGCGCCGAGAAGTAAGCAATACCGAAGAAGCCCACCGCCACGGTGCCGCCCAGGCACAGGATCATCCAGGTCATGGAGATGCGACGCGCCTTGGCGATCGACTTCACCGAGTCCGCCGCCATGAAACGCGCGAGGATGTGCGGCTGGCCGAAGTAACCCAGGCCCCAGCCCATCAGCGAGATAACGCCGATGAAGGTGGTGTTTTTGAGCATGTCGAAGTTGGTCGGGTCCTTGGCTTCAATGGCCAGGAACGTGGTGTCCACACCGCCGGTCGCCAGCAGCACGATGATCGGCGTCAGGATCAACGCGAAGATCATCAGCGTGGCTTGTACGGTGTCGGTCCAGCTGACTGCCAGGAAACCACCGATAAAGGTGTAGGCAATAGTCGCCGCAGCACCGGCCCACAGCGCAGTCTCGTAGGGCATGCCGAAGGTGCTTTCAAACAGGCGGGCCCCGGCAACGATGCCGGAGGCGCAGTAGATGGTGAAGAACACCAGGATCACCACGGCGGAGATGATCCGCAGCAGGCCGCTTTTATCTTCAAAGCGGCTGGAGAAGTAATCCGGCAGGGTCAGGGCGTCGCCGTTGTGTTCGGTCTGCACCCGCAGGCGGCCGGCCACGAACAACCAGTTGAGGTAAGCACCGACGATCAGGCCGATGGCAATCCAGCTTTCCGACAGGCCGGACATGTAGATCGCGCCCGGCAAGCCCATCAACAACCAGCCGCTCATATCGGAAGCACCGGCCGACAAGGCTGTCACCACGCTACCGAGGCTGCGACCGCCGAGGATGTAATCGGAAAGGTTATTGGTGGAGCGATAGGCCATCAAGCCGATCAGCACCATTGCTGCGATGTAGATCACGAACGTGATCAGGGTTGGATTACTAACGCTCATAGGAGTGACGCCCTGGCTTTGTTTTTATGTAGCGACGGTCATTTGGACAGCCACCCGTGGATTACCGGATAGACGAGCCTGCATGCCGCGCATTTATGACTGGCGTTTCCCCAGGAAAGCCGCCAGCCGATGAACCAAACCGTAGAGGTGGTTGCACCTTGGTTGGCGAATGCTATTCAACAAAGCAAATAAGGTGCAACCAGTTTCTTGCGAATAAGTTGCACCCAGGTGTGTTTTAAGACAAACACCGCGTTTTTGCTCCTTTTCGGAGCAAGAACAGCCGATCTCAGAAGCAAATGCACCAAGGCGAAGCAGATTCTGTCGAGGGCCAATTTTTTTCCGATCAACCGTCGAAAATTTCCTGAACAAAAGGGTTGCACCCGGTTGCACCTGCGCATGGGCAAAGCTAATCTTGCCGCCAGCAGATGCCACTCGGTAGTGGCACCCATGAGGATAAAAAGATGGCAACGACCACCCTTGGGGTCAAACTCGACGACCCGACCCGCGAACGCCTGAAGGCAGCCGCGACCTCCATTGATCGCACGCCGCACTGGCTGATCAAGCAGGCGATTTTCAATTACCTGGAGAAACTTGAGGGTGGTGCAACCCTGTCCGAGCTCAATGGCTTGAGCAGCAAGGACGCCGAAGACGCTGGCGAAATTCAGGCCGACCACGCCCACCAGTGCTTCCTGGAGTTCGCCGAGAGCATCCTGCCGCAATCGGTACTGCGCGCCTCGATCACCGCCGCTTACCGCCGCCCAGAGCCGGAAGTGGTGCCAATGCTGATCGAGCAGGCGCGCCTGCCGGTTGAAATGGCCGAAGCTACCAACAAGCTCGCCGCCTCGATTGCCGAAAAACTGCGCAACCAGAAGAGCGCCGGTGGCCGTGCCGGTATCGTCCAGGGCCTGCTGCAAGAATTCTCCCTGTCGTCCCAGGAAGGCGTGGCACTGATGTGCCTGGCCGAAGCGCTGCTGCGCATCCCGGACAAAGGCACCCGTGACGCGCTGATCCGCGACAAGATCAGCACCGGCAACTGGCAGCCGCACCTGGGCAACAGCCCCTCGCTGTTCGTCAACGCCGCCACCTGGGGCCTACTGCTGACCGGCAAGCTGGTCGCCACCCATAACGAGGCGGGCTTGACCTCGTCCCTGAGCCGCATCATCGGCAAGAGCGGCGAGCCGATGATCCGCAAGGGCGTCGACATGGCCATGCGCCTGATGGGCGAGCAGTTCGTCACCGGCGAGACCATCGCCGAAGCCCTGGCCAACGCGAGCAAATTCGAAGCCAAGGGCTTCCGCTATTCCTACGACATGCTCGGTGAAGCCGCACTCACCGAACACGATGCGCAGAAGTACCTGGCCTCGTACGAACAAGCCATTCACTCAATCGGCAAAGCCTCCCACGGTCGTGGGATCTATGAAGGCCCGGGCATCTCCATCAAGCTCTCCGCCCTGCACCCGCGCTACAGCCGTGCGCAGTACGAACGCGTGATGGATGAACTGTACCCGCGCTTGCTGTCGCTGACCTTGCTGGCCAAGCAATACGACATCGGCCTGAATATCGACGCCGAAGAAGCCGACCGCCTGGAGCTGTCCCTGGACCTGCTCGAGCGCCTGTGCTTCGAGCCGCAATTGACCGGCTGGAACGGCATCGGCTTTGTGATCCAGGCCTACCAGAAGCGTTGCCCGTATGTGATCGACTACGTCATCGACCTGGCACGCCGCAGCCGCCATCGCCTGATGATCCGCCTGGTAAAAGGCGCGTACTGGGACAGCGAGATCAAGCGCGCCCAGGTCGAGGGCCTGGAAGGCTACCCGGTCTACACCCGCAAGGTGTACACCGACGTTTCCTACATCGCCTGTGCACGCAAACTGCTGTCGGTGCCGGAAGCCATCTACCCGCAGTTCGCCACGCACAACGCCCACACCCTGTCGGCCATCTACCATATCGCCGGCCAGAACTATTACCCCGGCCAGTACGAGTTCCAATGCCTGCACGGCATGGGTGAACCGTTGTACGAACAGGTAGTAGGCAAGGTTTCCGAAGGCAAGCTGAACCGTCCGTGCCGTGTGTACGCACCGGTCGGCACCCACGAAACACTGCTGGCCTACCTGGTACGCCGCCTGCTGGAAAACGGCGCCAATACCTCGTTCGTCAACCGTATCGCCGACCAATCCATCTCGATCCAGGAGCTGGTGGCCGATCCAGTGGCCAGCATCGAACAAATGGCGACGCTGGAAGGCGGCTTCGGCCTGCCGCACCCGCGTATCCCGCTGCCGCGTGACCTATATGGTAGCGACCGCGCCAACTCGGCCGGTATCGACCTGGCCAACGAACACCGTCTGGCGTCGCTGTCCTGCGCCTTGCTGGCTACCGCCCACAACAACTGGAAAGCCGCGCCGATGCTCGGTTGCGCCTCCAGCCAGGAAGCGGCACAACCGGTGCTGAACCCGTCCGACCTGCGTGACGTGGTCGGCCACGTGCAGGAAGCCACCGTCGAAGACGTCGACAACGCGATCCAGTGCGCCATCAGCGCCGCGCCGATCTGGCAGGCCACCCCGCCCGCCGAACGCGCCGCCATCCTGGAGCGTGCCGCCGACCTGATGGAGGGCGAGATCCAGCCGCTGATGGGCCTGCTGGCCCGTGAAGCCGGCAAGACCTTCGCCAACGCTATCGCCGAAGTGCGTGAAGCCGTGGACTTCCTGCGTTATTACGCGGTGCAGGCACGCAACGATTTCACCAACGACGCCCACCGCCCACTTGGCCCGGTGGTGTGCATCAGCCCGTGGAACTTCCCGCTCGCCATTTTCAGCGGTCAGGTCGCTGCAGCATTGGCCGCCGGTAACCCGGTATTGGCCAAGCCTGCCGAACAAACTCCGCTGGTCGCCGCCCAAGCTGTGCGCATCCTGCTCGAAGCCGGCATTCCGGAAGGCGTGCTGCAACTGCTGCCGGGCCAGGGCGAAAGCGTCGGTGCCCGCCTGGTGGGTGATGATCGCGTCAAAGGCGTGATGTTCACCGGTTCCACCGAAGTCGCGCGTTTGTTGCAACGCAACGTCGCCGGTCGCCTGGACGCCCAGGGCCGCCCAATCCCACTGATCGCCGAAACCGGTGGCCAGAACGCGATGATCGTTGACTCGTCGGCGCTCACCGAACAGGTGGTGATCGACGTGGTGTCCTCGGCCTTCGACAGCGCCGGCCAACGTTGCTCGGCCTTGCGCGTCTTGTGCCTGCAGGAAGATTCGGCAGACCGCGTGATCGAAATGCTCAAGGGCGCCATGGCTGAATGTCGCCTGGGCAATCCGGAGCGTCTGTCGGTGGATATCGGCCCGGTGATCGATGCCGAAGCCAAGGCTGGCATCGAGAAACACATCCAGGCCATGCGTGACAAAGGCCGCACCGTGTACCAGGTGGCGATTGCCGACGGCGAAGAGATCAAGCGCGGCACCTTCGTGACGCCAACCCTGATCGAGCTGGAAAGCTTCGACGAGCTGCAACGGGAGATCTTCGGCCCGGTGCTGCACGTGGTGCGCTACAAGCGTAAAGAAATCGACCAGTTGATCGGCCAGATCAACGCGTCGGGCTATGGCCTGACCCTGGGCGTGCACACCCGTATCGACGAGACCATCGCCAAGGTGATCGACAACGTCAATGCCGGCAACGTCTACGTCAACCGCAACATCGTGGGTGCCGTGGTCGGCGTGCAACCGTTCGGCGGCGAAGGCCTGTCGGGCACTGGCCCGAAAGCCGGTGGCCCGCTGTACCTGTACCGCCTGCTGTCGACTCGTCCTACCGACGCGATCGAGCAATCCTTCGTACGCGGCGACAAGTTGGCTGCACCCGATGTGCGCCTGCGTGATGCCATGAGCCAACCGCTGACCGCCCTGAAAACCTGGGCCGACAGCAACAAGTTCAGTGAACTGAGCGCCCTGTGCACCCAATTCGCCGCGCAGTCCCAGAGCGGTATCACCCGCCAACTGGCCGGCCCGACCGGTGAGCGCAACAGCTATGCCATCCTGCCTCGCGAGCACGTACTGTGCCTGGCTGAAGTAGAAGGCGACCTGCTGACTCAACTGGCGGCGGTACTGGCAGTAGGCGGTTCGGCGGTATGGCCGGAAACCGAGCTGACCAAGGCGTTGTTCCCACGCCTGCCGAAGGATGTTCAGGCGAAGATCAAGCGTGTGGCTGACTGGACCAAGGACGACGTGGTGTTCGACGCCGTCCTGCACCACGGTGATTCCGACCAACTGCGTGCGGTGTGCCAGCAAGTGGCACAACGTGGCGGGGCGATCGTTGGGGTGCATGGGATGTCTCAGGGTGAGACGGCCATTGCCCTGGAGCGTTTGGTGATCGAGCGTGCCCTGAGCGTCAACACCGCTGCGGCAGGCGGTAACGCCAGCCTGATGACTATCGGCTAAAACCTGTGGGAGGGGGCTTGCTCCCGATAGCGGAGTGTCAGTCAGCACATTGGACGCTGACACACTGCTATCGGGAGCAAGCCCCCTCCCACATTTGATTGCATTTCAATTCCCTGCCTGCGTTTTGCCCTTCCATCACCCAGATCAATCTTGCTATCCAGCCTCTATTCGCACACTTAGACTCAGGCCAATCCCTCCAAAGGTAAGCCGCCATGTCCGAGTCGCTGCTCAGTTCCCGCAATCTGGCTTTCGAGCTGTACGAAGTCCTCGATGCCGAGGGTCTGACCCAGCGCGAGCGGTTTGCCGAACACAATCGCGAAACCTTCGATGCAGCCATCAGCACGGCGCGCAGCATCGCAGAGAAGTACTTCGCCCCCCACAACCGCAAGAATGATGAAAACGAACCGCGCTATGAAGACGGCCAGGCGATCCTGATTCCGGACGTCAAACCGGCCGTGGACGCCTTCCTGGAAGCCGGCTTTCTCAACGCTGCGCGCAGTTTCGAAGCCGGTGGCATGCAGCTGCCGACGCTGTTGTCGCAGGCGTGTTTCGCGCACTTTCAATCGGCCAACGCCGCATCAACGTCCTACCCGTTCCTGACCATGGGCGCCGCCAATCTAATCGAAAACTTCGGCACCGAGGAGCAGAAACAGCGCTTCCTGCAACCGATGATCGACGGGCGTTTCTTCGGCACCATGGCCCTGACCGAGCCCCATGCTGGCTCCTCCTTGTCGGATATTCGTACCCGCGCCGAACCGGCTGCTGACGGCAGTTATCGACTCAAGGGCAACAAGATCTTCATCTCCGGTGGCGATCACTCGTTGTCGGAAAACATCGTGCACATGGTGCTGGCCAAATTGCCGGACGCTCCCGCTGGGGTGAAGGGCATTTCGCTGTTTATCGTGCCGAAGTTCCTGGTCAACGATGACGGTAGCCTCGGCGCTCGCAACGATGTGTTGCTGGCCGGACTGTTTCACAAGATGGGCTGGCGCGGCACCACGTCAACGGCGCTTAACTTCGGCGATAGCGGTAACTGTGTCGGCTATCTGGTGGGCAAGCCGCACCAGGGCTTGAGCTGCATGTTCCAGATGATGAACGAGGCACGCATTGGCGTGGGCATGGGGGCGGTGATGCTCGGTTACGCCGGCTACCTCTACTCGCTAGACTACGCCCGGGAACGCCCCCAGGGCCGCCTGCCCGACAGTAAGGACCCAAGCACCGCACCGGTGGCGATCATCCAGCACGCCGACATCAAGCGCATGCTACTGACCCAGAAAGCCTATGTGGAAGGCGCCTTCGACCTCGGCCTGTACGCGGCGCGGCTATTCGACGACACCACCACCCTGCACACCGACGCCGAGCGAAAGCAAGCCCAAGAACTGCTGGACCTGCTCACGCCTATCGTCAAATCCTGGCCGTCGGAGTTCTGCCTCAAGGCCAACGAACTGGCGATCCAGATCCTCGGCGGCCACGGCTACACCCGTGAATACCCGGTGGAGCAGTACTACCGCGACAACCGACTCAACCCGATCCATGAAGGCACCCACGGTATCCAGTCCCTGGACTTGCTCGGGCGCAAATTGGCGCAGAACGGTGGCGCCGGCTTGAAACAGCTGATTCGCTTGATCGCCGAGACAGGCGCACGGGCACAGCAGTACCCGTCACTCACGGCACTACGAGAGCCATTGGAGCAATTGGTCAATCGCCTGCAAAGCGTCACCATTGGCCTGCTGACCGATCTCGCCCAGGGCAAGGTCAACAGCAGCCTGGCGAACTCGGCGCTGTACTTGAAAGTGTTCGGGCATACGGTGATTGGCTGGCGCTGGCTGGAACAGGCAATCCGCGCTGAAGAAGGGCTGGCCAAGGGTGACGCGGCCGACGTGGCCTTCTATAAGGGCAAGCTCCAGGCCGCCCGGTATTTCCTGACGTGGGAAGTACCGGGTTGCCATCATGAACTGGCGATTCTGGAGGCACGGGATGATACGTGCCTGGGGATGCAAGACGACTGGTTCTAGGGCTGCCCGATCACCTTGGAAATCACATCGACCGTGGCGCTGACTTGCTCTTGGTAACGGTCGAGTTCCTGCTGGTGCGCCTGCTGCATTTCGATCTGCTCGGCGCACAGGTTCAGCGCGGCCAATACCAATAATTTGTCACCGATCAGGGTCGGGTACTTTTTCTTGGTAACCGCCAGGGAGGCCTTGAGCATGGTCACGGCATGCATCAGGGTCTGATCTTCGCCGGCCGGTGCCTTGATCGAGTAATCCTCTCCGAGAATCGAAACGACCTTTATCCCCTCGTTCATGCGCTGACAGGCCCTGCACTCACACGCTCAACCAGTGCCTGGATGCGGGCGGCGGTGGCGCCGTGCTTTTCTTCCTGCTCCATCAGGTTCAGTTGCAGGCTGTCGTTTTCATCCTTGGCACGGGCCAGTTCGGCCTTGAGGGATTCGTTGCTGCCCAGCAGCTCTTGATTCTGCTGTACGAGGTCGCTGACCAGTTGTTCCAGTTGGCTGAGGGATGCTTCTAACATTTTGATTTCTCGGGCTTTTAAAAGGGCGGTGACGATAAAGAAAATTCACCTCGGATGCCAGGGTTATCCCCGGCGCGCAGCCCGATTACTCAGGGCCGGGCCGCACTTAGTGACTGCATTTACCCGATCTGGTTCCTGAATCCGCCCAACCCCTCGTCAGATGCGACAAAAACGCACGGCCCCTTAAGACTTTCGTCCCATGGCCGATAGCGGATGTATACCTCGTCTCATGACCGCATGGGTCGCGCTCTCCCCCAGGATTCCAGCATGTCTCTTCGTAATATGAATATCGCCCCGAGGGCCTTCCTCGGCTTCGCGTTTATTGGCGCCCTGATGTTGTTGCTGGGTGTGTTCGCCCTGAACCAGATGAGCAAGATTCGCGCAGCCACCGAAGACATCACCTCGGCCAGCGTGCCCAGCATTCGTGCCCTCGACGATTTCACCCAGTTGACCCTGCGCCTGCGCGTGCTGTCGTACCGCTTGCTGACCAACCGCGAGCCGGATGTACAGCAAAATACCCTGGAAGCCTTTGAGCTGCGTAATCAGCAGATTCGCACGGCCCAGGGTATCTACGAAAAACTGATCACCAGTACGCAAGAACGCAATGCCTACGACGAGTACGTGCGCCTGCTGGGCCAGTACCACCAGATTGAAGAGCGCATGAAGAGTCTGTCGCGCGCCAATCAAATCGACGAGCTGCGCAACCTGCTGAACACCGAGTTGCTGAACAACTCCGAGCAGGTCAACGCCGTATTGACCCGTTTGCTGGATATCAACAACGACGACGCCAACGCCACCAACCAGCAAGCCAAAGACCAATACGACATGGCCTTTAACCTGGTGGTGGGCCTGCTGGTGGTTGCCACGGCACTGACCTTATTGTTCGCCTGGTTGCTGACCCGCAGCATCACCCTGCCCATCGCCCGCGCCCTCGAAGCTGCGGAAGAAGTGGCCGAAGGCAACCTGACGCGCCCGATCACCGTAGACGGCAACGATGAAGCCGGCCGCCTGCTCGCCGCCATGGCCAAGATGCAAACCAAACTGCGCGACACCCTGCAACGCATCGCCGGCTCCGCCACCCAGCTAGCGTCCGCCGCCGAAGAGCTGAATGCCGTCACCGACGAAAGCGCCCGTGGCCTGACCCAGCAAAACAACGAAATCGAACAAGCCGCCACCGCGGTCAACGAGATGACCAGTGCGGTCGAAGAAGTCGCCCGCAATGCGGTGAGCACCTCCGAAGCCTCGCGCAACGCCACCACCTCTGCCGGTGACGGCCGTGACCTGGTGCAGGAAACCGTCAGCGCCATCGAACGCATGAGCGCCGACGTGCAAGCCACCGCCTCCCTGATTGGCGACCTGGCCAATGAATCGCGGGATATCGGCAAGGTGCTGGACGTGATTCGCGGCCTGGCCGACCAGACCAACCTGCTGGCCTTGAACGCGGCAATTGAAGCCGCGCGGGCCGGGGAAGCCGGGCGTGGTTTCGCCGTGGTGGCCGATGAAGTGCGGGCGCTGGCCCATCGCACCCAGCAGTCCACCAGCGAGATCGAGCGCATGATCGGCAGTATCCAGACGGGTACCGAGCACGCAGTGGATTCGATGCGCAACAGCACCGAGCGGGCCGAATCGACGCTGAATATCGCCAAAGGCGCGGGCATGTCGCTCGATACCATCAACACCGCGATTGTCGAGATCAACGAGCGCAACCTGGTGATCGCCAGCGCTGCAGAAGAACAGGCCCAGGTAGCGCGGGAAGTGGACCGCAACCTGGTGAATATCCGTGATTTGTCGGTGCAATCGGCCACCGGCGCCAGCCAGACCAGCGCCGCGAGCAGCGAATTGTCGCGCCTGGCGGTGGATCTGAACGGGATGGTAGGGCGCTTCCGCCTCTAACTGACTGCACTGGTTTAAAAATGTGGGAGGGGCGGTGCGACGATTCGACTTGCTCCCGATAGCGGTCTGTCAGTCAGCTCATCAGTAACTGACCCACCGCTATCGGGAGCAAGCCCCCTCCCACATTTGCCTCTGCTGCTTGTGGAAAAATCAGAAAAAGCTTTTTGACAGCGCAGCAATTCAACAGGTTAGAATCCCTGGCACGCAGACTGCATGGTCAGCTTGCGCCCCGTCTTCCCTGCTTTGGAGTACTGCCTTTGAATGCGACGACCATCAACAGCCTGTTCTTGATCGGCGCGTTGCTGGTGAGTGCGAGCATTCTGGTGAGCTCCCTTTCGTCCCGCCTGGGCATCCCGATCCTGGTGATCATCCTGGCCGTGGGCATGACCGCCGGTGTCGATGGCGGCGGCATCATTTTCGATAATTATCCGACCGCCTACCTGGTGGGCAACCTTGCGCTGGCCGTGATCCTGCTCGACGGCGGCTTGCGTACACGAGTGGCGAGCTTTCGCGTGGCGCTGTGGCCGGCCTTGTCCCTGGCTACAGTGGGGGTGTTGATTACCACCGGCCTGACGGGCATGGCCGCAGCCTGGCTGTTTGACCTCAACATCATTCAAGGTTTGCTGATCGGCGCCATTGTCGGCTCCACGGACGCCGCAGCGGTGTTCTCGCTGCTTGGCGGCAAGGGACTCAACGAGCGGGTCAGCGCCAGCCTAGAAATCGAATCCGGCAGCAATGACCCGATGGCGGTGTTCCTCACCGTCACCCTGATCGACATGCTCGCCAGCGGCCAGACCGGCCTGCACTGGAGCCTGCTGACGCACCTTATCCGCGAATTCGGCATCGGTGGCCTGGTGGGCCTCGGCGGCGGCTGGCTGATGCTGCAACTGGTCAATCGCATCAACCTGGCCAACGGCCTGTACCCGATCCTGGTGATCGCCGGCGGCCTGTTCGTCTTCGCCCTGACCAACGCCCTGCACGGCAGCGGCTTCCTCGCCGTGTACCTGTGCGGCCTGGTGATCGGCAACCGCCCGGTGCGCAGCCGCCATGGCATCCTGCATATGCTCGACGGTATGGCCTGGCTGGCGCAGATCGGCATGTTCCTGGTGCTGGGCCTGCTGGTCACGCCCCATGACCTGCTACCGATTGCCCTGCCGGCCCTGGGCCTGGCGCTGTGGATGATCCTGTTTGCACGGCCGCTGTCGGTGATGGTTGGCCTGCTGCCATTCAAAGCGTTCCACGGTCGCGAAAAAGCCTTTATCGCCTGGGTCGGCCTGCGCGGCGCGGTGCCGATCATCCTCGCGGTGTTCCCGCTGATGGCCGGCCTGCCCCATGCGCAGCTGTACTTCAACCTGGCGTTCTTTATCGTGCTGGTGTCGCTGCTGGTGCAGGGCACGAGCCTGCCGTGGGTGGCCAAGCTGCTGAAAGTCACCGTACCGCCAGACCCCGCGCCAATCTCCCGCGCCGCCCTGGAAGTACACGTCACCAGCGAGTGGGAGCTGTTCGTCTACCGCCTGGGTGCGGAAAAATGGTGCATCGGTGCGGCCCTGCGCGAGCTGAAAATGCCCGAAGGCACGCGTATCGCTGCGCTGTTTCGTGGCCAGCAACTGCTCCATCCGTCGGGTAGTACGGTGCTGGAAGTCGACGATTTGCTCTGCGTGATCGGCCATGAACACAACCTGCCGGCCCTGGGCAAACTGTTCAGCCAGGCACCGCAACGGGGCCTCGACCTGCGCTTCTTCGGCGACTTCGTGCTTGAAGGCGACGCCCAACTGGGCGCGGTTTCGGCCCTGTACGGGCTCAAGCTGGAGGGCATCGACCCGGACATGCCATTGAGCCGCTTCATCACCCAGAAAGTCGGCGGCGCCCCGGTAGTGGGCGACCAGGTAGAGTGGAACAACACTATCTGGACCGTCGCGGTCATGGACGGGAACAAGATTGGCAAAGTCGGCGTCAGATTCCCCGAAGGAAGTCGCCCGGGCCCCGGGCTCTTCCTCTAAACTGCGGGGCGATGACGCCCCGATTCTTCACCTTGCAAGACCGGTCTCTATGCCAACTCTGCGCACTTTTCTCGCCACTGCCCTGCTGGGCCTGACCCTTTGTGTCGGCAGCGTACACGCCGCCGACCCGCCCAGCGCCGACGCCATCCAGCAAACCCTGGATAAACTGCCCGATCGCAAGTTGCCTGACGCCGACATGAAGGCGCTGCAGGCGATCCTGCAACAGACCCTGACCTACCTGGGCAACAAGCAGGATTACGAGCAGCGCCTGGCGGACCTCAAGCGCCAGTTGGAAGAGGCGCCACGCCAGACCACTGACAACCAGCGCGAGCTCACCCGGCTCAAGGCCACCAAGGTCATTCCGGTGGCCCAGCGCTACGCCACGCTACCAGTACCGCAACTCGAGCAACTGCTGGTGCAACGCACCACCCAGCAAGGCGACCTGCAAAAAGAGCTGGCCGAGGCCAACAGCCTGACCATCGCCGCCCAGACCCGCCCCGAACGCGCCCAGACCGAAATCAGCAGCAGCCAGACGCGCATCCAGCAGATCAACGCGACGCTCAAGCTCGGCAAGGACAATGGCAAGGCCCTCAGCGGCGACCAGCGCAACCAGTTGAACGCCGAACTGGCGGCCCTGAATGCGTTGATCCCGCTGCGCCGACAGGAGTTGGCCGGCAACAGCCAGTTGCAAGACCTGGGCAACAGCCAGCATGACCTGATCCAGGAAAAAACCGCGCGCCTGGAGCAGGAAATCCAGGACCTGCAAACCCTGATCAACCAGAAACGCCTGGCCCAGTCGCAACAAACGGTCACCCAGCAATCCATCGAAGCACAGAAAGCCGGCGGCAGCAGCCTGCTGGCCACGGAAAGCGCAGCGAACCTGAAGCTCTCCGACTACCTGCTCAAAAGCACCGACCGTCTTAACGACCTGACCCAGAAAAACCTGCAGACCAAGCAGCAACTGGACACCGTGACCCAAAGCGATTCGGCCCTGGACGAGCAGATCAATGTACTCAAGGGCAGCCTGCTGCTGTCCAAGATTCTCTATAAACAGAAACAAGCTCTGCCACGCCTCACCGTGGACAAAGACCTGGCCGACGATATTGCCAACATTCGCCTGTACCAGTTCGAGGTCAACCAGCAGCGCGAGCTGATCAGCTCTCCCAGCGCCTATGTGGATAAACTGCTGGCGGACCAGCCGCCGGATGAGGTCACCCCGCAACTGCGCCGCACCCTGTTGGAACTGGCGATCACCCGCAGCGACCTGCTGGAGCGCCTGAGCCGCGAATTGAGCGCACTGCTCAACGAATCCATCACCCTGCAACTGAACCAGAAACAACTGCTGAGCACCGCCACTACCCTGCGTGCAACGCTCGACGAGCAGATGTTCTGGATCCCGAGCAACAAGCCGCTGGACACCGAATGGCTGGAAACCGTGCCGGCGCACCTGAGCAAGCAAGTCACCACCCTGCCCTGGGCTTCCAGCGTCAGCGAGTTGTATGACGGCCTGACCCAACGCCCGCTGCTGTTCCTGCCGTTACTGCTGTTGATCGGCGCGCTGCTGTGGCGCCGTAATGCGCTCTATGTGCGCCTGAAAAAGGTTCACCTGGACATCGGCCACTTCAAGCGCGACAGCCAGTGGCACACGCCCCAGGCCATCCTGATCAATGTCCTGCTGGCCATGCCGGTAGCCCTGGGCCTGGCGCTGTGCGGCTATGCCCTACAGATCGATGCCCGTGGGCAAAACGCCAACCTGGGCGCAGCCTTGTTGCAGATCGCCCAGGCCTGGCTGGTGTTCTACACCGCCTACCGCATCCTCGCGCCGGGCGGCGTGGCGGAACTGCACTTCCGCTGGGAAAAGCCTCAGGTCGAATTCCTGCAAGGCTGGGTGCGCAAGCTTGGCCTGGTAGTGCTGGCGTTGGTGGCAGTCGTAGCGATTGCCGAACATCAGCCGGCGGCGCTGGCCGACGACGTGCTGGGCATTGGCGTGGTGCTGACCTGCTACGCGCTGATGGCCTGGCTGCTGGGCCGCCTGCTGCTGAACAGCCCGACCCACGAGAAAGCCTCGCTGTTTCGCAAGGCTATCGGGCTGCTGTTCACCGCCCTGCCGGTCGCGCTGTTTATTGCCGTGTGCTTTGGCTACTACTACACCGCACTGAAACTCAGCGACCGACTGATCAACACCCTGTACCTGCTGATGTTCTGGCTGGTGATTGAGGCCACCTTTGTGCGTGGCCTAGGGGTTGCCGCCCGGCGCCTGGCCTATTCCCGCGCCCTGGCCAAACGCCAGGCCGCCAAGGAAGCCGGTGATGGCGAAGCGGTTATCGAAGAGCCGACCCTGGACATCGAGCAGGTCAACGAACAGTCGATGCGCCTGATCCGCCTGGCCTTGCTCGGCGGCTTTATCGCGGCGCTGTACTGGGTGTGGTCGGACCTGATCTCGGTGTTTTCGTACCTGGATAACGTCACCCTGTACGAATACACCAGCGGCACAGGTGCGAATATCAGCATGGTGCCCATCAGCATCGGCGACCTGCTCGGCGCGTCGATCATCATCGGCATCACCTTCGCCCTGGCGCGCAACCTGCCCGGCCTGCTTGAGGTACTGGTGCTGTCCAAGCTGGACCTGGCCCAAGGCAGCGCCTACGCCACCACCACCTTGCTGTCCTACATCATTGCCGGCGTGGGCTTCGTATCTACACTGTCCACCCTCGGGGTGAGCTGGGACAAGCTGCAATGGCTGGTCGCCGCGCTGTCGGTGGGCCTGGGCTTCGGCATGCAGGAGATCTTCGCCAACTTCATCTCCGGCATCATGATCCTGTTCGAACGCCCGGTGCGGATCGGCGACACCATCACCATCGGCAACCTATCAGGCACGGTAAGCAAGATCCGCATTCGTGCTACCACGATCACCGATTTCGACAACAAAGACATCATCGTCCCGAACAAGACCTTCATTACCGGGCAACTGATCAACTGGTCGCTGACCGACACCATCACCCGCGTGACCCTGAAACTCGGTGTGGACTACGGCTCTGATCTGGACCTGGTGAAGGAATTGTTACTGAAGGCCGCACGGGAAAACCCACGGGTACTGAAAGAGCCCGAACCCCATGTGTACTTCCTCAACTTCGGCGAAAGCACCCTGGACCACGAGCTGCGCATGCATGTGCGCGACCTCGGCGACCGCAACCCGGTGCTCGACGAGGTCAACCGCTTTATCAACCGTGAGTTCAAGAAACAGCACATCAACATCTCGTTCAGGCAGATGGAGATCTACCTGAAAAACCTCCACGGCCAGGAATACAAACTGGTGCCGGCCGAGGATGAGCGCAAGACCATCGTCGAACCCGTCGACAAGCCTGACGCACCAGAGCCACCCGCCGGCAAAGTGGTGGATGCGCCGGAACCGCCACCGAGCAAACTCGACTAAACGCCCTATCCCCAGCAGAATGCTCGGACATTCTGCTGGAGATGGCCGGTGAAAGCCCTCGACGAACTGACCTTCGACAACCGCTTCGCACGCCTGGGCGATGCGTTCTCAACTCACGTATTACCCGAACCCCTCGACGAACCGCGCCTGGTGGTGGCAAGCAACGCCGCCATGGCCCTGCTTGACCTCGACCCGGCGGTGGCCGAAACACCGGTATTTGCCGAACTGTTTGGCGGCCACAAACTGTGGGCCGAGGCAGAGCCACGGGCGATGGTCTATTCCGGGCATCAGTTCGGCGGCTACACCCCGCAGTTGGGCGATGGCCGCGGGTTGTTGCTGGGCGAGGTGTATAACCAGGCCGGCGAGCACTGGGATTTGCATCTCAAGGGCGCCGGCATGACGCCTTACTCACGCATGGGCGACGGGCGTGCGGTGTTACGCTCTTCTATTCGTGAATTTCTCGCCTCGGAAGCCCTGCACGCGCTGGGCATTCCCAGCAGCCGCGCCCTGTGCGTGATCGGCTCCAGTACCCCGGTTTGGCGGGAGAAGCAGGAACGTGGGGCGATGGTTTTGCGCCTGGCCCCCAGCCATGTCCGCTTCGGGCATTTCGAATACTTCTACTACACCAAGAAGCCCGAACAGCAGGCCGAGCTGGCCGAACACGTATTGAACCTGCACTACCCCGAGTGCCGCGAGCAGCCTGAGCCGTACCTGGCGATGTTCCGTGAAATCGTCGAGCGCAATGCCGAAATGATCGCCAAATGGCAAGCCTATGGCTTCTGCCACGGCGTAATGAACACCGACAACATGTCGATCCTGGGCATCACCTTCGACTTCGGGCCGTTTGCCTTCCTCGACGACTTTGATGCTCACTTCATCTGCAACCATTCGGACCATGAAGGGCGTTACTCCTTCAGCAACCAAGTGCCGATCGGGCAGTGGAACCTCAGTGCACTGGCTCAGGCCCTCACGCCGTTTATCAGCGTTGACGCCTTGAAAGAAGCGCTTGGCCTGTACCTGCCGTTCTACCAGGCCCACTACCTGGACCTGATGCGCCGCCGCCTGGGCCTGACCACTGCCGAAGACGATGACCAGAAGCTGGTGGAGGGCTTGCTTAAGCTGATGCAGAACAGTGGCGTGGACTACACGCTGTTCTTCCGGCGCCTGGGCGATGAGTCCGCAGAGCTTGCGGTGACACGGTTGCGCGATGACTTTGTCGACCTGGCCGGGTTCGACGCCTGGGCCCAATTGTATAAAGACCGGGTTGCGCGGGATGGGGATTACAGTGAAGAACAGCGCCGTGAGCGGATGCATGCGGCTAACCCGTTGTACATCCTGCGCAACTACCTCGCCCAAAACGCCATCACCGCCGCCGAGGCCGGGGACTACAGCGAAGTGCGACGGCTGCATGAGGTGCTTTCCAAACCGTTCGAGGAACAAGCGGGCATGGAGCAATACGCCCAGCGGCCGCCGGATTGGGGCAAGCATTTGGAGATCAGTTGTTCGTCATAAGCGCTTTAAGACAGCTGGATTATTTTGTGGTGAGTAGGCTCATCACAAAAAGCTCGTCTTGCATCGGGTTAATCATCCATCTGAGGCATGCGCTGATGTTCAAGATCGTAGGCCTCCACCCAGTCAGCAATGATGTCCAGTAGCCCATTCATTGGATGGTCTTCATCTTCCCCTGTTATATCGAGCAGCTCATCAATCGCCTCTACTAGCAAGCCATAATCATCTTCGGTTTGGGGTTTGCGCAGCAGTGTTGCAACGTAAGGCCAATGCTCTATGGCCAATTTCAGATCGTCGTTCATGCTTTGTCCTTTTTATCGGATGTTGATAAACCGCGTCGCCGACACCAGATTGAAGCAAATAGCCGCGCCCAAGGAGCCCCCGATGTCCGAACCTCTTGTAATCCCCTGCCCCCATTGCAATGGCCTCAACCGTATCCCCGGCGAACGCCTGGGTGACGCACCCAAATGCGGGCGTTGCAAGCAGCCGGTGTTACTGAACAAACCGTTTGAGCTGAAACAGGGCGACTACGCCAGCCAGATCAAGGGAGACCTGCCGTTGCTGGTGGATGTGTGGGCCGCCTGGTGTGGGCCGTGCAAGTCGTTTGCGCCGGTATTCGAGCAGGCTGCCGGGCAGCTTGAGGGTAAGTGCCGGTTGGCGAAGCTGGACAGCGAGGCTAATCAGCAGCTGTCGGCACAGCTGGGGATTCGTTCTATTCCCAGTTTGATTCTGTTCAAGAACGGTCGCGAAGTGGCGCGCCAGAGCGGGGCGTTTCCGTTACCGCAGTTGATGAGCTGGTTGCGTAGTCAGGGGGTGTAACCGACCTTCAGAACAATGCTGGACAGTGTGGGAGGGGGCTTGCTCCCGATGGCGGTGGGTCAGTCACCACATGGATTGACTGACACACCGCCATCGGGAGCAAGCCCCCTCCCACAATTTGACTGTGTTTCAGCCTCGGGCCAGCGGTGCTTCGCGGTCCATGATCTGGCCGACCAGCATCACGCCCAGTTCGCTTAACTGGTGGATCGCCAGGGCCACATCCCGGTGTTCGCCGGTGAGGTCGTTGGATAGGTTAAGCAGCAGGGTTCGGACAGAGGAGAAGGTTTCGTAGCTGTTGAGCACGAGGGCTTCGGTGGGGAGGTTGGGTGTAACGGTATAAAGGTTAACCATGGATCGTCTCCGAGTAAGGGAGCCGCAACCTACCGCTACTAAACGGAGGGTGGCAGCTGTACGCAGGTTAGTAGACCGGGGAGACGCAACCGGCGCGCTCGAAAGCGCCCTCCGTACAGCCACCATCAATTTCAGGACGCTCCTGATCGACGAATTGCCGTACGTCTCACCACGGGCTACTAAACCCGATCACTGAACATTCAGCGACCGGCAAACCTTAGAGACGCCCATCCAGACGCACAAGCCGGCGGATTCTGTCGTACCTGTAGGCAAGGTTACAAGGCACAAACCCCAATGCCAGACCGGTCCTACAGCCTCTGTGGGACAAATCCAATCCCCGACTGAAATGCAAGGGGGCTTGCTCCCGATGGCAGTGGGTCAGTCACCACATGGATTGACTGACACACCGCCATCGGGAGCAAGCCCCCTCCCACATTTGGCTCAAGCGTTTTCCAGCAAGTTATGCAATTCCACAAACTGCTGGGTCAGCTTGTGCCTGGGATCCAGGTGGATCAGCGGCTTGCTTTCCTGGTGCGACTCGCGCATGCGCACCGAACTGGCCAAGTACACCGGCAGCACTGGCAGGCCCTCAGCAATCAACTCATCCAACATCTGCTGCGGCAGGCTCGCCCTGGCCTGGAACTGGTTGACCACAATGCCTTCCACTTCCAGGCCTTCGTTGTGGTCGTCCTTCAGTTCTTCGATTTCCCTCAGCAAGCCGTACAACGCCTGGCGCGAGAAGCTGTCGCAATCGAAGGGGATCAATACACGATCAGCGGCAATCAGCGCCGAAACCGCATAAAAATTCAAGGCGGGTGGGGTGTCGAGGTAAATCCGGTCGTAATCTTCGCTCAACTCATCCAGCAGCTTTCGCAGCTTGTTGATCTTGTGCTTGGCCTCAAGCTTGGGCTGCAGGTCTGCAAGCTCTGCGGTGGCCGTGATCACGTGCAGGTTGTCGAACGGTGTTTCGTAGATATCCACGCGGTTTTTCTTCGAAAATGGCCCGGTGGACAGGGTTTGCTTGAAGAATTCGGCAATCCCCATGGGGATATCATCGCCGGTCAGCCCGGTGAGGTACTGGGTCGAGTTGGCTTGAGCATCGAGGTCTACCAACAGGGTTCGATAGCCTTCACTGGCGCTGACCGCCGCCAGGTTACAGGCGATGCTGGACTTGCCAACGCCGCCTTTTTGATTGAACACCACGCGCCGCATGGAAAAACCTCCGTGTATCAATGAATGTCCGAGTGTAGAGGGCAAAAGTGCCTGTTAGCTACCTCGTTCATCCATGCACTACTGCATTACCGGCGTGCCGTAGTAAGTCACGCACAAATGAATAGGAATGGTCCGACAATCCAAGGAGCTCCCCGGTAAAGGACAATCGGTAATTCCTCCCCACTAATTTGTAATCACACTTGAACAATTCTTTACCAAAGTTTGCTAGAACCCCACGGCACCGGGATAATGCGCGCCATTCGGCCATCGCTCCCTGTCCCGGTATTCGGGGCTACCGGCCGCACATGGAAGCCCGCAGGGGCGGGATAACTTCTCAGTGATCAACTTCGACATCGCCCAATGGCGCGCCTGGGCTCCTGGCCTGGAGACTGCCGATGACTGGCACGCCTGGTGCCGGGCCCCGGTGTTGCTGCCTGTCAGTGATGCGTCGCCAGATGTGTCATTTTTGCCAGCTATGCAACGCCGCCGCCTGAGCCGCCTGGCGCGCATGGCCTTCAGTGTGGGCTGGCCACTGGCCGAGGGCTTGCAGGATTTGCCCCTGGTGTTTATCTCCCGGCACGGCGAAACCCCACGCACCCTGGATATTCTCAGCGACCTGGCCAATGACCAGCCGCTGTCGCCAACCCAGTTCAGCCTGTCGGTGCACAACGCAGTGATTGGCCTGTGGTCGATCCTGCGCAATGAAACCAGCGAAATGACCGCCCTCGCCGCCGCCGGCGATGGCCTGGAACACGGCCTGCTCGAAGCCGCGGCATTGCTCAACGAAGGCGCCCCGGCGGTGCTGCTGGTGATCACTGAAGAACAGCCGCCCGAAGCCTACGCCGGCTGGATCCATGACGTCCCATTCCCCTACGCCCTCGGCCTGCTGCTGACGCCCGGCGACGAGTGGCAACTGGAACTCACCAGCGGCGCTGTCCAACCCTCCACCACCGCCCAGTGGCCCCATGCCCTGAACCTGCTGCGCACCCTGTTGACCGAACAGGGCGCCTGCCAACATGCCTGGAAGAACCGAGTATGGAACTGGCAACGCAAGCCCTGACCGACAAGCCACGGGACGCCTACTACTGGCGCCTGTTCGCCACCGCCGCGAGCTTTTTCGTGTTCGGCGTGGGTGGGCTGTGCCTGCGTTTGCTGGTGTTCCCGTTGCTCAGTTGCCTGCCGGGCAGCGCCGAACAGCACCAGCGCCGCGCCCGCCACACTATCAGCCGGCTGTTCTGGTTCTTTATCCAGCTGATGCAGCGTGGCGGCGTGCTGACCTACAGCGTGGAAGGCGCCGAGAAGCTCGGGCGCCCCGGGCAGATGATCGTTGCCAACCACCCGTCGCTGATCGATGTGGTGTTCCTGATCGGCCTGATGCGCCAGACCAACTGCGTGGTCAAGCAGAGCCTGTTTCAAAACCCGTTCACCCGCGGCCCGGTGCGCGATGCCGGCTATATCAGCAACGACGGCAGCGCCGACATGCTCGATGCGGCGGCCGACGCCCTGCGCGCCGGCCAGACCCTGATCATCTTTCCCGAAGGCACCCGCACCACGCCCGGCGCCGCACCCGCCTTTCATCGCGGCGGCGCGGCGATTGCCCTGCGGGGTGCGACAATCATCACCCCTGTGGTGATCAAGGTCAGCCCCACCACCCTGACCAAGGCTGAACCCTGGTATCGCATTCCCAAACGTCGATTCCACTTCAGTTTGCGCGTGGGTGCCGATATAGAACCACAAGCGTTTGCCGCAGTCGGCCCCGCGCCCCAGGCATCACGCAAGCTCAACGATTACCTGCATCACTATTTCATTAAGGAGCTCGCCGAAGATGAGCGACCAACACCGCCTTGAGCACGACATAAAGACGCTGATCATCGAGGCCCTGGGCCTGGAGGACATCAGCGCCGACGACATTGGCAGCGAACAGACCCTGTTCGGCGAAGGCCTGGGCCTGGATTCGGTCGACGCCCTGGAGTTGGGCCTGGCGATCCAGAAAACCTACGGCATCAAGATCGATGCCGACGCCAAGGACACCCGCAATCACTTCACTAACGTGGCCAGCCTTGCGGCGTTCGTCACGGCCCGACAGGCAGCTTGAGACCGTACCATGCAAACTCGTGACGATATTTTCAACACCCTGCGCGATGCCTTGGTGGAACTGTTTGAACTGCCCCCGGAGCGCGTGACCCCCGACGCCAACCTGTACCAGGACCTGGAAATCGACAGCATCGACGCCGTGGACCTGATCGACCATATCAAGCGCCAGACCGGCAAGAAGATCGCCGCCGAAGAGTTCAAGGCCGTGCGCACTGTGAACGACGTGGTTGAGGCGGTGTACCGTCTGGTCCAGCCCGCCGCATGAGCCGGCTGATCGGCCTTGGCCTGTTATTGGCGGGGCTGCTGTACCCCTTCGCGGTGTATTACGGCACCGAGCACTTTGCGCCGTGGCAATTCGGCCTGCTACTGGGCAGCTTGTGGCTGCTGCGTGCACTGACCGCTACGCAGCGCCCCGGCAGCCGTTGGATGGCGGCGACAATAATCGTGTTCTGCCTGCTGCTGGCCTGGTTCGATAACCCGCAGTGGCTGCGCTGGTACCCGAGCCTGGTCAGCGCGTTCATGCTGACGCTGTTCGGCCTGAGCCTGAAATACGGCCCGCCGATGGTCGAGCGCCTGGCGCGCATGACCGACCCACACCTTGCGCCCCACGCGGTGGTGTATACCCGCCAGGTGACTGTGGTGTGGAGTGTGTTTTTTCTCTGTAATGGCCTGCTCGCCGCCGCGCTCACCCTGTGGGCGCCGTTGAGCTGGTGGACGTTGTACAACGGCCTGATCGCCTACGGGCTGATGGGCTTGTTGTTTGCCGTGGAATGGCTGGTACGACAAAGGGTTCGAGGCCGCGTATGAACGGGTTGAAACTTGAGCACATGCTGCTTGAGCCGCTGCAAGATCGCTGGGTAACCGCCGAGCCTGAAATGAATCACGCGCAGTTGTGGGAGCGCTCGCTGAGCCTGGCGGCGGGCCTGCAAGCGCGGGGTATTCGACGCCTGGCCGTGCATCTGGAAGACGCCGGGGTGCTGGCGATTGCGCTGCTGGGCGCCTGGCGTGCCGGTGCAAGCGTGCTGTTGCCCGCCGACCTGCAACCCCAGACCCGCCAACGCTGGGCTGATGCCGTAGATGCCTGGCTGGTTGAAGCCACCGATCTGGACGCGCTGTATCAAGCGCCGTTGAGCCCTGCCGCCCTCGACCTCGACACCTGCCAACTGAGCCTGTGCACTTCCGGCTCCAGCGGCGAACCCAAGCGCATCGACAAAACCCTGCGCCAACTGGCTAACGAAGTGCAGGCCCTGGAAGCGCTCTGGGGAGCGGAGCTCAAAGACGCGTGCATCATCGGCAGCGTCGCCACCCAGCACATCTACGGTTTGCTGTTCCGCGTGCTGTGGCCGCTGTGCGCCGGCCGCCCTTTTGCGCGCAAGCAACTGGCATTCCCCGAGGACATGCAACGCGCCAGCCGTGAGCACGCACAATTTGCGTGGGTGGCCAGCCCGGCGCTGCTCAAGCGCATGGGCGACAACCTCGACTGGCCAGCGCTGAGCCAAGTGGCGCGGGTGTTTTCCTCCGGTGGCGCGTTGCCTGTTGAAGCCGCCGGCAGCCTGTACGACCGCTTGCAGCAATGGCCGACGGAAATCCTCGGCAGCTCGGAGACCGGCGGCATCGCCTGGCGCCAGGGCGCGCAACCCTGGCAGCCGTTCGCCGACGTGCAACTGAGCCAGGATGCGGACGGTGCACTACGCATCGCATCGCCCTACCTGCCTGAGGGGCATATCGAACAGACCGCCGACGCCGTACGCATCCATTCCGATGGCCGTTTCGAGTTGCTGGGCCGCCTGGACCGCATCGTCAAACTGGAAGAAAAACGCATCTCCCTGCCGATGCTCGAACAAGCCTTGATGGCTCACCCCTGGGTTGCTGAAACGCGCCTGGGCGTGGTGCAGGAAAACCGCGCCACCCTCGGTGCCCTGGTGGTGCTCAGCGCTGATGGCCTGCATGCCCTGCGCAACCAGGGCCGACGCACAGTCACCCAAACCCTGCGCCAGCATCTTAGCCAGCATTGCGAAGCCCTGGCCCTGCCCCGGCGCTGGCGCTTGCTGCGCCAACTGCCGCTGAACAGCCAGGGTAAGCTGCCCCAGGCCGAGGTCGAAGCCTTGCTGTTAGCGCCTCGGCCGAAAGCCCCGGAGGTTTTGGAGCAGGTCGAAGCCAATGGCGAATGGACCGTGCAACTGAGCATCCCGCCAGACCTGGCCTATTTCAGCGGGCACTTTCCGGTTACCCCCGTGCTGCCCGGCGTGGTGCAAGTGGAATGGGCGTTCAACCTCGGCCAGCAACTGCTCGACCTGCCGGCGAGCTTTGCCGGTATGGAAGTGCTCAAGTTCCAGCAACTGGTGCGCCCAGGCGACCGTGTCGAACTGCACCTGCGCTTTGATCGGGAGCGCAGCAAGCTGTATTTCGCCTACCGCAACGGCGTCGCCGCCTGTTCCAGTGGCCGCATACAGCTGGAAGCCACCCATGCATAACCCTTGCGCACTCATCCCGGTGTACAACCATGAAGCCGCCGTACCCGCCGTGGTCCGCAGCCTGCTCAACACTGGCCTGCCCTGCCTGTTGGTGGATGACGGCAGCAGCCCGGCCTGCGCGGCGGTGTTAGCGCAACTGGCGACGCTGGAAAACGTCACCCTGCTGACCCTGCCCAGCAACCAGGGCAAGGGCGGCGCGGTCATGGCCGGCTTCCGTGAGGCGGCGCGCCTGGGCTACACCCATGCCCTGCAAGTGGACGCCGACGGCCAGCATGACCTGCGCGAAGTCGAAACCTTTATCGACACTTCCCGCCGCCACCCCAACGCGATCATCTGCGGCTACCCCGAGTACGACGACAGCGTGCCCAAAGGCCGCTTGTATGCACGCTACCTGACCCACGTATGGGTATGGATCAACACCCTGTCACTGCAGATTCGCGATTCGATGTGCGGCTTTCGCGTATACCCGCTGGCGCCGACCCTGGCCCTGATGGACTCGGCCTACATCGGCACGCACATGGATTTCGACTCGGACATCCTGGTGCGCCTGGCCTGGCGCAACCAACCAATGCGCTGGCTACCGACCCAGGTGCACTACCCGGCCGACGGCCTGTCGCACTTTCGCTTGTTCCGCGACAACGTACGCATCAGCGCGATGCACACACGGTTGTTCTTCGGCATGTTGGTGCGTGCGCCGATGATCCTGTGGCGACGGTGGCAGGCATGAGCGACAGCACCAAGCACTGGGCCGACCGCGAGGAGCGCGGCAGCTTCTGGCTGATGAAATTCACCGCGGTCGCCGCAAAAGTCCTCGGCCGTCGCCTGTTGAGCCCGTTGCTCTACAGCATCGTGTTCTACTTTTTCCTGTTCGGCCGCACCGCACGCCAGAGCGCCTGGCAATACCAACTGCGCCTGGCCCAATGGAGCGGGCGCGATGAGCTGAGGCCCACCCACAGGAAAGTCTTCGGCCAGTTCATGGCCTTCGCCGACTCGCTGCTGGACAAGCTCGACGTGTGGAACGGCAAGCTGCGCCTGGAGCAGATCGAAATCAACGACCCGGCGCAATTGCGCGGGCAACTGCGTGGCGAGCGCGGGCAGATGCTGGTGGGCGCGCACCTGGGCAACCTCGAAGTGTGCCGCGCCCTCGCAGAGATCGGTGAGCAAGTCACCATGAACGTGCTGGTGCACACCAAACACGCCGAGCGCTTCAACCGTCTGCTCGGTGAAGCCGGGGCCACCCATTTGCGCCTGATCCAGGTCAGCGAGCTGGACCCGGCCACCATGCTGCTGCTCAGCCAACGCCTGGACGACGGCGAGTGGCTGGCGATTGCCGGCGACCGCGTACCGCTGCACGGCGGGCGCCGGGTGCGCGTGGATTTCCTCGGCCACGATGCCGCCTTCCCCCAAGGCCCGTGGCTGTTGGCCGGCCTGCTCAAATGCCCGGTGAACCTGCTGATGTGCCTGAAACACCAAGGCCGCTATCGCCTGACCATCGAGCCTTTCGCGCCATTGATCGAATGGAAGCGCAGCACCCGCGAGCAAGTCATTGCCGAGTGGGCCGCACGCTACGCCGCTCGCCTGGGCCAGTTCTGCCTGCAGGCGCCACAACAATGGTTCAACTTTTACCCTTTCTGGAAGACCGATGACAACGCATCTTGAGCCGGTAACCTTTGGCGAGCGCCCTTTGCGCATCGAAGACGTGCTGGCCCTGGCCAACCGTCAGGCGCCCACGCAGTTGCAGGATGACGCGGCCTATCGCCAGCGCATTGCCAAGGGCGCGCAGTTCCTCGACTCGCTGCTGGACAAGGAAGGCGTGATCTACGGCGTGACCACCGGCTACGGCGACTCCTGCGTGGTGGCGGTGCCGCTGGAGCACGTCGAGGCGCTGCCGCGTCACCTGTACACCTTTCACGGGTGCGGGTTGGGCAAGTTGCTGGATGCCCAGGCGACCCGAGCGGTGCTGGCGGCGCGTTTGCAGTCGCTGTGCCACGGCGTGTCCGGTGTGCGTGTGGAGCTGCTGGAGCGCCTGCATGGGTTCCTCGAACACGACGTACTGCCGCTGATTCCGGAGGAAGGTTCGGTGGGCGCCAGCGGTGATCTGACGCCGTTGTCCTATGTGGCTGCGACCTTGTCCGGCGAGCGCGAAGTGCTGTTTCGTGGCGAACGTCGTCAGGCTGCCGACGTGCACCGCGAGCTGGGTTGGGAACCGCTGGTACTGCGCCCCAAAGAAGCCCTGGCGTTGATGAACGGCACTGCAGTGATGACTGGCATTGCCTGCCTGGCCTTCGCCCGCGCCGACTACCTGCTGCACCTGGCCACGCGCATCACCGCGCTCAATGTGGTGGCGCTGCAAGGCAACCCGGAGCACTTCGACGAGCGCCTGTTTGCCGCCAAGCCACACCCGGGGCAGATGCAGGTCGCCGCATGGCTGCGCAACGACCTGGCGATTGATGCACCCACCGCGCCGCTGCATCGCCTGCAGGATCGCTATTCGCTGCGCTGTGCACCCCACGTACTCGGTGTGCTGGCTGACAGCCTGAACTGGCTGCGTTCGTTTATCGAGATCGAGCTCAACAGTGCCAATGACAACCCGATCATCGACGCAGAGGAAGAACGCGTGCTGCACGGCGGGCACTTCTACGGCGGGCATATCGCCTTCGCCATGGACAGCCTCAAGACTCTGGTAGCCAACGTTGCCGACCTGCTCGACCGCCAACTCGCGCTGCTGGTGGACGTGCGTTACAACCACGGCCTGCCGAGCAACCTGTCGGGCGCCCCGGCCGACCGCGCGATGATCAACCACGGCTTCAAGGCGGTGCAGATCGGCACCAGTGCCTGGACCGCCGAAGCCCTGAAAAACACCATGCCGGCCAGCGTGTTTTCGCGCTCCACCGAGTGCCACAACCAGGACAAGGTGAGCATGGGCACCATTGCCGCTCGCGATGCGATCCGTGTGCTGGAGCTGACCGAACAGGTGGCCGCCGCTACCCTGCTCGCCGCCAACCAAGGTGTGTGGCTGCGCGCCCAGGCCGAGGATGCACGGCCGCTGCCACCGGCATTGGCCGCGATGCACGCAGAACTGGCCCAGGACTTCCCGCCCGTCATCGAAGACCGTGCCCTGGAAGGCGAACTGCGCCTGTGCCTGCAACGCATCGCCGCGCAACACTGGAGGCTGCATGCGTAGCCCCGGCGTATTGCACAGCGACACTGAAATCCTCGTGCCGTTTTTCGATATCGACACCATGAACGTGGTGTGGCACGGGCATTACGTGAAGTACCTGGAAGTGGCGCGCTGTGCGTTGCTGGACAAGATTGGCCATAACTACACGGCAATGCTCGAGTCCGGCTACGCCTGGCCGGTGATCGACATGCAGCTACGCTATGTGCGTGGCGCTACCTTTGGCCAGACCCTTAATGTGCGCGCCAGCCTGGTGGAGTGGGAGAACCGTTTGAAGGTGAACTACCTGATCACTGACCTTGCCAGCGGCGAGCGCCTGACCCGCGCCAGCACCGTGCAAGTAGCGGTGGAAATCGCCAGCCGCGAAATGCAGTTGGCCTCCCCCAAAATATTTACCGACGCCGTAGAAAGGGCTTTGAAATGCTGACCCCTGTGGGAGCGGGCTTGCTCGCGAAGATCGTCAACGATAACGCGGTTCGCCTGATACTGCGCGGCGTCCTTAAGTCCTTCGCGAGCAAGCCCGCTCCCACAGGGATTGTGCTCACCCTGTTGTTGAGTTTCCCAGGCTTGGCGCAGGCGTTTGATTTGCAACAGCTCAGCGACCAACTTGCAAAACCCTCCGTGATCCACGGCAACTTCACCCAGGAAAAACACCTGCGTGCCCTGCCCCAGCCGTTGGTCAGCAAAGGCACCTTCGTGCTCGCCAAGGACCACGGCCTGCTGTGGCTGTTGAAAACCCCGCTGCAACAGGACTACCGCATCAGCGCCCAGGGCATCGCCCGGCGTGACGCCAACGGCTGGCAACCGCTGCCGCACAAGAGCGCCGGTGCCGAGCAGAATCGCCTGTTCCTCGCCGTACTCCAGGGCGACAGCAGCGGCTTGCAGCGTGACTTCGACCTGCAACTGCAAGGCCAGGCCCAGCAGTGGAAACTCACGCTGATCCCGCGCTCGCTGCTGCTCAAGCAAGTGTTCACCCAGATCAATATCGACGGCGGCGAGCTTGTGCAAACCATCGAACTGCTGGAAACCCAAGGCGACAGCACCGTGCTGCGCATGCAGGACAGCACGGCAAGCCAGCCCTTGAGCGATGCGGAGCAACACGACTTTGCCCAGTGAGCGTTTGCTGCCACGGCTGTTCCTGATCCTGCTGGTGGCCGTGCTGGCCCTGGCCGGCTGGCAGTGGCGCCATGGCGCGCCGTTGTCGGCCAACCTGATGGAGCTGGTGCCGGGCAGTACACCGAACGCCCTGGAACAGCAAGCCGAACAGCGCATGCAGGAACCGCTCAACCGCGAATTGCTGGTGCTGGTGGGGCACGCCGACCGCCAGCAAGCCGTGGCTGTGGCGCAGCAATTGGGCGAACGTTGGCAGGCCAGCGGCCTGTTTGAAAAGGTGCAGTGGAACCTGCAAGCTGACTTGCCGGCGCTGCGTGAGCAACTGCTGCGCGGGCGCTTGTCGATGCTTTCGGCCAAGGACCGCGAGCAACTGATCGAGCAACCCGATGCCTTCATCCAGCAACGGGTGCAAGCGCTGTTCGACCCGTTCACCGGCTTCAGCCTGGTGCCGAGCCAGGACGACTGGCTGGGCCTGACCGGGCGCATCCAGAACAGCCAGCCGCAACACGGCTCGGTGCAGCTGGACATCGGCAGCGGTGCGCTGATCGCCGATGCCGATGGCAAGCGCTGGGTATTGCTGCGGGCGCGCACCACCGGCAATGCCTTCGACATGAAATTGCCGCTGCACGTGGCGGATCTGCTCCAGGCCAGCCGCGAGCAAGCCAGCGAGCACGGCGCGCAATTGCTCGCCGCCAGCGGCTTGCTCTACGCGGCCAACGGCCAACAGCAGGCCACTCGGGAAATCACCTGGGTCGGCGGCGGCGCGACCGTCGGCATCCTGCTGTTGCTGTTGCTGGCCTTCCGGCGCTGGCGCGTGTTGCTGGCGTTTGTGCCGGTGCTGGTGGGCATGCTGTTTGGCGCGGTGGCCTGTGTGGCGCTGTTCGGGCATATGCATGTGATGACCCTGGTGCTGGGCTCCAGCCTGATCGGCGTGGCGGTGGATTACCCACTGCACTACCTGTCGAAAAGCTGGAGCCTGCAGCCGTGGCGCAGTTGGCCGGCGTTGCGCCTGACCCTGCCGGGGCTGAGCCTGAGCCTGGCCACCAGCTGTATCGGCTACCTGGCGCTGGCCTGGACACCGTTCCCGGCACTGACACAGATCGCGGTGTTCTCCGCCGCCGGGCTGGTCGGTGCTTATTTGTGCGCCGTGTGCCTGTTGCCGGCGCTGCTCAAGGGTGTGGAACTGCGCCCGGCGCAATGGCCGCTGCGCATCGCCGAGCGTCTGTGGCAGATGCGTACGGCGCTGATCAAGCACATACCCAGTTCAGTCCTGCTGGTGTGGGTGCTGTTGTTCTGCGCCGCAGGCCTGTGGCAGTTGAACAGCAAAAACGATATCCGCCAGTGGATCGGCGCGCCGCCGCAATTGCTGCAGGAAGCCCAGGCCGTGGCGCGCATCACCGGCTACCAACCCACCAGCCAGTTTTTCCTGGTACGGGCCGACAATCAGCAGCAACTGCTGGAGCGCCAGGGCGCCCTGGGCAAACGCTTGGATCAGTTGGTGAACATGGACAAGCTCCAGGGGTACCTGGCGCTCAACCAACTGGTCAGTCTCCCCGACGAACAGCAACAACTACGCGAGGCACTGAACAACCTCGCGCAACACTGGCAACCGCTGCTGGACCTCGGCGTACCCGCCAGCGCCCTGCAAGCCGAAGTCGCGCAGTTGCAGGCGCTGCCCACCGCCGACATCGACGCAGCACTGCAAGGCCCGCTGGCCGAGCCCTGGCGCACACTGTGGCTCGGCCCGGTCGACGGCGGCGTGGCGGCCATGGTCAGCCTGCAAGGCTTGAACAACCCGGCGCTGCTGCGGGTGCAGGCCCTGGACTTGCCCGGCGTGCAATTGGTCGACCGCCTGGGTGACTTGAACCGGGTGTTTGCCGACACGCAAATCAGCGCCGCCGAGTTGAAGTTGATGTCTTGCGTGCTGATCGTGCTGTTGCTGATTGCGCCCTTCGGCTTTGGCGGCGCCTTGCGTATCGTCGCCCTGCCGCTGCTGGCCGCACTATGCAGCCTGGCCAGCCTCGGTTGGCTGGGCCAGCCGCTGACCTTATTCAGCCTGTTTGGCCTGTTGCTGGTGACGGCCATCAGCGTTGACTACGCCATTTTGATGCGCGAGCAAATCGGCGGCCCTGCCGTCAGCCTGTTGGGGACGCTGCTGGCGGCGCTGACAACCTGGCTGTCGTTCGGCCTGCTGGCGGTGTCCAGTACACCAGCAGTGAGCAATTTCGGCTTGTCGGTCAGCCTGGGCCTGGCGTTCAGCTTTATGCTGGCGCCCTGGGCCGGCCAACAGAAGCACGCCTTATGAATGTGATTATCGCCCATGCGGCAAGGAGCCCTCGTGCCTATAGTTGAAATGGAACGTCGCCAGGTGGTGGTGATCGGTGCCGGGCCTTCCGGTGCCATCGCGGCCGCGCTGCTAAAGCGCAAAGGGCATGATGTATTGATCATCGAGCGCGAGCATTTCCCACGCTTCTCGATTGGCGAAAGCCTGCTGTCGCACTGCATCGACTTTATCGAAGAAGCCGGCATGCTCGACGCCGTACAAGCGGCGGGCTTCCAGGTAAAAACCGGCGCCGCATTCGCCTGGGGCGAACGCTACAGTGCGTTTGATTTTGGCGACACGTTCAGCAACGGCAAGCCCACCACCTTCCAGGTGCAGCGCGGCGAGTTCGATAAGTTGCTGGCCGATCAGGCGGCGTTGCAAGGCGTAGAAATTCGCTATGGCCAGACCATTGCCGGGGTGGATTTCTCCGGCGAGTGCCGCTACCTGCATGTGCGTCGGGAGAATGGCAGCGCGTACCACATCAAGGCTAAATTCGTGCTCGATGCCAGCGGTTATGGCCGTGTGCTGCCGCGCCTGCTGGACCTTGAGGCGCCGTCGAACTTCCCGCTGCGCCAGGCCGTGTTTACCCACGTCGAAGACCGCATCGAACACCCAGGCTTTGACCGCACCAAAATCCTGGTGACCACTCACCCGACCCAGCGCGATATCTGGTTCTGGACTATCCCGTTCAGTAACGGCCGTTGCTCGGTGGGCGTGGTGGCGGCCAAGGAGCATTTCGACGGCCGCAACAGCGACCTCGACGCCTGCCTGCGCAGCTTCATCGATGAAACCCCAAGCCTGGCCGGCGTGCTCAAAAATGCCGTGTGGGACACCCCGGCGCGCAGCATCGGCGGCTACGCGGCCAACGTCAAAACCCTGCACGGCCCGGGCTTTGCGCTGCTGGGCAACGCGGCGGAATTCCTCGACCCGGTGTTCTCTTCGGGCGTGACCATCGCCATGCGCTCGGCGAGCATGGCCACCGCCGTTCTGCATCGTCAGCTCAACGGCGAAACCGTCGACTGGCAAAGCGAATTTGCCGAGCCCTTGAAGCGCGGGGTCGACACCTTCCGCTGCTACGTCGAAGGCTGGTATGCCGGCACGTTCCAGGACGTGATTTTCCATCCTGGCAGCTCACCGGAGATCCGCCGCATGATCAGTTCGATCCTGGCCGGTTACGCCTGGGATGAGCGCAACCCGTTTGTCAGCGAGCCGAAACGGCGGTTGCGAATGTTGTCGGATATTTGTGCGAGTGAAGTGGTATGAGCAGCCCTGCTGTTGAAAAAAACTACCTGAGTAAAAATTACGTCGAGGAAACCAGGTTCGGCTTCTGGTTCCTGCGCAGCCACACCTGGCAACATCACGTGTTGCGCGTGGCGATCAATGACTTGCGCAGCCTGTTCAGCGAGCCACTGCCGGTGGCGCCGGTGTTGCTGGACGCCGGTTGCGGCCAGGGCAAATCCTTCCAACTGCTGCACCAGGCGTTTGCGCCCTCACGCCTGATCGGCCTGGATGCCGACCCCCACAGCCTGGAACTGAGCCGCGCAGAAGCGGCGCGCCAGGGCCTGGCTGTCGAGCTGATCGGCAGTGACTGCGCCACCCTTGATGTGCCGGACGCCAGCGTCGATATCCTGTTCTGCCACCAGACCTTCCACCATCTGGTCGAGCAACATCGCGCGCTCAAGGAGTTTTATCGGGTACTCAAACCCGGAGGTTATTTACTGTTTGCCGAATCCACCGAAGCCTATATCGACACCTGGGTGATTCGCTGGCTGTTCCGTCACCCGATGCATGTGCAGAAAAGCGCCGAACAGTACCTGGAGATGCTCCACGAGCAGGGCTTTGAATTCGACTCGCAGAATGTCTCGTACCCGTACCTGTGGTGGAGCCGCTCCAGCGACTTCGGCCTGCTGGAACGCTGGGGCCTGCGCAAGGCGCCGCCAGTGGGCCAGCGTGAGGAAACCCTGGTCAACTGCGTGGCGCGTAAACCGCTGGAGAGCGCAGCCTCATGATTCGCCTGCTGCTGATAGGTTGCCTGTTGCTGCTGAGCGCCTGCGCCAGCCAGGCGCCGCTGCCAGAAAAAAACCCGGCCCTGGCCTTGCCGATGCAACTGCATGTGCAGCGACTGGCGGACGGCCAGAGCCAGGACTGGCTGCTGGTGATCCAGCACGAAGGCAACGCGATTCGCTGGTCGATGATGGACCCATTGGGCATTCCCCTGGCCCGGCAGAAACTGCTCGATGGGCAATGGCAGGCCGACGGCTTGCTGCCGCCCAATCCCCAGGCTCGCGAGCTGTTTGCCGCACTGCTGTTTGCCCTGACCTCGGCCGGTGAGGTGCCGGCGCTGTACCCGAACGCCCAGGCGATGGACCTGACGCGCACGCTGCCGGGCCATTGGCAGATCGTCTATCAGTCCTCCGAAGTGTTCAGCGTAAACCTGGCGGGCCAGCCATTGCGTTATCGCATCACCCCGCTGGGGGCAGGCCGATGACCGCTTACCTGAATGCCCTCGGTGTGATCTGCGCCCTTGGCCGCGGCCAGGCCGAAGTCAGCCGCCACCTGTTTGCCGGCGACTGCTCAGGCATGCGCGCCGAAAGCGGTTGGGTGCCGGAGCGCGTGGTGCCAGTGGCGGCCGTGCACGGCGAACTGGTGCCCCTGCCGGAGCAATTACGTCAGCAGAGCAGCCGCAATAACCAGTTGCTGCTGGAAGCGGCGTTGCAGATCGAAGATGAGATCCGCCAGGCGATCCAAATCCATGGCCCTGGCCGGGTCGGCATCGTGCTCGGCACCAGCACTTCAGGCATCGACGAAGCCAGCCGTGGCATTGCCCACTACCTGCGCGACAAGCAGTTCCCCGGCGACTACGACTACCAGCAACAGGAACTCAGCGCCCCGGCGAACTTCCTCGCCGACTGGCTGCAATTGAGCGGCCCGGCCTATGTAATTTCCACCGCCTGCACGTCCAGCGCGCGTGCGCTGATGAGTGCCCAGCGCCTGTTGGACCTGGGGGTGTGCGATGCGGTGATCTGTGGTGGCGTCGACAGCCTGTGCAAGCTGACACTCAACGGTTTTACTTCACTGGAGGCGGTATCCAGCGCGCGCTGCAACCCGTTTTCGGTAAACCGCAACGGCATCAATATCGGTGAAGCGGCGGTGCTGTTCTTGATGAGCCGCGAGCCGGCACCCATTGCCTTACTGGGCAGCGGCGCCAGTTGTGACGCGCACCATATCTCCGCGCCCGAGCCCAGTGGCAAAGGCGCGCTGCAGGCGATGCGCAAGGCGTTGGCCAACGCGAAACTGGCCCCCGAGCAGATCGGCTACCTGAACCTGCACGGCACCGCCACCCAACACAACGACGCCATGGAAAGCCTGGCGGTCGCCAGCTTGTTCCAAGGCGGCGTAGCCTGCTCGTCGACCAAGCCCATGACCGGCCACACCCTGGGCGCCGCCGGTGCCTTGGAAGCGGCGTTCTGCTGGCTGAGCCTGACCCACGGCCTGCTGCCACCCCACGTTTGGGACGGCCACGCCGACCCGGCGCTGCCGGCCTTGCAGTGGACGCGCAGCGGCGACACCCTGAAAAAAACCTGCCTGATGAGCAACTCGTTTGCCTTCGGCGGTAACAACGTCAGCCTGATAATCGCAGAGGCCCCATGATCGATTGGCCACTTGCCGAACTACTGCCCCACGCGGGCGACATGATCCTGATCGACCAGGTGCTGTCGTTCGATGAAGAGCAGATCCGCGCCCGCGTCACCGTCAAGCCCGGCGGCCTGTTCAACCGCCCTGACGGCAGCCTGCCGGCCTGGGTCGGCCTGGAATTGATGGCGCAAAGCGTCGCCGCTTATGCCGGTTGCCGTGCGCGCCAGCGAGGCCAGGCGGTGGAACTGGGTTTCCTGTTGGGCACACGTAAATTCGAATGCAACGTGGAGCACTTTCCCGCCGGCGCCGAGCTGAATATCCACGGCCTGCGCTCCCTGGAAGACGACAACGGCATGGGTGTGTTCGAATGCCACCTCACCGGCGACGGCATCCAGGCCAGCGCCCGCTTGAACGTATTTCGACCGCCCCAGGCGGCCAACTATTTAGATGAATCGAAGGACGAAACGCCATGACTGAATCCGTACTGGTCACCGGCTCCAGCCGTGGCATCGGCCGCGCCATTGCCCTGCGCCTGGCCCAGGCCGGCCATGACATCGTGCTGCATTGCCGCAGTGGCCGGGCTGAAGCCGACGCGGTGCAGGTCGAGATCGAGGCCCTGGGGCGCAAGGCGCGGGTGCTGCAATTCGACGTTTGCGACCGCGCCAGTTGCAAGGCCATCCTGGAGGCTGATGTGGAGGAATATGGTGCCTACTACGGCGTGGTGCTCAATGCCGGCCTGACCCGCGACGGCGCGTTCCCGGCCTTGTCGGAAGACGACTGGGACGTGGTGATGCGTACCAACCTCGACGGTTTCTACAACGTGCTGCACCCGGTGATGATGCCGATGATTCGCCGTCGCGCCGCCGGGCGTATTGTGTGTATCACTTCGGTTTCGGGGTTGATCGGCAACCGCGGCCAGGTTAACTACAGCGCGTCCAAAGCTGGCTTGATCGGCGCAGCCAAGGCGTTGGCGATCGAGCTGGGCAAGCGCAAGATCACCGTCAACTGCGTGGCGCCTGGCCTGATCGACACGGCGATGCTGGATGAAAACGTACCGGTAGAAGAGTTGATGAAAATGATCCCGGCGCAGCGCATGGGTACGCCGGAAGAAGTTGCCGGCGCGGTGAATTTCCTGATGTCGGCCGAAGCCGGCTATATCACGCGCCAGGTGCTGGCTGTGAACGGAGGCTTGTGCTGATGAAGCGCGTCGTCGTCACCGGCATGGCCGGCATGACCTCCCTGGGCAGCGACTGGGAGACCATCGCCGCCAACTTTCGCGCCAACCGCAGCGGCATCCGGCGCATGGATGAGTGGGATCGCTTCACCGAACTGAACACGCGCCTGGCCGGGCCCATCGACGACTTCGTCGTGCCCTCGCACTGGACGCGCAAGCAACTGCGCAGCATGGGCCGCGTCTCGCGCCTGGCGGTGTGGGCGGCGGAACAGGCGTTGCAGGACGCCGGCCTGCTCGGCGACGAGTCGATCAAGGACGGACGCATGGGCGTGGCCTGTGGCTCGTCCACCGGCAGCACCGATGAGATCAAGGCGTTCGGCAACATGCTGCTCAACTCGGTGGCCGAGGGGCTCAACGCCAACTCCTATGTACGCATGATGCCCCACACCACGGCGGCGAATATCAGCATCTTCTTTGGCCTGACCGGGCGTTTGATCCCCACCTCCAGCGCCTGCACCAGCGGCAGTCAGGGTATCGGTTACGCCTACGAGGCAATCAAGTTCGGGCGCTTGCCGTTGATGCTCGCTGGCGGCGCCGAAGAACTGTGCCCCACTGAAGCCATGGTGTTCGATGCGCTCTACGCCACCAGCTTGAAAAACGATGCACCGCAAACAAGCCCACGCCCCTACGACAGCGGCCGCGATGGCCTGGTGATCGGCGAAGGCGGTGGCATGCTGGTGCTCGAAGAATTGGAGCATGCCCTGGCCCGGGGTGCGCATATCCACGCTGAGCTGGTCGGTTTCGGCAGCAACGCCGACGGCCAGCACACCACCCGCCCGGAACAGAAAACCATGCGCCGTGCCATGGAGTTGGCCCTGGAAGATGCAGGCCTTGAGCCGTCTGCCATCGGCTACGTGAACGGCCATGGTACTGCCACCGACCAGGGCGACATCGCCGAAACCCTGGCCACCAGCAGCCTGTTCGGCAGCCGCATGCCGATCAGCTCGCAGAAGAGCTTCCTCGGCCACACCCTGGGTGCCTGCGGCGCTCTGGAGTCGTGGTTCAGCATCGAGATGATGAACCGTGACCAATACGTGCACACCTTCAACCTGGATTCCGTCGACCCGCAATGCGGCGAACTGGATTACCTGCAAGGGGGCTTTCGCCAGATGCACCACGACTACGTGATGAACAACAACTTTGCCTTTGGCGGCGTCAACACTTCGCTGATCTTCCGCCGCTGGTCCTGACATTAAATCGATTGGAGAAAACGGAATGTCTTCCTTGCTACGCGCTACCCTGATCACCCTGGCCTTGCTGACCACCGCCGGCTGCACCAACAAACCGGTGCTCAACACCCAACATGAGTTGCCGGCCACGAGCCAGGTCAGCGAAGAAAAAATGAAACAGGTGATCGTCGCCGCCTTGCAGAAACGCGAGTGGACGGTGCAACGCCTGAGCCCGCAACTGGTGCAGGCCGAGATCACCGTGCGCGGCCAGTTCTATGCAGCAATCGATATCCGCTACAGCCGCAACAGCTACGCCATCACCTACCGCGACAGCCGCGACCTGGGCTACAAGGACGGCAAGATCCATCGCAACTACAACCGCTGGGTGAGCATGCTGGACCGGGATATTTTGGCGGGGTTGCGCTCGGCTGGAATACAGTAAGGCCAAATGTGGGAGGGGGCTTGCTCCCGATAGCGGTGGTTCAGTTAGAGATGCTGAGACTGACACACTGCTATCGGGAGCAAGCCCCCTCCCACATGAGATATGCCTTGTTCTCAAGGGTGTTATTCAGAAGCCCTGTGCGTCAACAACTCCACAAACGCCTTCGCCATCGGCGTTTGTACGCCCTTTCGCTGTACCAGCCACACCGCTGTCATCGCCTCCGGGTCCAGCAAGGTGCGATAGACCACCCCATCGATGCGGATGCGCTGGTAAGACGCCGGCAACACCGACACGCCCAACCCCGCCGCCACCAGGCCGATGATAGTCATCGCCTCCCCCGCTTCCTGGGCAAAGTGCGGGCTGAACCCGGCGTCGCGAGCCAGGCTGAGCAGTTGGGCGTACAGACCGCTGCCGTAGGTGCGTGGGAAAAATACAAAGGGTTCCTGCGCCAGTTGCGCCAGGTGCAGGCCGCGCTCGCTGCCTTCCACCAACGGATGGCCAGCGCTCAATACGGCAACCAGGGGCTCGCGCATCAGCTCGATCACGCTCAGCGAATCAGGCAACGGCAAAGGCCGCATCAGCCCGACCTGGATCGACTCATCCACCAGCGACTCGGCCACCTGGGTGCTGCTCATCTCTTGCAGGTTGAGGTGCACCGCCGGGAAAGCCTGGCGAAACGCAAAGATCGCCTGGGGAATACTGGAATTGAACGGCGCGGAAGATGTGAAGCCGATCTTCAGTTCGCCGAGTTCGCCCAACTGCGCCCTGCGCGCCACATCCGCCGCCTTGTCGACCTGGGCCAGCACCAGCCGCGCCTCTTGCAGGAACAGGCGCCCGGCCTCGCTCAGCTCGACCCGACGATTGGTACGCTCAAATAACCGCGCGCCCACCTCTTGCTCCAGTGCCTGGATCTGCTGGCTCAAGGGCGGTTGTGAGATGCCCAGCACCTGCGCGGCGCGGCCAAAGTGCAGTTCTTCAGCGACGGCGATGAAGTACCGCAGGTGACGTAATTCCATGCACACCTCATTAGGTCGTAGAACCTATCAAACAGGTCGAACAATATATTGGAAAGAATCATTAGGCAGCTATATTCTTTTTTGCATTGTCGGTCCTGGCAGTCTTTCCTCCCCGAGGTCCCTGTGAACCCTGCTGTTGCTCCACTCGCCCAAGAAACGTCGCCCAGCGCCCTCGATGAAGTGGTGGCGCAGCTCAATGACGAGTACATCGAAAAAGGCACGCCGATGTTCATGCGCACGGTGTTGGCGCTGTTCTCCGGCGGGTTTGCCACCTTTGCCCTGTTGTATTGCGTACAGCCGATGATGCCGGCGCTGTCCCATGAGTTTTCCATCAATGCGGCGCAAAGCAGCCTGATTCTTTCGGTTGCGACCGCGATGCTCGCCTGCGGCTTGCTGATCACCGGGCCGATATCCGACAGGCTGGGGCGCAAGCCGGTGATGGTCGCCGCGTTGTTCTGTGCGGCGCTGGCCACCATCGCCAGCGGTCTGATGCCGACCTGGGAGGGGATTCTGCTGATGCGGGCGCTGGTGGGCCTGTCCCTGAGCGGCTTGGCCGCCGTAGCCATGACTTATCTCAGCGAAGAGATCCACCCTCAGCACATCGGCCTGGCCATGGGCCTGTACATTGGCGGTAACGCGATTGGCGGCATGAGCGGCCGACTGATCATCGGCGTGTTGATCGACTTCGTCAGCTGGCACACCGCAATGCTGATCATCGGCGCCCTGGCCCTGATCGCCGCCACGGTGTTCTGGAAGATCCTCCCCGAATCGCGCAACTTCCGCGCCAGCAGCCTCAAGCCGCGCAGCCTGGTGGATGGCTTTGTCATGCACTTCAAGGATGCGGGCCTGCCGTGGCTGTTCCTTGAAGCATTCCTGCTGATGGGCGCCTTCGTGACGATGTTCAACTACATCGGCTATCGCCTGCTGGCCTCACCGTATGAGCTGAGCCAGGCAGTGGTGGGCCTGCTGTCGCTGGTGTACCTGTCGGGTATCTACAGCTCGGCGAAAATAGGCTCGTTGGCCGACCGCCTTGGCCGCCGTCGTGTGCTGTGGGGCACTATCGTCTTGATGCTATCGGGGATGTTACTGACGCTGTTCACGCCGCTGTGGCTGGTAGTGCCGGGCATGCTGGTGTTCACTTTCGGCTTCTTCGGCGCGCATTCGGTGGCCAGCAGTTGGATCGGCCGTCGCGCGGTCAAGGCCAAGGGACAAGCGTCGTCGCTGTATCTGTTCTGCTATTACGTGGGGTCGAGCATTGCCGGTACGGCGGGCGGGTTCTTCTGGCACTTTGCCGGGTGGAACGGGATTGGCGGGTTTATCGTCGCGTTGTTGATGGGTGCGTTGCTGGTGGCGCTGAAGCTGGCGAAGTTGCCGCCGTTGGGCCGAGCGAGGGCCTGAGGCTCTCCGGTTTTTAAAATGTGGGAGGGGGCTTGCTCCCGATGGCGGTGGTTCAGTTAAGGATACTGAGACTGACACACCGCTATCGGGAGCAAGCCCCCTCCCACATTTTTTGCGTTTTACTCGTGGTACTGCGCCGACAGCTCATGCACTGCACGCAGGAACGCCCCAGCATGCTCCGGGTTCACTTCCGGGGTGATGCCATGGCCGAGGTTGAACACATGCCCGGAGCCCTTGCCATAGCTGGCGAGGATGCGGCCGACTTCTGTGCGGATCGCTTCCGGCTTGGCGTAGAGCACGGTCGGGTCCATGTTGCCTTGCAGCGCGACCTGGTTACCAACGCGACGGCGGGCTTCGCCGAGGTCGCAGGTCCAGTCCAGGCCCAGTGCATCGGCGCCGGCGTCGGCGATGCTTTCCAGCCACAGGCCGCCGCCCTTGGTGAACATGATGACGGGGACTTTGCGGCCTTCGTGTTCGCGGATCAGGCCGCTGACGATCTTGCGCATGTAGGCCAGGGAGAATTCCTGGTACGCCGCCGACGACAGGTTGCCGCCCCAGGTGTCGAAGATCTGCACGGCTTGGGCGCCGGCCATGATCTGGCCGTTGAGGTACGAGGTGACCGACTGCGCCAGCTTGTCCAGCAGCAGGTGCATGGCTTGCGGGTTGTCGTAGAGCATGGCCTTGGTCTTGCGGAAGTCTTTCGACGAGCCGCCTTCGACCATGTAGGTGGCGAGGGTCCACGGGCTGCCGGAGAAGCCGATCAACGGCACGCGGCCATTGAGCTCGCGGCGAATGGTGCTGACCGCATCCATCACATAGCCAAGGTCTTTGTGCGGATCAGGAATCGGCAGGGCTTCGATATCGGCCAGGGTGCTGACGACTTTCTTGAAGCGCGGGCCTTCGCCGGTCTCGAAGTACAGGCCTTGGCCCATGGCGTCGGGGATGGTGAGGATGTCGGAGAAGAGGATGGCCGCGTCCAGTTGTGGGTAGCGGTCCAGCGGCTGCATCGTGACTTCGCAGGCGAACTCCGGGTTCATGCACAGGCTCATGAAGTCGCCGGCATTGGCGCGACTGGCGCGGTATTCCGGCAGGTAGCGACCGGCTTGACGCATCATCCACACGGGGGTGACGTCTACAGGTTGCTTGAGCAGGGCACGAAGGAAACGGTCGTTCTTGAGGGCAGTCATGTCGGCATCCGCAAAAAAAGTGCGGGCATTTTCTCAGAGCCAGACGCAAAAGGCACGGAATGCGCCGTGCCTTTTGTCTATCGGGTCAATTTGTCGCGGTAGCTTGAACACAGCACAAAACAAATGTGGGAGGGGGCTTGCCCCCGATTGCGGTGTGTCAGTCTCAGTATCTGTCACTGAACCACCGCTATCGGGGGCAAGCCCCCTCCCACATTTTGATCCCATTCCAACTCGGGATGAGGGTCAGACTTGCAGGTAATCCAGGATCCCTTCGGCGGCGTTGCGGCCTTCGAAGATCGCGGTCACTACCAGGTCAGACCCGCGCACCATATCGCCACCGGCGAAGATTTTCGGGTTGCTGGTCTGGTGCTTGTACTGGCCTTGTTCCGGGGCCACTACACGGCCCTGGCTGTCGGTCTGGATTTCGAACTGCTCGAACCACGGCGCCGGGCTTGGGCGGAAGCCGAAGGCGATGACCACGGCGTCGGCCGGGATGATTTCTTCGGAGCCCGGGATCGGCTCGGGGCTGCGACGGCCACGGGCATCCGGCTCGCCGAGACGCGTCTCGACTACCTTCACACCTTCGACACGGTCTTCACCGACGATGGCAATCGGCTGGCGGTTGTAGAGGAATTTCACGCCTTCTTCCTTGGCGTTCTTCACCTCTTTGCGCGAGCCGGGCATGTTGGCTTCGTCACGACGATACGCACAGGTCACCGACTTGGCGCCCTGGCGAATTGACGTACGGTTGCAGTCCATCGCCGTGTCGCCACCGCCCAGTACCACGACCTTCTTGCCCTTCATGTCGACGAAATCTTCCGGCGACTTTTCAAAGCCCAGGTTGCGGTTGACGTTGGCGATCAGGAAGTCGAGCGCGTCGTACACGCCCGGCAGGTCCTCGCCGGCAAAGCCGCCCTTCATGTAGGTGTAGGTGCCCATGCCCATGAATACCGCATCGTATTCGGCGAGCAGTTGCTCCATGGTGATGTCCTTGCCGATTTCGGTATTGAGACGGAACTCGATACCCATGCCGGTGAAGACTTCACGACGGTGACTCAGTACGGTTTTTTCCAGCTTGAACTCGGGAATGCCGAAGGTCAGCAGGCCACCGATTTCAGGGTTCTTGTCGAACACCACCGGGGTCACGCCACCCCGCACCAATACGTCGGCACAACCCAGGCCAGCCGGGCCGGCGCCGATGATCGCGACGCGCTTGCCGGTCGGTTTGACCTTGGACATGTCCGGGCGCCAACCCATGGCGAACGCAGTGTCGGTGATGTACTTCTCCACCGAGCCGATGGTCACCGCGCCGAAACCGTCGTTGAGGGTGCAGGCACCCTCGCACAGACGGTCCTGTGGGCACACCCGGCCGCAGACTTCCGGCAGGGTATTGGTCTGGTGCGACAACTCGGCGGCGGCGAGGATGTTGCCCTCGGCCACCAGCTTGAGCCAGTTGGGAATGAAGTTGTGCACCGGGCACTTCCATTCGCAATACGGGTTACCGCACCCCAGGCAGCGGTGGGCCTGGTCGGCCGAGTGCTGGGGTTTGAAGGGTTCGTAGATCTCCACGAACTCTTTCTTGCGTTGACGCAACAGTTTCTTCTTCGGATCTTTGCGCCCGACATCGATGAACTGGAAGTCGTTATTCAGACGTTCAGCCATGTTAAAACCTCATCAAACTGTTCAGGCGCATATCACTGCGGGTTGGCACGGATGCTGGAAAGCAACGATTTCAGGTTGGCAGCCTTGGGCTTGACCAGCCAGAAACGACGCAGGTAATCATCGAGGTTCTCGGCGAGGTTACGACCCCATTCGCTGCCGGTTTCCTCGACGTACTCGTCCAGCACGTGCTGCAAGTGGTTCCGGTAGGACTCCATGGCTTCACCGCTGATCCGCTGGATCTCGACCAACTCGTGGTTGACCTTGTCGACGAAGGTGTTGTCCTGGTCGAGCACGTAGGCGAAACCGCCGGTCATGCCCGAACCGAAGTTGTAACCGGTCTTGCCCAGTACCGCGACAAAGCCTCCGGTCATGTACTCGCAGCAGTGATCGCCCGTACCTTCCACCACGGTGTGGGCACCGGAGTTACGCACAGCGAAACGCTCACCGGCGGTCCCGGCGGCGAACAGCTTGCCACCGGTGGCGCCGTACAAGCAGGTGTTGCCGATGATGGCACTGTCCTGGCTCTTGTAGACGCTGCCTTTAGGCGCAACGATCACCAGCTTGCCGCCGGTCATGCCCTTGCCCACGTAGTCGTTGGCGTCGCCTTCCAGGTACATGTGCAGGCCGCCGGCGTTCCATACGCCGAAGCTTTGGCCTGCGGTGCCCTTGAAGCGGAAAGTGATCGGCGCTTTCGCCATGCCCTGGTTGCCGTGCTTGCGTGCGATTTCGCCGGAGATGCGTGCGCCGATAGAACGGTCGCAGTTGCAGATATCCAGGGTAAATTCGCCACCGCTGGCGTCGTTGATCGAGGAACCGGCCATCTCGACCATCTTCTCGGCCAGCAGGCCTTTGTCGAACGGCGGGTTGCGGTCGACCTGGCAGAACTGTGGCTTGTCTGCCGGGATATGGTCGCTGCCCAACAGCGGCGTCAGGTCCAGATGCTGCTGCTTGGCGGTCTGGCCTTCGAGGATATCCAGCAGATCGGTACGCCCGATCAGCTCTTCCAGCGAACGCACACCCAGCTTGGCCAGCCACTCACGGGTCTCTTCGGCGACGTAGGTGAAGAAGTTCACCACCATGTCGACGGTGCCGATGTAGTGATCCTTACGCAGCTTCTCGTTTTGAGTCGCAACGCCAGTGGCGCAGTTGTTCAAGTGGCAGATGCGCAGGTACTTGCAGCCCAGGGCGATCATCGGCGCGGTGCCGAAGCCAAAGCTCTCGGCGCCGAGGATCGCGGCCTTGATCACATCGAGGCCGGTTTTCAGGCCGCCGTCGGTCTGCACCCGCACTTTGCCGCGCAGGTCGTTGCCGCGCAGGGTCTGGTGGGTTTCGGCCAGGCCGAGTTCCCACGGTGCACCGGCGTACTTGATCGAGGTCAGCGGCGATGCGCCGGTACCACCGTCGTAGCCGGAGATGGTGATCAGGTCGGCATAGGCCTTGGCCACGCCAGCGGCGATGGTGCCTACACCGGCTTCCGCTACCAGTTTCACCGAGACCAGGGCCTGCGGGTTAACCTGCTTCAGGTCGAAGATCAGCTGCGACAAGTCTTCAATCGAGTAGATGTCGTGGTGCGGCGGTGGCGAAATCAGGGTCACACCCGGCACGGCATAACGCAGCTTGGCAATCAGGCCATTGACCTTGCCGCCTGGCAACTGGCCGCCTTCACCGGGCTTGGCGCCTTGGGCAACTTTGATCTGCAGCACTTCGGCGTTGACCAGGTATTCCGGGGTGACCCCGAAACGGCCGGTTGCCACTTGCTTGATTTTCGAGCTCTTGATGGTGCCGTAGCGCGCCGGGTCTTCGCCGCCTTCGCCGGAGTTAGAACGCGCACCCAGGCGGTTCATGGCTTCGGCCAGGGCTTCGTGGGCCTCGGGGGACAAGGCACCCAGGGAAATACCGGCGGAGTCAAAGCGCTTGAGGATTGACTCCAGCGGCTCGACTTCGGCGATGTCCATCGGCGTGTCCAGGGTCTTGACCTTGAACAGGTCGCGGATCATCGACACCGGGCGGTTATCCACCAGGCTCGTGTATTCCTTGAACTTGGCGTAGTCGCCCTGCTGCACAGCGGCTTGCAGGGTGCTGACCACGTCCGGGTTGTAGGCGTGGTATTCACCACCGTGCACGAACTTGAGCAGGCCGCCTTGCTGGATCGGCTTGCGCGCGCTCCAGGCTTCGGCCGCCAGGGCTTTCTGCTCGGCTTCGATATCGACGAAACGCGCGCCCTTGATGCGGCTCGGCACGCCACGGAAGCTCATCTCGCAGACCTCTTCCGACAGGCCGATGGCTTCGAACAACTGGGCACCACGGTACGAGGTGACAGTGGAGATACCCATCTTCGACAGGATCTTCAGCAGGCCCTTGGTGATGCCTTTGCGGTAGTTCTTGAACACCTCATAGAGATCGCCCAGGACTTCACCGGTACGGATCAGGTCACCCAGCACTTCGTACGCGAGGAACGGATAAACAGCCGAAGCGCCAAAGCCGATCAGCACCGCAAAGTGATGCGGGTCACGGGCGGTAGCGGTTTCAACGAGGATGTTGGAATCGCAACGCAGGCCCTTTTCAGTCAGGCGGTGGTGCACCGCACCCGTGGCCAGCGAAGCATGGATAGGCAGCTTGCCCGGCGCGATATGGCGGTCGGTCAGCACGATCTGGGTACGACCGGCGCGCACGGCTTCTTCGGCCTGGTCGGCGACGTTACGCACAGCAGCTTCAAGGCCGAGGCTCTCGTCGTAGTTCAGGTCGATGATCTGACGGTCGAAGCCTGGACGCTCCAGGGTCATCAGTGAGCGCCACTTGGCCGGAGAGATGACCGGCGAGCTGAGGATCACGCGGGACGCATGCTCAGGCGACTCCTGGAATATGTTGCGCTCGGCACCGAGGCACACTTCCAGAGACATCACGATGGCTTCACGCAGCGGGTCGATCGGCGGGTTGGTGACCTGGGCGAACTGCTGGCGGAAATAGTCGTACGGCGTACGCACGCGCTGGGACAGCACGGCCATGGGCGTGTCGTCGCCCATGGAGCCGACCGCCTCGTAGCCTTGCTCGCCGAGCGGACGCAGCACCTGGTCGCGCTCTTCGAAGGTGACCTGGTACATCTTCATGTACTGCTTGAGTTGGTCAACGTCGTAGAAAGCCGAACCGTGGTCGTTGTCTTCCATGGTCGCCTGGATGCGCAGGGCATTCTTGCGCAGCCATTGCTTGTATGGGTGGCGGGACTTCAAACGGTTGTCGATGGCGTCGGTGTCGAGGATCTGCCCGGTTTCGGTGTCCACGGCCAAAATCTGGCCAGGGCCCACGCGGCCCTTGGCGATCACGTCTTCCGGCTTGTAGTTCCACACGCCGATTTCCGACGCCAGGGTGATGAAACCGTTGGTGGTGGTGACCCAACGCGCCGGGCGCAGACCGTTACGGTCGAGCAGGCACACCGCGTAGCGACCATCGGTCATGACCACGCCAGCCGGGCCGTCCCACGGTTCCATGTGCATCGAGTTGTATTCGTAGAACGCCCGCAGATCCGGGTCCATGGTTTCGACGTTCTGCCACGCTGGCGGAATAATCATGCGCACGCCACGGAACAGGTCGATGCCGCCGGTGACCATCAGTTCGAGCATGTTGTCCATGCTGGAGGAGTCGGAACCCACGCGGTTGACCAGCGGGCCGAGTTCTTCCAGGTCCATCAGATCGTTGGCGAACTTGGTACGACGGGCCACGGCCCAGTTACGGTTGCCGGTGATGGTGTTGATCTCGCCGTTGTGGGCGAGAAAGCGGAATGGCTGGGCCAGCGGCCATTTCGGCAAGGTATTGGTGGAAAAGCGCTGGTGGAACACGCAGATCGCTGTTTGCAGGCGCTCATCGCTCAGGTCTGGATAGAAGGCGGTGAGGTCCGCCGGCATCATCAGGCCTTTATAAATGATGGTCTTGTGGGAAAAGCTGCAGATGTAGTGGTCGGTGTCGGCGGCGTTGGACACCGACGAACGGCGACGGGAGGTGAACAGCTTGATCGCCATGTCCTGGTCGCTCAGGCCGTCGCCTGCGATGAACACTTGTTCGATCTGCGGCAAGCGCTCCAGGGCCAGGCGGCCGAGTACGCTGGTGTCGATTGGCACTTTGCGCCAGCCCACCAGTTGCAGGCCGGCGGCGACGATCTCGCGGTTCATGTTCTCGCGAGCGGCTTCGGCTTTTACCGGGTCTTGGTTGAAGAACACCATGCCCACGGCGTATTGCTTGGGCAGGTCGGCCGCAAAATGCTCTTTGGCGACAGCGCGCAGGAACTGGTCAGGCTTTTGAATCAGCAAGCCACAACCGTCACCGGTCTTGCCGTCGGCGTTGATCCCACCGCGGTGGGTCATGCAGGTCAGGGCCTCGATGGCCGTTTGCAGAAGGGTATGACTGGGCTCGCCCTGCATATGGGCTATCAGGCCGAAACCACAGTTATCCTTGAATTCATCGGGTTGGTACAGACCTGCTTTCATAGACACTTTCTCACCAGGCTGCCTCTTATATCGAGGCAAATTTCTTTTCAATTCAACCGGTTACCTTCCACGCCGAACGTACGCCGGCTTAGCGGGGGCAAAAGGGAGGTCATTGTACACACCGACACAGACGCTCACAAATTTAGCGACGAAATGTCGCAAATCTATGTCGCATTTATGAAAGGTTTAAAGCGATATGCTGTGCTAGTCAAAACTTTTTTAATTCTGACCGCTACGACTCAAAAGCTACTATGACGCAGACACCACAAAGCGCGCGGCTTCCAGGAAGCTGCACGCCTTGCGATTATTTTTGAGGTGCCGGGAGGGCGACCTGGGTAAGGCCGCCGGATCTTCAGCGAGTTGCTGCCAGTTCTTGTTGAACGCTGGCAACAGTGCGAGGCCAAGGTTTACCAGCCTGAACCTTCGCTGGCAAGGCCTTGATGGCAGAATCAGCTGCGGCGCGGCTTGGGAAGCTGCCGTAGGTGATCACGTAGAGAGGCTTGCCGTTGAGCACTTTCTTGAAATAACGGTACTGGCCGCCCTGCTCTTTGACAAACGCCTGGGCATTGGCTTCGGAGCTGGTGCCGAGGATCTGCACCACGAAGTTGCCGGTAGGTTGGCTGCTGTACCAGCTGCTGCCAGCGGCGCCGGCCTTGGCGACCGTGGCCGCAGGTTTTTCAGCCGGCTTGGCGGCTGGGGCCGGTGCTGGAGTCGGCTTGGCCACTGGTGCTGCGGGTTTGGCAGTGGCAACCGTCGGTGCCGGAGTCGGCTTGGCGACTGGGGCAACCGGTGTGGCGGGCGCCACTGGGGTTGCTGGCGTGCCAGCGGGTACACCGGCAGGTGGCGCGGTAGTCGTCACGGTCGGCGGCGTGGCGCTGGAGCCTTCCACCGGCACGCCGTCGTCGCCTTCGGAGATGCCACCGGCTTCTTCGGCGAGCGGGCCGCGCATCACAGGCTGGCCGACCATCGGCAGGTTGGTCGGTTGGCCTGAGTTGGCAAACTCGACGTTTGGCGTGGGCTTGCCCAGTGGCAACTGCGCCTGTTCGGTTGGCGCGCCGGCGGTGGTCGGTGCCTTGTTGCGGCCCGGGATCAACCAGGCGGCGGCTACAGCGACCACGACAACGGCGGAAATAGCCAATACGTGCTTCTTAGGCATAGTGAACCCCATCTTTGGACGCTTGACCGCAGAGCGGCTGGCAATCATGGCTTCGATCATGGCATCGCGGGCGACCTGGTTGATATTGCCAGGCCAGCCATCGGAGCTTTCGTGAATATCAGAGATCTGCGCAGCGGTGAAAAGTTCGATGCCCGCCCCGGCGCCTTCAAGACGTTGGGCCAGGTATTCGCGAGTTTCTTCCTCTTCGTACGGCTGCAGCTCGATGACGTGGAACAGCTCCTGATCGCCGCTGATCTGCTCCAGGTCGGCGATCAACGACGACTCACCAAACAGGAACACATGGGGGCGACCTTCCGGCGTACCCGCCGCCAGCGCCAACAGCGCTTCCAGGGCGGACTCGTCAAGCTGCTCGGCGTCATCTACCAGCAGGTAGACTTCCTGGCCGGTCAGGCCCAGTTGCACCACCTGCTTGAGAATCGCGTTCGGCTCCGCGTTAGCCACGTCCAACGCTTGGGCAACCTGGCGCAGCACGCCCGCCGCGTCACCGGCGCCACGGGCCGACACCACCACGCTTTGCACCGATTGCTTGTTGGTACTGGCAACCAGTGCCTGGCGCAGCAACGTCTTGCCGCTGCCCAACGGGCCGGTGACCACCAGCAACAGTTGACTGTAGCGTGCCAGGTGGTGCAGTTGCCCCAGCACGGGTTTGCGCTGGGCCGGGAAGAATTTGAAGCCCGGTACCCGCGGAGCAAATGGGTCGTGGCTTAACTGGTAGTGGCCGAGGAACGCCTCGTCGGCATGCAAACTAGTCATCGGGTCTCATTAACCTTTGAGCTGGGCCAGGGCGCGGTAATCCGCTCCCAGCGTGGCCTGTAAAATCTCTTTCGGATAATCGTCGGTCACCACCGCTTCGCCCATGTGGCGCAACAGCACCAGTCGCAGTCGACCGTCGATCACTTTCTTGTCTATTGCCATATGTTCGAGGAAATCAGCCTCGGTCATCTCCGTCGGCGGGATGACCGGCAAACCGGCGCGCTGGAACAGGCGGATACCACGATCACGCTCCTGGGCACTGATCCATCCCAGGCGTTGTGACATCTCCAATGCCATCACCGTGCCAGCCGCTACCGCTTCCCCATGCAACCACACACCATAGCCCATGTGCGTTTCGATCGCATGGCCGAAAGTGTGGCCCAGGTTCAGGGTGGCGCGCACGCCGGACTCCCGCTCGTCGGCATTTACCACCAGCGCCTTGGCGGCGCAGGAACGGGAAATGGCTTCGGTCAGGGCCACCTGGTCGAGTGCGCGCAGGGCATCCACGTGTTCTTCGAGCCAGGTCAGGAAAGGTTCGTCGCAGATCAACCCGTACTTGATGACTTCCGCCAGGCCTGCCGACAGCTCGCGCGGCGGCAAGGTGTTGAGGGTGGCGGTGTCGATCAGCACGGCTTGAGGCTGGTAGAACGCACCGACCATGTTCTTGCCCAGCGGATGGTTGATACCGGTCTTGCCGCCCACCGACGAATCAACCTGGGACAACAGGGTGGTCGGCACCTGGATAAAATCCACGCCGCGCTGGTAGCAGGCCGCGGCAAAACCGGCCATGTCGCCGATCACACCGCCGCCCAGGGCGACCACGGTGGTTCGACGGTCATGGCGCGCGGTCAGCAGGCCATCAAAGATCAGTTGCAGGGTTTCCCAGTTCTTGTGGGCTTCGCCGTCAGGTAACACCACCGAGATCACCGAATACGCCGCCAGGCTGCGGCTCAGACGCTCAAGGTACAACGGCGCGACCGTTTCGTTGGAGATGATCGCCACCTGCCGGCCGGCAATATGCGGTGCGAGCAGCTCAGGCTGGTCCAACAGACCTTCGCCAATGTGGATCGGGTAGCTGCGCTCGCCTAGATCGACCTTAAGTGTCTGCATGTGTCCCCGCGTTGAAGATGTATTGACGACCGGCAACGCCGTGATCCGACACCGCCTAATAGCTCTACGCCACACCTCGTAAGGTCATGGCGTGCCGCCGAGAATAGCGCATTTCGCGCCAGGCTTTAACGGGGTGGCAACCGTTGCAGGCGCTCAAGAATATCGAGCACCACCATTCGCGGTGGCCGCTCATCGGTTTCCACCACCAGATCGGCAATTTCCCGATACAGCGGATCGCGCAGCGCCAGCAGGTCCCGCAAGGTTTTCGCCGGGTCGGCGGTACGCAGCAACGGACGATTGCGATCACGGGCGGTGCGACCCACCTGCTGTTCGACCGACGCGTGCAAATACACCACCCGACCGCCGGCATGCAGCGCCCGACGGTTTTCGTCGCGCATCACTGCACCACCGCCGGTGGCCAATACCACACCATCGCAGCCACACAGCTCGGCAATCATCGCCTGCTCGCGGTCGCGAAAACCCAGCTCGCCTTCTTTATCGAAGATCCATGGGATATTGGCACCCGTGCGCAATTCAATTTCCTTATCGGAGTCTTTGAATGGCAGGCGCAGCTCTTTGGCCAGCAAACGGCCGATGGTGCTCTTTCCAGCCCCCATCGGTCCTACAAGAATCAAATTTCGCACAGAATCAACGACTCACAGCAATCGCCTGGTTATTCATAATACGCGGAGTCAGGAATACCAGCAGCTCGGATTTTTTCTCCGCCAGCACATCGCGCCGGAAAAGGCGGCCAAGATACGGCACATCGCCCAAAAATGGCACTTTATCTACCACTTTGCTTTGGGTGTTGGAGAAAACCCCACCAATGACGATGGTCTCGCCGTCCCTGACCAGCACCTTGGCGTTGACCTCGTTTTTCTTGATCGGCGGCACATCATTGAGCCTGTTCAGGTAGTCGGGCTCATCCTTGGTCACCTTGACCGCCATGATCACATGATCATCGGGGGTGATTTGCGGCGTGACCTCCAGCGACAGCGAAGCCTCTTTGAACGACACCGAGGTAGCACCCTGGGAGGTGGATTCCTGGTAGGGAATCTCGGTGCCCTTGAGGATGCGTGCGGTCTCCTTGTCGGAAGTGACCACCTTGGGCTGCGAGACGATTTCGCCATTGCCGGTTTTTTCCATGGCGGTCAGCTCAAGATCCAGCAGCAGGTTATCAGTGATGTAGGCAATACCCAGACCCGACGTACCGGTCAGCGAACCCAAGTCGACAAAGGGTGAACTGGGCGGGTTTTCCGGTGGCTCGGCGCCGTCCGCCAGGGGCTTGGAAATACCTCCGGCGCCCCAGTTACCACGATTGAGCCGCCCACCCCAGCGCACGCCCAGGCTTTTGTCGTAGTCGACATTGGCCTCGACAATACGCGCCTCGATCATTACCTGGCGTACGGGGATATCCAATTGCGCCACGATTCGCCGCAGCTCTTCCAGCCGCTCGCCGGTCTGGTAGGCGATGATGTTATTGGTGCGGTCATCCACTGCCACCGAGCCGCGCTCATCCGTGGCGCCCTCAAAGCCGGTCACCGACTGAAACAGCTTGGCCAGGTCCGCCGCCTTGGCGTAATTGACCTGCAATAACTCCCGACGCAACGGTGCCAGCTCAGCCATCTGCTTGCGCGACTCCAGCGCCAGCAGTTCGCGAGCGGCCAGTTCATCAGCGGGCGCCACCAGCAACACGCCGCCCTTGACCCGCTTGTCGAGGCCCTTGGTTTGCATTACCAGGTCCAGCGCCTGGTCCCAGGGCACATCCTTGAGCCTCAGGGTTATCGAGCCCTGGACCTCGTCGCTGGTCACCAGGTTGAGCCCGGCCACATCGGCGATTTGCTGCAGTACCGCCCGCAGGTCAATGTCCTGGAAATTGAGGGTCAGTCTGTCCCCCGCATAGCTGGCCGGTGATGCACTGTCGGGCGGCGGCACGTGGATCAGGTCCAGGCGATTGGGCACAGCAGCAGCCATCGGTGCCGTGAACGCTATCCATAGCGCCACACCGAAGGACGAGAAAGTCCTTTTCATTGTTTGATTCCGTTATGAGTTGACGTTCAAAACAAGGGTTCGCGGGCGTTCCAACCATGCACCCTGCTCATCGGGGAACAGCTCGACCAGTTCGATATACCCGTCTTGAATGGCCGTGACCTGGCCATGGTCCGGCCCCAGGTAATCACCCACCGCCAGCCGATGCACCCGTGATCCCGCACGCAGCAAGGCGAAAGCCTGCACGCCACGGAACAGCGTGCCGACCATTACGAACTGATCGATGGCCATGCCCTCCAGCAGTCCCCGTGGCCGGGTGAGATCGGGCGCAAGGCCCGGTCGACCGGGCACGCGGGCTACCTGCAGGGCGAGCGGTTGGAACGGATCGCGCAGGGACGACGGTTCGTAGCCAAATGGTTCGTAGCCAAGTTGCGGGCCGGGCTCAAGCGCCTGGCGGGCCTTGCCGCTTGGCATGGTGCTTCGATAGGTCTTGGCCAGCATGTCGAGACGCATCAGAGCACCTTCAGGGCGAAGCGCAACATCCTGCACCGTGATAACCCGCAGCAACCCACCCAAGGCGCCGACGAACGTCGCCAGATCGTGATAGGCCCCGGTGGCGCCTATCTGCATAGGTTGCTCGATATAGAGCTGTCGAGGCGCCTCATCCAGCACCGTGATGCCCTCGACCCACACGCCATTGGCAACCGCCAGACGGGCGATGTCTTCGAGCAAGGCAGGCACTTCGGACTCGCCGGGTAACGATTGCAGCAGACCCGCAACCTTGCCCTCCATCACCCTGAGCTGATCGGTGCGCGCCTCAAGGCTGGCGGCCAACCCGGTTTTTTCTGCTAGCTGCTGTTGCAGTGCCTGTTCCTGCACAACAACCCCATGCAACCGCTCCCGCGACGGCCCCAGGTGCAAAACCTCTCCCACCAACAGCACCAGCCCGGCCAGCGCACAACCGAGCAGGACCCTGCCCGGCAAGGGCCATTTAGCTGCGTTGTGGGAAAGCGTGGAGAAATCGAGCCTGGGCAGGCTCATGGTTGCGCCTCGCTGGTTTCCCCCTGGCGTACCATCAGCTGGAATTCATTATCCCCGCGCTCACCCTCTGCCCGAACGCGCTGCAACCGAGTCGCGTGGCCGCCCTGCGACGCCTCCAGCCGACGCATCAACCGGGCGATATCCTGGTTGCTTTCAGCACTGCCGCGGATGCTGATCGTGTCGCCGTTTGCCACCACTTCATGCAGATGGACGCCCTCGGGCACCGAGCGAGCCAACTGATCGAACAACCGGGCGCCGGAAGAGCGGGCATCGTGCAGGTCCTGCACAACCTTCATGCGTTCAGCCAATTGCTGGCTTCGCTCCTGCAAGTCGTCGATGGTCCTGATCCGTGAATCCTGGGCGGCGACGTTCTCACCCAGGCGGGTATTGCGCGTCACCTGCCGGTCTATCGCCTGGTCGATCACTTGATCAGCCAGCCACACCGCCGCGAGCGCCAGGCAGGCAAAGGCCAATAACAGCATCAGGAAATACTTGCGCCTGCGCTCAGCCAGCGCCTGGCGCCAAGGCAAAAGATTGATTCGTGTCATCCAGCGAAACTCCTCAGGGCCAACCCGCAAGCCACTCCCATCCCTTGGGCATCCGCGGCCCATTGTGCGCCATCGACTCGATGACCTAGCGTGAAGCTGGCAAAATCCTGACGGCAAGCGAGCTCCAATGCAAACCCTTCGACATCTACCACCCTCGGCACCAGCCCCGCCAGGGCCAAAACCGCCTCCCGTGCTTCGACCTGCTCGCGCAGGCAAGCTGCCAACATCACGCTGACCCATTGCGGACCATGGGTCGATGGACCCTGGACCTGAAAGTCGATGGCCACCTCATCCAATGGATAAGGAATGAACTGGTCGGCTTCCATCTGGATCTTCCAGGCCATTTCTTCGTCGCTGAGGCCCGCGTCCATTTCGATCAATCGCGTAATCACCGAAGGGCCTGCCACGGCCACGGCGGCGTGCCTGGCTGAAGTGCCCAGGCGGGATAATGCCTGTTGCAATGCTCGCCCCACGCCTTCGAGATCCAACAAGGTGCCATCGACTACGGCTTGGGGTGGCAGTGCCTGGGTGACGTACCCCTGGACGCTGAAACCGCCCGATGAACGGCCCAGCTCAATCAGCTTGATGCTGCTGTCATTGATGTCGACGCCCAGGACGGTGTCGACTTTTCGCCTGAAAAATCCCTTTCCCATAAAACTCCCCAAAACTTTCCCTGTCATACCGGCTGCCATATCGCCTGATTGCTGCCAGGCACCCTGCATTCGGTCGGCTTGTTCACGGCACGCGAATGACGCCCCAAGCCGAAAAATGCTTTAATGCCCAGCGTTTTTTCCCGCTTTTTATCTGCTGCCCGGGTCGATCCATCGTTTGCCATGCATGCCCCGACGCGTAACTCATTCTTTTCTCTGGAAATCCAAAAGCCTTGATTCGTCTGCTGAAGTTTTTCGGGTACTCCATTGTCGCCATCGTCTGCGGGCTGCTGCTCGTACTCAGCGGGGCCTACCTCTACCTTAGTCCGGGTTTGCCCTCCGTAGAGGCACTCAGAAGTATCCAGTTGCAGATTCCTTTGCGGGTCTACAGCAGCGATGAAAAACTGATCGCGGAGTTCGGCGAAATGCGCCGCACACCGATTCGTTTCGCCGACATTCCACCCAACTTCATCAGCGCATTGCTGTCGGCCGAAGACGACAATTTCGCCAACCACTACGGCGTCGACCCCAGCAGCCTGGTGCGTGCGGCCACGCAGTTGGTAAAAAGCGGACACATTCAATCCGGCGGCAGCACCATCACCATGCAGGTGGCGAAGAACTTCTTCCTCACCAGCGAGCGCAGTTTTTCCCGTAAAGCCACTGAGATCCTGCTGGCGCTGCAGATCGAACGCCAGCTGACCAAGGACGAAATCCTTGAGCTGTACGTCAACAAGATCTACCTGGGCAACCGCGCCTACGGCATCGAGGCCGCTTCCCAGGTCTACTATGGCAAGTCGATCCGTGACGCCAGCCTGGCGCAGATGGCCATGATTGCCGGCCTGCCCAAGGCGCCGTCGCGTTTCAACCCACTGGCCAACCCGGCGCGCAGTAAAGAACGGCGCGACTGGATCCTGGGGCGCATGTACAAGCTGGGCAAGATCGATCAAGCCGCTTACGAAAGCGCCGTGGCCGAACCGCTGAACGCCAGCTACCACGTGCCAACGCCGGAGGTGAATGCACCGTACATCGCCGAAATGGCCCGCGCCGAGATGGTCGGCCGTTATGGCAGCGAGGCCTACACCGAAGGCTTCCGCGTGACCACCACGGTTCCGAGCAACTTGCAGGAAATTGCCAACCACTCGGTACACGAAGGACTGATCACCTATGACCAGCGCCACGGCTATCGCGGCCCCGAATCGCGCCTGCCGGGCAAGACCCTGAGCGCCTGGACCACTGAATTGGGCAAGCAGCGCTCGATCAGCGGCCTGGAGCCGGCCATCGTCACCCAGGTGATGAAAGACGGCATCCAGATACTGACCCGCACCGGCGAAGCCCATGTGGCGTGGGACAGCATGAAATGGGCGCGCCCGTTCCTGAACACCAACAGCATGGGGCCGATGCCCAAGCAGCCGTCCGACGTGGCCCAGGTGGGTGACTTGATCCGCGTACAACGCCAGAAAGATGACAGCCTTAAATTCAGCCAGGTGCCAGTCGCACAGGGCGCCCTGGTGTCGCTGGACCCGCAGAACGGTGCGATCCGTGCGCTGGTCGGCGGCTTTGCCTTCGAGCAGAGCAATTACAACCGCGCTACCCAAGCCAAGCGCCAGCCAGGCTCGAGCTTCAAGCCGTTCGTCTACAGTGCCGCGCTGGACAACGGCTACACCGCCGCCAGCCTGGTCAACGACGCGCCGATCGTGTTCGTTGATGAGTACCTGGACAAGGTCTGGCGGCCGAAAAACGACACCAATACCTTCCTTGGCCCGATCCGCATCCGCGAGGCGCTATACAAATCGCGCAACCTGGTCTCGATCCGCCTGCTACAGGCAATGGGCGTGGGCAAGACCATCGACTACATGACACGCTTTGGCTTCGCCAAGTCGGACCTGCCGCCGAACCTTTCCCTGGCCCTGGGTACCGCAACACTCACGCCAATGGAAATCGCCACCGGTTGGAGCACCTTTGCCAACGGCGGCTACAAGATCACGCCGTACCTGATCGACAAGATCGAAAGCCGCAATGGCGACACCCTGTTCACCGCCAACCCGCCACGGGTACCCGGCGATGTGGTCAATGGCGTGGCGGCAACCGATGGTCTCGCAGCCCCGGGCAACGGCGGCATCACCATCGAGCCAGCGCCAGGTACTACGCCGGCCGCAAACGCCCCCACTGCGGGCGAACCGCAAGCCCCGGCAGTTGCCGAGCGCATCGTGGATGGCCGTACCACTTATATCCTCAACAGCATCCTGCAAGACGTCATCAAGAAGGGCACCGGCCGCCGCGCCCTGGCCCTGGGCCGCGCCGATATCGCCGGCAAGACCGGTACCACCAACGAATCCAAGGACGCCTGGTTCTCCGGTTATAACGGCGACTACGTGACCACCGTGTGGACCGGCTACGACCAGCCGGAAAGCCTGGGCCGCCGCGAGTTTGGTGGCACGGTCTCGCTGCCAATCTGGATAAGCTATATGGGCGCAGCGTTGAAGGACAAGCCACTGCACACCCAGCCGGAACCGGAAGGCATCCTCAGCCTGCGCATCGACCCGGTCAGTGGCCGTGCCGCCTCGCCGAGCACGCCGAACGCGTACTTCGAGTTGTTCAAGAGTGAAGACACGCCGCCGTCGGTCAATGAGCTGGGCAATGGTGTTGCACCGGGCAGCCCGCTGCCGGCGGATGAAGGCGCACCGATCGATTTGTTCTGACCTGATTCAAGACGCTACATAGATCTAAATGTGGGAGGGGGCTTGCTCCCGATAGCGAACTGTCAGCCAATGAATCTAGTGACTGATACACCGCTATCGGGAGCAAACCCCCTCCCACATTTCGGTCTTCACAGACCTCAAGTGAATCGCAAGCCACAAAAAAGCCCCGACTCATCCGAGCCGGGGCTTTTTGTTGATGCGCTACAACGGCTTAGCCGTTGAACACATCATCCACGCTCTGCAGCGGGTAGTGCTTCGGATACGGCAGGGTCGCCACACCGGTCTCGATGGCGGCCTTGGCCACGGCATCGGAGATCAGGGTGATCAGGCGCTTATCCATTGGCTTCGGAATGATGTACTCACGACCGAATTCCAGCTTGGCGCCACCGTAGGCGTCGCATACATCCTGAGGAACAGGCAGCTTGGCCAGTTCACGCAGGGCGTTGGCGGCGGCCACTTTCATTTCTTCGTTGATGCGCTTGGCGCGAACGTCCAGGGCACCACGGAAGATGAACGGGAAGCCCAGTACGTTGTTGACCTGGTTCGGGTAGTCCGAACGGCCGGTGGCCATGATCACGTCGCTGCGGGTGGCGTGAGCCAGTTCCGGCGAGATTTCCGGGTCCGGGTTGGAGCAGGCGAATACGATCGGATTCGGCGCCATGGACTTCAGGCCTTCGGCGCTCAGCAGGTTCGGGCCAGACAGGCCGACGAACACGTCGGCACCGTCGAGGGCGTCAGCCAGGGTGCGCTTGGACGACGGATGGGCAAACATCGCCTTGTACTGGTTCAGGTCGGTACGCTCGGACTGGATCACGCCCTTGCTGTCGACCATGTAGATGTTTTCCAGCTTGGCGCCCATGCTGATGATCAGCTTCATGCAGGAAATAGCCGCAGCGCCAGCGCCCAGGCAGACGATCTTCGCCTCACCCAAGGTTTTGCCAGCGATTTCCAGAGCGTTGATCATGCCGGCCGCGGTAACGATCGCGGTGCCGTGCTGGTCATCGTGGAATACCGGAATGTCGCACTGTTCGATCAGGGCCTTTTCGATCTCGAAGCACTCAGGTGCCTTGATGTCTTCCAGGTTGATGCCACCGAAGGTGATGGAAATGCGCTTGACCGTGTCGATGAAAGCCTGCGGGCTTTCGGAGTCGACTTCGATGTCGAAAACGTCGATGCCGGCAAAGCGCTTGAACAGCACGCCTTTACCTTCCATGACTGGCTTGGAAGCCAACGGGCCGAGGTTACCCAGGCCAAGGATCGCGGTGCCATCGGAAATCACTGCAACCAGGTTGCCTTTGCCGGTGTACTTGTACGCCAGCTCTGGGTCACGGGCGATTTCACGTACGGGCTCGGCAACACCAGGGCTGTAGGCCAGCGACAGGTCGCGAGCGGTGGCAGTGGCTTTGGTGAGCTCTACACTCAGCTTTCCTGGACGAGGATGGGCATGGTATTCGAGAGCGGCAGTTTTCAAATCAGACATATCGGCATTCCGCTTTTACTGTTGGTCGACGGACCGCCGAGGATACGCGTGTCGCAAAGTCCCTACAAGACTGGGCAGTCACAGGTGTCAAGGGCCCTGGGCTACGACTTTTGGCCAAGAGCCACGGGACACAAGGGCTGCAACTGTTCACAATCGAAATAAAAAATGTCTACAATTTTTTATTCAAGACGTCGATTTCAACATGCCAGGATCGGTCAATGGCAGCAGCCAGCGTGACTGGCCTTTTTTCAGGCCACCGCGGCGGGAGCGATCCTGCACCCACCCACGCGCTTCGATAATGCGGCCTTGCAGACCCTCGAGCAGCGCCGCATCGAATCGACTGACCAGATCGGGTGCAATGCGTAATACCAATGAACCCTGCAATTCGATCCAGATTCCACCGCGATTGCGCTCGATCTTGCTGACCCGGCCAGTGACCAGCGCAAACCCGGAGCGCTCCAGTTGCGCCACGGTTTGCACTGGCGATTGGCGCCATAGGCCGAGCCGCGCTTGGCGAGCACTGTTTTCGGCCGCCTGCTGGCAGGCGACCAGGTCCACATTCGGCGCGACGCCCACCTGGAAACCCAGGCCCTCGACCAGCAATTGCACTTCCAGATTCTCGCCGTTGGCGCCGTAGAGGTGCGCCAGGGTGCGACCGTAGTGATCCTTGCCTTCGCGCCCAGGCACCAGACCGACACGCCCACCACTGGCCTGCACCAACGCCTGTAAACGTTGGCGAGCGGCGACGGCAAACGGCTCGTCAGTGCGGCCCTTCTTGCCGGTTTCCGGCGCATTGAGGCCGATCATGCGCACGCTGCGGCCATCCTTGAGGCGTACGGTGTCGCCGTCCACCACACGCTGCACCGAGACTTCGACCATAGATGCTGGCGCGGGGCAGAATACTTCGGCCTGGGCAGTCGCGAGCCAAATCCCAGGCACAAAAAAGGCGCCCACAAGGGACGCCTTTTTCAACAGCGGGTAAAAGCCCATAAGGCTCTTGAACCTTACTCTGCTGGAGTAGCAGCAGGCTTCTTGCCGAAAGCACCAAAGCGATCTGCGAAGCGCTGTACACGGCCGCCGGTGTCCAGAGTTTTCTGCTTACCGGTGTAGAACGGGTGGCACTCGTTGCATACGTCAGTACCCAGTGGCTTGCACAGGTTCGAACGAGTTTCGAACTTGTTGCCGCAGCTGCAGGTGACTTCGATGGTTTCGTACGCTGGATGGATATCGGCTTTCATGGCACTTCCTCGGGCTAGCGTGCCGCCACTCGACACTATTGTCGAATACCGCACGTAATTAGGCCGCGGATTCTACCAGACCTTTTTAAACGCGCAAGCGGCGACACTATTTGCTTGTAAAGATAAAAGCGCCTTTCATCAGAAAAGCGAGGCATACCCAAGCCCCCCCTCGTCTGCTAGGCTCCCGCCCCTGCACCATCGCCCGCCTTTATATATGAGACCCCTCGCGTGCCCGACGCCATTTTGCGCCTCGCCCTGCCCTCGCCCCTGCGCCGCCTGTTCGATTACCGGGCTCCGGTTGGCGTGCTGCGGGCGCAGTTGCAGCCGGGCATGCGTGTGCGTGTGCCATTTGGGCGGCGGGAGATGATCGGCATCCTGGTGGAAGTTACCGATCACAGCGAAGTGCCCGCCGAAAAGCTCAAGCCCGCCATAGCCATCCTCGACACCACGCCACCGCTGCCGCCCGAGCTGTTCAAGCTGTGCCTGTGGACCGCGCAGTATTACCAGCACAGCTTGGGCGACACCTTGAGCTGGGCGCTGCCGGTGCTACTGCGCCAGGGTGAACTGGCCGAAGCGCGCCAGGAACGTTTCTGGTCGATGGTGCCCGGCGCGCGACTCGACGACCCGCGTATCGCCCGCGCCCCGCGCCAGCGTGAAGCCCTGGCCACCTTGGCCCAGCACCCCCACGGCGTCGCCCATCAGCTATTAAGCAAGCTGATGCTGAGCAAGGACAGCCTCGACCTGCTGCTGGCCAAGGGCCTGGTGCAGGTGGAAATCCGCAAGCACGCCCCAGACCCGCGCCACGAACACTGGCTGGCCCAGCCGGAGTTGCCGCTGAACCCTGAGCAACGCGCCGCATACGAGGCGATCCGCGCTGGGTTCGACAGTTTCCACGCCTTCCTGCTGGCTGGGGTCACGGGCAGCGGCAAGACCGAAGTGTATTTGCAATTGATCCGCGAAACCCTGCAGGCCGGCAAGCAGGCACTGGTGCTGATCCCCGAGATCAACCTGGGCCCACAGACCCTGGCGCGTTTCGAGCAGCGCTTCAACGCCCGCATCGCCCTGGTGCACTCGGCGGTCAATGACCGTGAGCGCCTGGAGTCGTGGCTGGCGGCGCGGGACGGCGAGGCCGACATCATTATCGGCACCCGTTCGGCGCTGTTCACGCCGATGAAAAACCCTGGGCTGATCATCATCGACGAGGAGCACGACGGCTCCTATAAACAGCAGGAAGGCCTGCGCTACCACGCACGCGACCTGGCGCTGGTGCGCGCACGCCAGGAAGACATTCCGATTGTGCTGGGCTCGGCAACACCCTCCCTGGAAAGCCTGCACAACGCCTACACCGGCCGTTACGGGCTGCTACGACTGAACGAACGCGCCGGCGGCGCCAAGCAACCGCGCTTCTTGCGCCTGGACGTGAAAAGTCGCCCGCTGGACAGCGGTATTTCCGGGCCGATGCAACAGGCGATCGGCCAGACCCTCGCCGCCGGCCAGCAGGTCCTGGTGTTTCTCAATCGCCGTGGTTTTGCCCCGACGCTGCTGTGCCATGACTGCGGTTGGATGTCCGGATGCGAGCGCTGCGATGCGCGCATGACCGTGCACCAGCGCCACGGCGAACTGCGTTGCCACCACTGCGGCCACGTAGAACGGGTGCCACGCCACTGCCCGCAGTGCGGCAAGGTGGACCTGCGCCCGGTGGGGGCCGGCACCGAGCGCGCCGAAGAGCGCCTGGGCATTCTGTTTCCGGATTACCCGGTGCTGCGGGTAGACCGCGACAGCACGTCACGCAAAGACGCCATGAACCAGCTGTTTACCACCATCCAGAAAGGCCAGCCGTGCATCCTGGTGGGCACGCAGATGCTCGCCAAGGGGCATCACTTCCCACGGGTGACCCTGGTGTCGATCCTGGATGCCGACGGCGGGCTGTTCTCCGGGGATTTCCGCGCCAGCGAACGCATGGCGCAGTTGATCGTGCAGGTGGCAGGCCGGGCCGGGCGGGCCGAAGAGCCGGGCAAGGTGATTATCCAGACGCACTTGGCCGACCACCCGCTGCTGATTCAACTGACAGAACAAGGTTACTTTGCCTTCGCCGAGCAGGCCTTGAGTGAACGCCGTGCGGCTGGCCTGCCGCCCTTCGCGCACCTCGCGTTGCTGCGCGCCGAAGCCCACAAGCCGGGCCAGGCCGAAGGGTTTCTCGATGAAGCCTGCAGCGTTGCCGAACGTTTGCTCGGTGAACTGGGCTTGAGTGGCATCGAGCTACTCGGCCCGGTGCCCGCGCCTATGGAACGTCGCGCCGGACGTTATCGCGCTCAGCTACTCTTGCAGGCAACCTCGCGTGCGCCGCTGCATCGACTATTAAGTAGCTGGATGCTTGAGCTGGAGCAAATGCCCAGCGGCCGGCAAGTGCGATGGTCGTTGGATGTGGACCCGGTGGACCTGTACTGATCCACAAGCCACTGTAGGAGCGAGCTTGCTCGCGAAAAACTCCAGAGCTGCGCGTTAAACCAGAAAGCCCGCGTTATCGTTAACGATTTTCGCGAGCAAGCTCGCCCCTACAGACCTTAAAACGCTCCACAGGTCCGGAACGGTTGGCAAGCCCGCCCTCGCCACGGATAATGCCCAGTTTTTCCACCTGCGCATCGCGCGCCGCCGCATGCGGTCGAAAGAGAACACCATGAAAGACACCATTCGCCAGCTGATCCAACAAGCCCTCACCCAACTCGTCAACGAAGGTGTGTTGCCTGAAGGCCTGTCGCCGGCGATCCAGGTGGAGAACACCCGCGACAAGACCCACGGCGACTTCGCCAGCAATATCGCGATGATGCTGTCCAAGCCGGCCGGGATGAAACCGCGCGACCTGGCGGAAAAAATCATTGCCGCGCTGCCGGCCGACGAGAGTGTGACCAAGGCCGAAATCGCCGGCCCTGGCTTCATCAACTTCTTCCAGAACACCCAGGCCCTGGCGTCGCGCCTGGACGCGGCCCTGGCCGACGCCAGGATCGGCGTGCGCAAGGCCGGCCCGCTGCAGCGCGTGGCCATTGACCTGTCGGCACCGAACCTGGCCAAGGAAATGCACGTTGGCCACCTGCGCTCCACCATCATCGGCGACGGCGTGGCACGGGTGCTGGAATTCCTCGGCGACACCGTGATCCGTCAGAACCACGTAGGCGACTGGGGCACCCAGTTCGGCATGCTGATGGCCTACCTGCAGGAAAACCCGATCACCAGCAACGAGCTGTCGGACCTGGAAAACTTCTACCGCGCCGCCAAGAAGCGTTTCGACGAATCCGAAGAATTCGCCGACCGCGCCCGCGGCCTGGTGGTCAAGCTGCAGGCCGGTGACAAGGAATGCCTGGAGCTGTGGTCGCGCTTCCGTGACATCTCGCTGTCCCACTGCCAGGAAATCTACGAGCTGCTCAACGTCAAACTGACCATGGCCGACGTAATGGGCGAAAGCGCCTACAACGACGACCTGATCAACGTGGTCAACGACCTCAAGGCCAAGGGCCTGCTGGTCGAAAGCAACGGCGCGCAGTGCGTGTTCCTCGAAGAATTCAAGACCGCCGACGGCGAGCCGCTGCCGGTGATCATCGTCAAGGCCGATGGCGGTTACCTCTACGCCACCACCGACTTGGCCGCCGTGCGTTACCGCAGCGGCGTGCTCAAGGCCGACCGTGCGCTGTACTTTGTCGACCAGCGCCAGGCCCTGCACTTCCAGCAAGTGTTCGAAGTGGCCCGTCGCGCCGGTTTCGTCACCCACCCGATGCACATGGAACACATGGGCTTCGGCACCATGAACGGCGCCGATGGCCGCCCGTTCAAGACCCGCGACGGCGGCACCGTGAAGCTGATCGACCTGCTGAACGAAGCCCAGGAACGCGCCTACAACCTGGTGAAGGAAAAGAACCCGGAGCTGGCCGAGGCCGACCTGCGCAACATCGCCCGCGTGGTAGGCATTGGCGCGGTGAAATACGCCGACCTGTCCAAGCACCGCACCAGCGACTACAGCTTCAACTTCGAACTGATGCTCAACTTCGAAGGCAACACCGCGCCGTACCTGTTGTACGCCTACACCCGCGTGGCCGGTGTGTTCCGCAAGCTGGGCAAGGACTTCAGCGAAGTGGAAGGCCACATCGTGCTGGACGCCGCCCATGAACAGGAACTGGCCGCCAAGCTCGCGCAGTTCGGCGAAGTGCTGAACAGCGTTGGCGAGAAAGGCACACCGCATATCCTGTGCACCTATTTGTACGAAGTGGCCGGGTTGTTCTCCAGTTTCTACGAGAACTGCCCGATCCTCACCGCCGACGACGAAGCCCAGAAACAAAGTCGCCTGCGCCTCGCCGCCCTGGCTGGACGCACCCTCAAGCAAGGCCTGGAACTCTTGGGCCTGGAAACTCTGGAGCGTATGTAAGTTGGCTGCCAAGAAAAAACCTGCACCCAAGCGCGGCGCCAGTCGCTACCAGGCACCGGCGAAGCAACCTATCCCGGGGTGGTTGTGGATGGCCATCGGCCTCACGGTCGGCGCGTTTATCGTGTTCCTGATGAAGCTCGACCCGGGCAAGGGCGATGACGTCAAACGGGTCAAGCAAGAGCAGCAGAAGGCCACGAAAATGGCCGAAGCCAACAAGACTGCGCCGAGCCCGACGGCACCGGTGAAGCCGAAGTACGACTTCTATACCTTGCTGCCGGAATCGGAAGTGATCGTGCCACCTGACGCCGTGCCGGAGAAAACCCTGCCGACGCCACAAGTGCCGACCACGCCAGTGACCCCAGCGGAAGCGGCGAAAATCGACACGGCGCGTGCCCAGGCCGCGTTGGCCGGGATCACTCCTCCGCCAGCGCCGCCAGTGGCCGCCACCAAGGCCGCGCCGGTGACCAAGTTCTTCCTGCAGGCGGGCTCGTTCCCGAAACAAGCGGATGCCGATCGTGTGCGTGCGCAGATCATCCTGTTGGGCCAGGCGGTGACGGTTGAGTCCGGCACTGTGAAGGAAGCGACCTGGTATCGCGTACTGGTAGGGCCGTTCAGCAACCGTGAACAGCTGACCGTGGCGCAGAAACAATTGGCCGGGGCCGGGTTTAGCAACCTGTTGTTACAACAACGCCAGAGCCGCTGATTTCGAAGGCATAGCAGGGCTAATGTGGGAGGGGGCTTGCCCCCGATAGCGGTGTATCAGTCAACCTATTCATTGGCTGACAGTCCGCAATCGGGAGCAAGCCCCCTCCCACATTTGGTTTTACGGTGTTCTTGAATAGGTGTCAGACCAATAAACACCACTCGTCCGCCGTCGCCCTCTACGCTTGAAATCATCTGCACCACCCCCATATCAGTTTCCATCAGGGCATTTTCGCCCCGCTGCGTGGAGACTCTCCCCTTGACCACCATCGTTTCAGTACGTCGCCACGGCAAAGTTGTCATGGGCGGCGACGGCCAGGTTTCCCTTGGCAACACCGTGATGAAAGGCAACGCGAAAAAAGTGCGCCGCCTGTACCACGGCCAAGTGCTTGCCGGCTTCGCAGGTGCTACCGCCGACGCCTTTACCCTCTTCGAACGCTTTGAAGGCCAGCTTGAGAAACACCAGGGCCACCTGGTACGCGCCGCTGTCGAACTTGCCAAAGAATGGCGCACCGACCGCTCCCTCAGCCGCCTGGAAGCCATGCTCGCCGTCGCGAACAAAGACGCTTCTTTGATCATCACCGGCAACGGTGACGTGGTTGAGCCCGAACATGGCCTGATCGCTATGGGTTCCGGCGGTGGCTACGCCCAAGCGGCGGCCAGTGCGCTGCTGAAGAAAACCGACCTGTCGGCCCGGGAAATCGTCGAGACTGCCCTGGGTATCGCCGGCGATATCTGCGTGTTCACCAACCACAACCAGACCATTGAGGAGCAGGACCTCGCCGAATAAGCCCTAGGCTTATTCCCGCTTGAGGCCGCCAGACACTATGTCCATGACCCCCCGCGAAATCGTCCATGAACTCAATCGCCATATCATCGGCCAGGACGATGCCAAGCGCGCCGTAGCCATCGCGCTGCGCAACCGCTGGCGCCGGATGCAACTGCCGGAAGAACTGCGCGTTGAAGTCACGCCAAAGAACATCCTGATGATCGGCCCGACCGGCGTGGGTAAAACCGAAATCGCCCGGCGCCTGGCCAAGTTGGCCAATGCACCGTTCATCAAGGTCGAAGCGACCAAATTCACCGAAGTCGGCTATGTGGGCCGCGACGTCGAGTCGATCATTCGTGACCTGGCTGACGCCGCCCTAAAGATGCTGCGCGAACAGGAAGTGACCAAGGTCAGCCACCGCGCCGAAGACGCCGCAGAAGAACGTATCCTCGACGCCCTGCTGCCACCGGCACGCATGGGCTTCAACGAAGACGCCGCACCGGCCTCGGATTCCAACACTCGCCAGCTGTTCCGCAAGCGCCTGCGTGAAGGCCAGCTGGATGACAAGGAAATCGAGATCGAAGTGGCCGAAGTGTCTGGCGTGGATATCTCCGCCCCGCCTGGCATGGAAGAAATGACCAGCCAGCTGCAGAACCTGTTCGCCAACATGGGCAAGGGCAAGAAGAAAAGCCGCAAGCTCAAGGTCAAGGAAGCACTCAAGCTGGTGCGCGACGAAGAAGCCGGGCGCCTGGTCAACGAGGAAGAACTCAAGGCCAAGGCGCTGGAAGCAGTCGAGCAGCATGGCATCGTGTTTATCGACGAGATCGACAAGGTGGCCAAGCGCGGCAACTCCGGTGGCGTCGATGTGTCCCGCGAAGGCGTGCAGCGCGACCTGCTGCCGCTGATCGAGGGCTGCACCGTCAACACCAAGCTGGGCATGGTCAAGACTGACCACATCCTGTTTATCGCCTCCGGCGCCTTCCACCTGAGCAAGCCAAGCGACCTGGTGCCCGAGCTGCAAGGCCGCCTGCCGATTCGCGTGGAACTCAAGGCGCTGACCCCGGGCGACTTCGAGCGCATCCTCAGCGAACCTCACGCATCGCTCACCGAGCAGTACCGTGAGTTGCTGAAAACCGAGGGCCTGGGCATCGAGTTCCAGCCGGACGGTATCAAGCGCCTGGCGGAAATCGCCTGGCAGGTCAACGAGAAGACCGAGAACATCGGTGCCCGTCGCCTGCACACCTTGCTTGAGCGCCTGCTTGAGGAAGTGTCGTTCAGTGCCGGCGACATGGCCGGTGCGCAGAATGGCGAAGCGATCATGATCGATGCCGACTACGTCAACAGTCACCTGGGTGAATTGGCGCAGAACGAAGATCTGTCTCGTTATATCCTGTAAGCCTCACATAGAACTGCTTTGCTTCAAATGTGGGAGGGGGCTTGCCCCCGATTGCAGTGGGTCAGCTACAGATAAGCTGACTGATCCACCGCTATCGGGAGCAAGCCCCCTCCCACATTTTCAAGCCGGTTTATTCAGGAGCACCTCATATGGCCAAGTTTCCTACTGCTGTAAACCTGCACAAAACCTCCAACACCCTCGGCCTCACCTACGGGCCAGACGAAACCTATCAACTACCCGCCGAATTCCTGCGAGTGCATTCACCTTCCGCCGAGGTCCAGGGCCACGGCAAACCCATTCTGCAATTCGGCAAACTCAACGTGCGGTTGATCAAGCTGGAACCGGCCGGCCAGTACGCACTGAAATTGACCTTCGACGACGGCCATGACAGCGGGCTGTTCACCTGGGACTACCTCTACCAGTTGGCCGTACGTCAGGAGGCGCTGTGGGCCGACTACCTCGCCGAGCTCAAAGCGGCCGGAAAAACCCGCGACCCGAGTCAGTCGGTCGTGCGGCTGATGCTCTAGCCCAGGCGTCTTGCTGTTTAGAACGCATTTTCTAATTTCATCTGCTTGAATGCCCTGTCGCGTGGCCAATGATTGGCCCGCTTGCGAAAAAAAATAAACTCGGGTAACCAATGGAACTGGCAAGTTCCCTGCATTTGACGATGTGGTATCAACGGTCACCCGAGTCGCAGTACCAGGCTTGTGTTGTGTATCGAAATTGGGTGCACAGCGGTACCCGGTACTCGTCTTTCGGACAATGGAGCGTCGTAGATGAGTAACAAGAATAACGATGACTTGAAACGCCAGGCCTCGGAAAACACCCTGGGGCTGAACCCGATCATCGCGTTACGCAAAAAGGATTTATTGGCCTCGGCCAGGATGGTGCTGACCCAAGCCATCAAGCAACCGTTGCACAGCGTCAAGCACGTCGCCCATTTTGGCGTCGAATTGAAGAATGTGATGCTCGGCAAATCCCCACTGGTACCCGAGGGCGACGACCGTCGCTTCAACGACCCGGCCTGGAGCCAGAACCCGCTCTACAAACGTTATCTGCAGACTTACCTGGCGTGGCGCAAGGAACTTCACGACTGGATCGACGACAGCAACCTGTCGGCACACGACATCAGCCGCGGCCACTTCGTGATCAACCTGATGACCGAAGCCATGGCCCCCACCAACAGCGCGGCCAACCCGGCGGCGGTCAAACGCTTCTTTGAAACCGGCGGTAAAAGCCTGCTCGATGGCTTGTCCCACCTGGCCAAGGACATGGTGCACAACGGCGGCATGCCCAGCCAGGTCAACATGGGCGCCTTTGAAGTCGGCAAGACCCTGGGCACCAGCGAAGGCGCGGTGGTGTTTCGCAACGATGTGCTGGAGCTGATCCAGTACAAGCCCATCACCGAGCAGGTACACGAGCGCCCACTGCTGGTAGTGCCACCGCAAATCAACAAATTCTATGTATTCGACCTGTGCCCGGATAAGAGCCTGGCGCGCTTCTGCCTGCGCAATGGGCAACAGACTTTTATCATCAGTTGGCGCAACCCCACCAAGGCCCAGCGCGAATGGGGGCTGTCGACCTATATCGAGGCGCTCAAGGAAGCGGTCGATGTGGTCACGGCGATTACCGGTAGCAAGGACGTGAATATGCTCGCTGCCTGCTCCGGTGGCATCACCTGCACGGCGCTGCTGGGCCACTACGCGGCGCTGGGAGAGAAGAAGGTCAACGCCCTGACCCTGCTGGTAAGCGTGCTGGACACTACCCTGGATACCCAGGTGGCGCTGTTTGTGGACGAGCAGACGCTGGAAGCGGCCAAGCGCCATTCGTACCAGGCAGGCGTGCTGGAGGGCCGCGACATGGCCAAGGTATTCGCCTGGATGCGCCCCAACGACCTGATCTGGAACTACTGGGTCAATAATTACCTGCTGGGCAACGAGCCACCGGTGTTCGACATCCTGTTCTGGAACAACGACACCACACGCTTGCCGGCAGCGTTCCATGGCGACCTGATCGAACTGTTCAAGAACAACCCATTGGTACGCGCCAACGCCCTGGAAGTGTGCGGCACGCCCATCGACCTCAAGCAGGTCACCGCCGATATCTACTCCCTGGCCGGCACCAACGATCACATCACGCCGTGGCAGTCCTGCTACAAGTCGGCGCAATTGTTTGGCGGCAAGGTGGAGTTTGTGCTGTCCAGCAGCGGGCATATCCAGAGCATCCTCAACCCACCGGGCAACCCCAAGGCGCGCTACCAGACCGGCGAAGGCCTGGCGGGCAAGCCGCTTGAGTGGCAGGAAAATGCGACCAAGCACACCGATTCATGGTGGTTGCATTGGCAAGTGTGGCAGGCGGAGCGGGCGGGCAAATTGAAAAAAGCACCGGCGACATTAGGCAATAAAACCTATGCCGCAGCCGAAGCGGCGCCAGGTACCTATGTACATGAGCGGTAGATTGGAGCGTATTCCTCCTGTAACACTTCACAGGGCTTGAGCATGCCGCAACCGTTCATCTTCCGTACCATCGACCTGGATGGCCAGACCATCCGCACGGCGGTACGCCCGGGCAAGCCTCACTTGACGCCGTTGCTGATTTTCAACGGCATTGGCGCCAACCTTGAGTTGGTGTTTCCGTTCGTCCAGGCCTTGGACCCGGATCTGGAAGTGATCGCCTTCGACGTGCCCGGTGTCGGTGGTTCATCGACGCCTAAGCGACCTTATCGCTTCCCTGGCCTGGCCAAACTTACCGCACGCATGCTCGATTACCTCGACTACGGCCAGGTGAACGCGGTGGGTGTGTCCTGGGGCGGGGCGCTGGCGCAGCAGTTCGCCTATGACTACCCGGAACGCTGCAAGAAGCTGATCCTGGCGGCGACGGCTGCCGGGGCCTTTATGGTGCCGGGCAAACCGAAAGTGCTGTGGCTGATGGCCAGCCCCCGGCGCTATATCCAGCCATCCCACGTGGTGCGCATTGCACCGATGATTTATGGCGGTTCGTTTCGCCGCGATTCGAACCTGGCCGCCGAACACGCGAGCAAAGTACGCTCGGCCGGCAAGCTGGGTTACTACTGGCAGCTGTTCGCCGGGGTGGGCTGGACCAGCATTCATTGGCTGCACAAGATCCGCCAGCCCACCCTGGTGCTGGCCGGGGACGATGACCCGCTGATCCCGCTGATCAACATGCGCCTGCTCGCCTGGCGTATTCCCAACGCGCAGTTGCACATCATCGATGATGGCCACCTGTTCCTGATCACTCGGGCCGAAGCCGTGGCGCCGATCATCATGAAGTTTCTCGAGGAGGAGCGCCTGCGCGCCGTGATACATCCGCGCCCGGCGGTGTGAAGGACCACACCACCGCGCAACTTGCCAGGAACCGACTATGGTTCTGAATTGGCGTGCCTGTTGTTGCCTTGACGAAGGAGTGTTGGCTCATGCGAGAAAGACCCGTGACGAACCCGGCGCCCACCCCTGCTGCGTTCATCAATGCACAAAATGCGATCACCGGTCTCAGGGGGCGGGATCTGCTGTCGACCCTGCGCAGCGTGGCCGCCCATGGTTTGCGCAACCCTGTGCATACCGCCCGTCATGCCCTGGCGCTGGGCGGCCAACTGGGCCGCGTGCTGCTGGGTGAAACCGTGCATGAACCCAACCCCAGGGACAGTCGCTTCACAGACCCCACCTGGACGCTCAACCCACTGTACCGGCGCAGCTTGCAGGCCTATCTGAGCTGGCAGAAACAGACGCGTCACTGGATCGATGACAGTAGCCTGAACGCCGATGACCGGGCCCGCGCGCACTTCGCTTTTTCCTTGCTCAACGATGCAGTCTCACCCTCCAACACCCTGCTCAACCCGCTGGCGATCAAAGAACTGCTCAACTCCGGCGGTAACAGCGTAGTGCGCGGCGTGAGCAACTTGTTCGAAGACCTGTTGCACAACAATGGGCTGCCGCGCCAGGTCAGCAAGCACGCCTTCGAAGTCGGCAAGACGGTGGCGACCACGCCCGGCTCGGTGGTGTTTCGCAACGAGCTGCTGGAGTTGATCCAGTACAAGCCCATGAGCGAAAAACAGTACGCCAAGCCGCTGCTGGTGGTGCCGCCGCAAATCAACAAGTACTACATCTTCGACCTGAGCCCGGCTAACAGCTTTGTGCAGTACGCGCTGAAAAACGGGCTGCAGACGTTCATGGTCAGTTGGCGCAACCCGGACGTGCGCCATCGTGAATGGGGCCTGTCCACCTACGTAGCGGCGCTGGAAGAAGCACTCAACGTGTGCCGGGCGATCACCGGCGCCCGCGAGGTCAACCTGATGGGCGCCTGCGCCGGTGGCCTGACCATCGCCGCCCTGCAAGGCCACCTGCAAGCCAAGCGCCAGTTGCGGCGCATCTCCAGCGCCAGTTACCTGGTAAGCCTGCTGGACAGCCAGATCGACAGCCCGGCTACTTTGTTCGCGGATGAGCAAACCCTGGAGGCCGCCAAGCGCCGCTCCTACCAGCAAGGCGTGCTGGACGGCCGCGACATGGCCAAGGTGTTTGCCTGGATGCGCCCCAACGACCTGATCTGGAGCTACTGGATCAACAATTACCTGCTGGGCAAGGAGCCGCCCGCCTTCGACATCCTGTACTGGAACAACGACAACACGCGCCTGCCCGCCGCCTTGCACGGCGACCTGCTGGACTTCTTCAAGCACAACCCCCTGAGCCACCCCGGCGGGCTGGAGGTGTGCGGCACACCTATCGACTTGCGCAAGGTCACGGTGGACAGCTTCAGCGTGGCCGGGATCAACGACCACATCACGCCGTGGGACGCGGTGTATCGCTCCACCCAACTGCTGGGCGGCGAGCGGCGCTTTGTGCTGTCCAACAGCGGGCATATCCAGAGCATCCTCAACCCGCCGGGCAACCCCAAGGCCAACTACGTCGAAAACCTCAAGCTGAGCAGCGACCCGCGCGCCTGGTACTACGACGCCCATCACGTCGAAGGCAGTTGGTGGCCGCAGTGGCTGGAGTGGATCCAGCAGCGCTCGGGCGTACAACGCGAAACCCTCACCGCCCTGGGCAACCAGAATTACCCACCGATGGAAGCAGCGCCGGGCACTTACGTGCGAGTGCGTTGAGCTCAACGATCAGATTAAGAAGACTGGATGAAGACGCGCGACCGTATCCTTGAATGTGCCCTGCAGTTGTTCAACCACAAGGGCGAGCCGAACGTGTCGACCATGGAGGTGGCCAATGAAATGGGGATCAGCCCCGGCAACCTCTACTACCACTTCCACGGCAAGGAGCCGTTGGTGCTCGGGCTGTTCGAGCGCTTTCAATGCGAGTTGGCGCCCTTGCTCGACCCCCCCGCCGATGCGCAACTGGAGGCCGAAGATTACTGGCTGTTCCTGCACCTGATTGTCGAGCGCATGGCCCACTACCGGTTTCTGTTCCAGGACCTGTCGAACCTGGCCGGGCGTTTGCCGAAACTGGCCAAGGGCATTCGAAGCCTGCTTACGGCGCTTAAACGAACACTGGCATCATTGCTTGCGCGGTTGAAAGCATCGGGGCAGTTGGTCAGTGGCACCCAGGCGCTGGGGCAACTGGTGGAGCAGATCACCCTGACGTTGCTGTTTTCCCTGGATTACCAGCGGATTCTCGACCGTGAGGGCGAGGTGCAGGTGGTGGTTTACCAGATCATAATGCTGGTGGCGCCGCATCTGCTGCCGACGGCGCGGCAGGCGACCGAGAAATTCGCACTGAAATATCTGGATAACCCGGATTGAAAGTGTGGGAGCGGGCTTGCTCGCGAAAGCGGTGCGTCAGTTGATGCATGTGCAAGCTGATACTTCGTATTCGCGAGCAAGCCCGCTCCCACATTGGAACTAGGGTGTTGATAAGGGCGCCATAAAAAAGCCCGACCTCTGCAGGTCGGGCATTTTTTGTCCTCGAAAAATCAGGACTGACTGGATGGCGTCGGGGTTACCGGCGTTACAGTCGAGGCAGCAGCCGCGTGCGACGGTGCGGATACCGAGTTGGCTGTGGAAGCCGCCGGCGTTGCTGGCTTGGCTGCTGCAGCGGGCTTTGGCGTTGCTGGCTTCTTCGCCGCCGCAGGCTTTTTGGCCACGGCAGGTTTTGCTGCAGGCTTGGCTGCTGGTTTCGCAGCGGCTGGCTTGGCTGCTGGTTTGGCCGCAGCGGGTTTAGCGGCAGGTTTTGCAGCGACCTTGGCAGCCGGTTTAGCCGCAGGTTTCGCGGCTGCTTTAGCGGCCACTGGCTTAGCGGCAGGCTTGGTGGCTGGTTTGGCGGCAGCAGTTTTAGCGGCAGGCTTGGCAGCCGGTTTTGCAGCAGGCTTGGCTGGAGCCTTGGCCGCTGGTTTAGCAGCCGGCTTGGCGGCAGCTTTAACCAGAGGCTTGGCAGCCGTTTTAGCAGCGGGTTTTGCAGCCGCAGTTTTAGCCGCGGGCTTGGCTGCTGGTTTTGCAGCAGGCTTTGCTGCCGCAGTCTTCGCTGGAGCCACTTTGGCGCCAGTGAGTTTTTCGATTTGCTTGGTCAGGGTATCGACCTTGCTGTGCAGCGTTTTCAACTCAGCCTTGCTCGGCACGCCCAGTCGCGAAATAGCACTGTTGAGGCGTTTGTCGAAAGTTTCTTCCAACTTGCCCCACGTATCAGAAATGCTCGACTTGGCGGAACCCGCACTGGCCTTGGCAGCTTCTACTTTTTTACCAACCGTGCTCTTGGTCAACTTCTCGGCCTTCTCGCCGTCTTTAACCAATGTCTCGAAGAGTTTGCTGCCGTCACTGTCGATCTTCGAGTACACGCCTAAACCAGCGAGCCAGATTTTGCGGGAATATTCTTCAACTTTCCCGACCCACGAGCTGCCTTCTTTCTGAGTAGTCTTTTTAACAGCCATCCCGATGTCTCCTTAGTGTTTACGCGCGACACGTTCGAGCAATGCCGTCAGCTCTTCGAGCTTAGCAGAGAGTGTCTCCACGTCATGTTTAGACGCAATGCCGATCCGATTCAAGGCACTGCCGACACGAGTATCAAAAGCTTTTTCAACTTTATCCAGTTGAACTTCAACCAGGCCTTTGACGCTGGAGACGTTACTCTTTACTTGGTCAATCTGACTGTTGGCAGCATCAAGTTGTTCAACTACAACTTTTTTACCTTTACTTTCAACATGTTGACCGCTCTTTACCAGCTCCTTGAAGTACTCGCCGCCCTCGCTGCCGACCTTGGCATAGGCACCAAGACCTGCCAGCCAGATCTTGCGGGCATAGCTTTTAACCTCACTCAGGGTGGTGGTCTGAATGTCGATTTTTTTCTTCAAAATAACTTTGGCCATGGTGCACCTCACGCAAAATAGGGTGGAGGACGGCCCGCAAGAGTTGAGGGCTTGGGCACAAAGTAGGGTTTAAAATTAGAATCGGCACCCTAAGAACACCAGCGTCAGGCCAGCGCTTTATCCAGGGCTTTCTCGATTTCGGACTTGATCGTGCCACTCATGGCCGACATCAACAGGCCAAGTTCCACATCAATGCGCAGTGAATCATCCGCCACTAACACCGTGCCTTTGACCCCCGACCGCTTGAGGTTCAGGGTGTCGCCCGACCATGAAGGCTCCAGGCCATATTGTTCCCTGAGTTTGTGCGCCAACTTCTCGGCCTTCGCCCGGGCGCCTTCCTTGCCCAGGGAATGTGCACGTTCAACGGTAATACGGGCCATTGCAATGACTCCTCTTTATAACGACTCAGAACACCTGCCATGCGGCAAAAGGTCTCGGTGAGCGCCTATCTTACCTTCAGCCTTGCCAAGACAAAGTAGGCCTTGGGGATTATCATGTCCCGCATTCTCTTTTGGTGACAGCGATATGACTGATCAGCGCAAAGGCAGCGATGCCGAACCCACCACTCACTTCGGCTTCAAGAACGTCCCGGAAAGCCAGAAAGCGGAAAAAGTCGCTGAGGTGTTCCACTCCGTGGCAGCCAAGTACGACCTGATGAACGACGTGCTCTCCGGCGGCATGCACCGCCTGTGGAAGCGCTTCACCATCGAGTTGTCGGGCGTACGCACCGGCAACCGCGTGCTGGACATCGCCGGTGGCACGGGCGACCTGGCCGCCAAGTTCTCCAAGCTGGTTGGCCCGACCGGCCAGGTGGTATTGGCCGATATCAACGGTTCGATGCTCAAGGTTGGCCGCGATCGCCTGCTGGATAAAGGCGTGGCCGGCAATATCGAGTTCGTCCAGGCCGACGCTGAGAAGCTGCCGTTCCCAGACAACCATTTCGACTGCGTGACCATCGCCTTCGGCCTGCGCAACGTCACCCACAAGGAAGACGCGATCCGCTCGATGCTGCGCGTCCTCAAGCCGGGTGGCCGCCTGTTGGTGCTGGAGTTCTCCAAGCCGACCAACGCACTGATGTCCAAGGTCTACGACACCTACTCGTTCGCCTTCATGCCGCTGATGGGCAAGCTGATCACCAATGACGCCGAAAGCTACCGCTACCTGGCCGAATCGATCCGCATGCACCCCGATCAGGAGACCCTGAAGTCGATGATGGTAGAGGCCGGTTTCGACCGCGTGACTTACCACAACATGACCTCCGGCATCGTCGCCCTGCACCGCGGTATCAAGCCCTGATGTTGCTGCAAGGCCTTCTCGCCAGCGTCGAACATGGCCTCAACCGTGTACTGCGCCTGGACAGCACCGCCCTGGCGCGGCTCGCGCACTTGACCGGCAAGGTGATTGCCGTCGACTGCCGTAGCCCCGCCGTGCAGCTGTTTATCCTGCCCAGCGATGAAGGCCTGCTGCTCGCTACTCAATGGGCCGCTGAAGCCGACTGCACCTTGCGTGCGCCGGCCTCGAGCCTGTTGCACCTGGCGCTGAGCCGCAACAAGACCGCTATCCTCCACAGCCCCGAGGTGGAGCTGGAAGGCGACAGCGCGGTGCTGATGGACCTGGCCGCCGTGCTGCAAGACCTGGAGCTGGACTGGGAGTACGAACTGTCACGCTGGATCGGCCCCGTCGCCACCCAGTTGATCAGCGGGCACCTGCGCAGCCGCACGCGCTGGTACCAGCAAGGTTTCGCCAGCCTCAACCAGAACCTCGCCGAATACCTGAGCGAAGAATCGCGCACCCTGGTCGGGCAACGGGAAGCGCAAGCGCGCTTTCGTGAACTCGACAAGGCCAAAATCGACCTGGAACGCCTCGAGGCTCGCTTCGAACGCCTGAGCCGTTCCCTTGATCCAAGCGATAACGCATGAAGCTGCTCGCCGTCCGCCGTTTGTTTCGTATCCAGCGCGTCGTAATCCGCTACCGCCTCGATGACCTGCTGTTTGCCCTGCCCCTGCCCTGGTTTCTGCTGGCGGTGCGTTATGTGCTGCCGTGGCGCTGGTTCCCGCGCAAGCAGCTGGAGCTGAGCCGTGGTGCGCGCCTGCGCCTGGCGTTGCAGGACCTGGGGCCGATTTTTATCAAGTTCGGGCAGATCCTCTCGACCCGCCGCGACCTGCTGCCCGAAGACATCGCCGACGAGCTGATGCTGTTGCAGGACCGCGTGCCGCCATTCGACTCGCAACAGTCGATGGCGCTGATCGAAGCACAATTGGGCAAGAAGATCAGCGAGGTGTTCAGCCGCTTCGACGTCGAGCCGCTGGCCTCGGCCTCGGTCGCACAAGTACACGCCGCACAGCTCAAGACCGGCGAAGAAGTGGTGGTGAAGGTGATTCGCCCGGGCCTCAAGCCGATCATCGGCCAGGACCTGGCATGGCTGTTTATCCTCGCCCGCGCTGCCGAACGCTTCTCCGCCGATGCGCGCCTGCTGCACCCGGTGGACGTGGTCGCCGACTACGAAAAAACCATCTACGACGAACTCGACCTGCTGCGCGAGGCGGCGAACGCCAGCCAACTGCGGCGCAACTTCGAAGGCTCGCAGCTGCTCTATGTGCCACAAGTGTATTGGGACTGGTGCAGGCCCAAAGTGCTGGTGATGGAGCGCATCTACGGCGTGCAGGTCACCGACCTCGCCACCCTGGCCGACCAGCGCACCGACATGAAGATGCTCGCCGAGCGCGGTGTGGAGATCTTCTTCACCCAGGTGTTCCGCGACAGTTTCTTCCACGCCGACATGCACCCGGGCAACATCTTCGTCAGCACCGTCAACCCGTGGAGCCCGCAGTACATCGCAATCGACTGCGGCATCGTCGGCAGCCTGACCCCGGAAGACCAGGATTACCTGGCGCGCAACCTGTTTGCCTTCTTCAAGCGCGACTACCGCCGCGTGGCGCAGTTGCACATCGATTCGGGCTGGGTCCCGGCGGAAACCAAGCTCAACGAATTCGAAGCGGCGATCCGCACCGTGTGCGAGCCGATCTTTGAAAAACCGTTAAAAGATATTTCATTCGGCCAGGTGCTGATGCGCCTGTTCCAGACTGCGCGGCGCTTCAACATGGAAGTGCAGCCGCAGTTGGTACTGCTGCAGAAAACCCTGCTCAACATCGAGGGCCTGGGCCGCCAGCTGTACCCGGACCTTGACCTGTGGAACACCGCGCAGCCGTTCCTTGAACGCTGGATGCGCGAGCGGGTCAGCCCGAAAACCCTGCTGGGCAACCTGCACAGCCAGTTCGAACAATTGCCGCACCTGGCCAACATGACCCGCGACCTGCTGGAGCGCATGTCCCAGCCCCACGCCAAAGACCCCGCGCCGCCATGGCAAAAGCGCAAGGACGACTGGTTCCTGCGCCTGCTCGGCGCCGCGCACCTGGTGGGCGGTGTGATGCTAGCGATTGGCGGGCCATTGAACCAACTGGGCCACTGGCCGGCCGGGATCATGGTGGCCGTGGGCGTTTATCTGATCGTGCGTCGATAGCCAATCCGGTTATACACTGTCGCAAATTGCCGGAGCCGAACATGAAAGACTGGCTGGACGAGATCAAGTGGGACAGTGACGGCCTGGTGCCGGCCATTGCCCAGGACTACAAGACCGGGCGCGTGCTGATGATGGCCTGGATGAACCGCGAGGCCCTGAGCCTCACCGCCACTGAGCAGCGCGCCATCTATTGGTCACGTTCGCGTGGCAAACTGTGGCGCAAGGGCGAAGAGTCCGGGCATGTGCAGACCCTCCATGAGATGCGCCTGGACTGCGATGCCGACGTGGTGATCCTGATGGTCGAACAGATCGGTGGTATCGCCTGCCATACCGGGCGCCACAGCTGCTTTTATCGCGTGTTCGAGAACGGCGAATGGAAGGTCGTGGAACCGGTGCTCAAAGACCCGCACGCTATCTACTCGGCAGGACACTGAACATGAGCGATACCCTGAACCGTGTGGCCCAGGTACTGGAAGACCGCAAAGGCGCGGATGCCGACAGCTCTTACGTCGCCAGCCTGTACCACAAGGGTCTGAACAAGATTCTGGAAAAACTCGGCGAAGAATCCGTCGAGACCATCATTGCGGCCAAGGACGCGCAAATCAGCGGTGATTGCAGCGATGTAATCTATGAGACCGCCGACTTGTGGTTCCATAGCCTGGTCATGCTCGCCCAACTGGGGCAGCATCCACAGGCCGTGCTGGATGAACTGGACCGTCGCTTCGGCTTGTCCGGGCACGCCGAGAAGGCCTCGCGCCCGTCCGCCTGAATAACTAAGACTTGAGGATTTGCAGCATGGGCATTTTTGACTGGAAACACTGGATCGTCATTCTGGTAGTAGTGGTACTGGTGTTCGGCACCAAGAAACTCAAGAACCTCGGCACTGACGTCGGCGAGTCGATCAAGGGCTTTCGCAAGGCCATGAACGACGACGAAAAGCCAACCGAGCCGACGGCCAATCCGGTGCCACCGGCCCAGCCTGTGCACCCGCAGGCCGCCCAGCCGATCACCGAGCGTCGCACCTTCGACGTGCAGGCTGAAAAAGTCCAAGAGCCGACCCGCAAAGACTCGTGAGCACTGACTAATGTTTGGTATCAGCTTCTCTGAACTGCTGCTCGTCGGCCTGGTGGCCCTGCTGGTACTGGGGCCGGAACGCCTGCCCGGTGCCGCACGCACCGCCGGCCTGTGGATCGGGCGCCTGAAACGCAGTTTCAACGCGATCAAACAGGAAGTTGAACGGGAAATCGGCGCCGACGAGATCCGCCGGCAATTGCACAACGAACATATCCTGTCGTTGGAGCAAGAAGCGCGCAATATTCTTTCTCCGGTGCAAGAACCGGCCAAGCCGGTTACACCACCGGTGGTTGAGCACAGTATCGCGCCTGTGCCTGCCCCTGCTGCCGAGCCCACCCCGACAGAGCCCGCGCCGACGCCCGACGCGTCGCCCGCGCCCCATGACCCTACATTGCCGCCGCGAGCCCCATGAGCGCTGATAAACCGGAAAACGACCAGCACATGCCGCTGGTCTCGCACCTCACCGAGCTGCGTACCCGCCTGCTGCGTTGCGTAGCGGCCATCTTCATCATTTTTGCCGGGCTGTTCGCCTTTACCCAGCAGATCTACACCTTCGTTTCCACGCCGTTGCGCCAATACCTGCCCGTCGGCGCGACGATGATCGCCACCGATGTGTCGTCGCCATTCCTGACGCCGTTGAAGCTGACCATGATGGTCTCGCTGTTCCTGGCGATCCCGGTGATCCTGCACCAGATCTGGGGCTTTATCGCCCCGGGCCTGTACAAGCATGAGAAGCGCATCGCCGTACCGTTGCTGGTGTCGAGCATTCTGCTGTTCTACACCGGCATGGCCTTCGCCTACTTCCTGGTGTTCCCGCTGATCTTCAAGTTCTTCGCCGCCGCCACCCCGGCCGGCGTAGAGATGATGACCGATATCACCAGCTACCTCGACTTCGTGATGACGTTGTTCTTTGCCTTCGGCGTGGCCTTCGAAATCCCGGTGGCCGTGGTGTTGCTGGTGTGGATCGGCGTGGTCGACGTCAAGTACCTGAAGAAGATCCGCCCGTACGTGATCATCGGCTGCTTCGTGGTCGGCATGATCCTCACGCCGCCGGATATCTTCTCCCAGACCTTGCTCGCCGTGCCGATGTGGATGTTGTTCGAAGTGGGCATCCTGTTCAGCGGCTTGATCCGCAAGCGTGGCGAACACCCGGACGACCAGACTGCCGACGACGACCAGCCGCCAGCGACCCAGCCGTGAACCTGCTGCTGCTGGAAGACGCCGACTTTATTGCGGCCGACCGGGTGGTGCTGCGTGATCGGCGCCTGGTGCATATGCAGGAAGTCCACCGCGCCGCCGTAGGCGACAACCTGCGCGTGGGCCGTATTGGCGGGCTGATGGGCAACGCCCAACTGCTGCGCCTGGACGCCGGTGAAGCGGAGCTGCAAGTCAGCTTCGACCAACCGCCGCCGCCAAAGCTGCCCTTGACCCTGCTGCTGGCCCTGCCCCGCCCGAAAATGCTGCGCCGAGTGCTGCAAACGGTAGCGGCCATGGGCGTGCCGAAGGTGGTGCTGGTCAACAGCTACCGGGTGGAAAAAAGCTTCTGGCAAACCCCGTTCCTGGAGCCTGAGGCTGTCCGCGAGCAACTGATCCTCGGTTTGGAACAGGCGCGGGACACGGTGCTGCCCGAGATCATTTTCGAAAAACGCTTCAAGCCGTTTGTCGAAGATCGCCTGCCGGCCATGACCGCTGGCACCCTGGGCCTGATCGGCCATCCCGGCGATTACCCTGCCTGCCCGCGTGGGCTGGATGAACCGGTGACGCTGGCAATTGGCCCGGAAGGTGGCTGGATTCCTTATGAGGTAGACCTGCTGTCCAAAGCCGGTTTGCAGCCGGTGCAGCTAGGCGCACGCATCCTGCGGGTTGAAACCGCCGTGACGGCCCTGCTCGCCCGCTTGTTCTGATATCAAAACTCACCTATCGCCGCAGTCCTAATGTGGCGCTACAGAATCCTGCGCCCGTGCCGATAGCCTCTGAATAAATCCAAGCCTTGTTCCAGAGGAGTTCGCTGCATGTATCGTTGGTTAGCCGAGAAACTGGGGAATGTGAGCGTCAACCGCAAGCTGAGCGTTGGCTTTGGGTTGGTGTTGATCCTGACGCTGTTGATCACCTTTACCGGCTGGACAGGCCTGGGCGACGTGATCAGCCGCGGCGACAAGCTGGGCTTTATCTCCAGCCTCAGCGGCCTGACCAAAGACCTGCGCCTGGCGCGCCTGGACTTTGAAATGCGCCGTGGCGAACAAGGCACGGATGCGGTCAACGGTCTGCTCGGCCAACTGGACAGTGGCCTGAAAACCGCCGCCGACCTGATCGAGCAACCTGACGATAAAGCCCTGGTCGAACAACAACTGGAAGCCTTGAACCAATACAAAAAGGCCTTCGCCGCCATGGTCCAGGCGGGCCTCAAGCGTGAGGGCGCCCGCAGCAAACTCGGCGACACCGCCGACAACGCCGTCGCCAAGATCAACGAGATTGAGAAAAACCTGCTGCAAGGCGACAGCGTCACCCAGTTCAATAGCGTGGTCGACCTGAGCAAGCTGATCCAGCAATCGCGCTTTCAGGTACGCGGCTACACCTACAGCGGTAAAGTCGAAGCTGAACAGCCGGCCTTGGATGCCATCGACAACGCCCTGAAGAAAATCACCGAACTGCAAGGCCAGTTGCCGGCGCCATACCAGACCAACCTTCAGGAAGCCGCTGTCTCACTGCAAGCCTACCGCGCTGCGGTCAGCCAGTATCGCGACGCCCAGGTAGCCAGCGCTGCGGCCCTGCAAACCATGATCGCCCAGGGCGATATCCTGCTGAGCCACAGTGAAAAACTCACCGTCTCCCAGACTGCCGTGCGTGACACCGATGCCGCGCAGGCCAAATACCTGTTGCTGCTCGCCACCGTGCTGGCGCTGATCTTCGGCATCGTCGCCGCCTGGGCCATTACCCGCCAAATCGTCATCCCACTGAACCAGACCCTCAAAGCCGCCGAGCGCGTGGCCTCCGGCGACCTGAGCCACAACCTGGATTCCGGCCGCCAAGACGAATTGGGCCAACTGCAACGCGCCATGCAAAGCATGACCGTGGGCCTGCGTGAGTTGATCGGCGGTATCAGCGACGGCGTCACCCAGATCGCCAGCGCGGCCGAGCAGTTGTCCGCCGTTACCGAGCAGACCAGCGCCGGGGTCAACAGCCAAAAAGTCGAGACCGACCAGGTGGCCACCGCCATGAACGAGATGGCTGCGACCGTGCAGGAAGTGGCGCGCAATGCCGAGGAAGCTTCTGAGGCCGCCGTGGCCGCCGATCAGCAGGCCCGTGAAGGCGACCAGGTGGTCGGTGAAGCCATCGCCCAGATCGAACGCCTGGCGACCGAAGTCGGCAATTCCACGGTGGCCATGGGCGACCTGAAGCGCGAAAGCGACAAGATCGGCAGCGTACTCGACGTCATCAAATCCGTGGCCCAGCAAACCAACCTGCTGGCGCTTAACGCAGCCATTGAAGCAGCGCGTGCCGGTGAGGCCGGGCGTGGTTTTGCCGTGGTGGCCGATGAAGTGCGCAGCCTGGCCCAGCGCACGCAGAAGTCCACTGAAGAGATCGAAGAGTTGATCATCGGCCTGCAAAGCGGCACCCAGCAGGTGGCGACCATCATGGACAACAGCCGTGGGCTGACCGAAAGCAGCGTTGAACTGACGCGCCGGGCAGGTAACGCGCTGGGTAATATCACCCGTACCGTCTCGACCATCCAGGCGATGAACTCGCAGATTGCTACCGCCGCTGAACAACAAAGCGCCGTAGCTGAAGAGATCAACCGCAGTGTGCTAAATGTGCGCGATATCTCCGAGCAAACGGCGGCGGCCAGCGAAGAGACCGCAGCCTCAAGCACTGAGTTGGCGCGCCTGGGCACCCATCTGCAAGCGCTGGTCGGCCGCTTCCGGGTCTGACACCCGCCCTCCAGGTGGTGACCTTCTTGGGGTCACCCCCTGCAACTTGTGAAATTTCCTACACGTCTTTCAGGTCAACTCTTACGCGCCCAGTGCCGAAAAGATTTAGCGTTCCCACTCCTCCTGACCTGTGTCAGCCGGATTGCGAAACGCTCTCTCTTTGCTGATGGAGGTGCATCATGTTTCGACCACTGACCCGCGTATTAGGCAATACCAGCGTCACCCTCAAGCTCGTACTGGGCTTCGGCCTGGTACTGGTGCTCTGCATGGCCGTCGCCCTGACGGGATGGCAGGCCCTGAATACCTCACTGTTTCGCGCACACACCTTGACCACTCTTTCCCAGCTGGCGGTGACCGGCGAAGAATTACGTGCCGACCGCATTGTGTACCGCGTCGTGAGTGCCCCCGCGAGTTTTGACAAGCTCAACCGGCACATGGAAAAAATCGATGCTTATCTGGTCGGGTTGGCCGACCGCCTGAAAATCCCCGCCCACTTGCAACAAGTTCAAGATTCCAGCCGCCTCAGCGCTCGCTTCAAGACGGCACTGGGTGGGCTGCCTAACTTGATGGAACAACGCGAGCAAGCGCAGAAGCAGCTCACCAGTAGCTCCGTAGCGGCCAGCGACATCCTTGGGCAACTTTCCAGTGACTTGCCCGACCAGAACGATGAGAAAGCCCTGGATAGCGTGGAAAACCTGCGCCAGGCCATGGAAAAAGCCGAAGACCGCGCCAAGGCACCGGCATGGGCCGCAGACACACTGCAAATCTACACCCAAGGCGTGGACGACGCGCTCAAGGCCCTCGACAGTGCCCAGTCTGGCGTGACGGCTTTACCGGTCGACAGCACCGCTCTGAACAGCGCTCTGCTCGACTATCGTGCCCAACTCAACCGCGTCAAGGACGCGCAGGTCACCGTTGAAAACACCCAGAATCAACTGGAGCAGTGGCTGGACCAGTTACTCTCGCAAAGCGACCGCCTGAGCGAGGAACAGACTCTGCAACGCGACAAAGAAGCAGACTTGGCTCGCCTGATGATGCTCTACGTGACAGGCGCAGCGCTGCTGCTCGGCGCCCTCGCCGCCTGGCTGATCGCCGGCCAGATCGTGCGGCCGTTGCGCCAGGCGCTGCTGACCGCCAACCGCATCGCCGAGGGCGACCTGAGCCACGACATCACTACCTCGCGGCGCGACGAACTGGGCCAATTGCAACGCAGCATCGGCCAGATGACGCTCAACCTGCGCGCCCTGATCGGCGGTATCAACGACGGCGCCCGCCAGATCGCCAGCGCCGCCGAACAATTGTCCGCCGTCACCGAGCAAACTCGCGCCGGGATCAATGGCCAGAAACTGGAGACTGAGCAAGTCGCCACCGCCATGAATGAAATGCTCGCCACCTCCCAGGAGGTCGCACGCCATGCCGAGCAAGCCTCGATTGCCGCCACCGAAGCCGATCAACAAGCGGGTGTGGGCGACCAGGTGGTGGCCGAAGCGATTACCCATATCGAGCATCTGGCCGAGCAGATGAACCGCTCCAGCCTGGCGATGCAAGGCTTGCAACAGGAAAGCCAGAAGATCGGCAGCGTGCTGGAGGTGATCAAATCGGTGTCCGAGCAAACCAACCTGCTGGCCCTTAACGCCGCTATCGAAGCGGCACGCGCGGGTGAGGCAGGTCGCGGTTTCGCCGTAGTGGCCGACGAGGTACGCACCCTGGCCCAGCGCACCCAGCAATCAGCCGAGGAAATCGAGGTGTTGATCGAGGGTTTGCAGCGGGGCACGCAACACACCGCCGATATCCTGGACAACAGCCTCAGCCTGACCGACAACAGCGTGGAGCTGACGCGTCGCGCAGGCGCGGCTCTTGCCAACATCACCCGCACGGTATCGGTGATTCAGGAGATGAACCCACAGATTGCCGCAGCAGCCGAGGAGCAAAGCGCGGTGGCCGAAGAGATCAACCGCAGCGTACTGAAGGTCAAGGATGCGTCGGAACAAACCTCGACCGCCAGTGAGCAGACGGCGGCGGCCAGCATTGAGCTGGCGCGCCTGGGCACAGACCTGGCGCGCTCGGTAGGCCGGTTCAAGGTCTGAGCGGTTACAGCACCTGGCGCAGGAAAGCTTGTGCCCGCGGGTCTTTGGGGGAGGCAAAAAAAGCGGCGGGCGCGGCATCTTCCAGCAGTTTGCCGTGGTCGAAAAACAGTACCCGGTCCGCCACTTCCCGGGCAAAGCCCATCTCGTGGGTGACGCAGACCATGGTCATGCCTTCCAGGGCCAGGGTTTTCATCACGTCCAACACTTCACCGACCATTTCCGGGTCAAGGGCCGAGGTGGGCTCGTCAAACAGCATCACCTTGGGTTCCATAGCCAGGGCCCGGGCAATCGCGACCCGCTGCTGCTGGCCGCCAGACAGCCGTGAGGGAAACTCGTTGGCCTTCTGTGCAATGCCGACCTTTTCCAACAGAGCCAGGGCCTTGGCCTCGCGCTCCTGCTTGCCGCGCTTGCGCACGACCTTTTGCGCCAGGCACAGGTTTTCCAGCACGGTCATATGGGGGAACAGGTTGAAATGCTGGAACACCATGCCGACTTCACGGCGATAGGCATTCACATCGGTCTTCGGGTCAGCCAGTTGCAGGCCGTCGATGCTCACCGAACCCGAGTCGAACTCTTCCAGCCCATTGAGGCAGCGCAAGAAGGTGGACTTGCCGGAACCGGACGGGCCGATCACCACCAGCACTTCGCCCTTGGCCACTTGGGTGGTGACGTGATCCACCGCGCGCACCACGTGCCCGCGGGTATCGAAGACTTTTACCAGATCGCGCACTTCAATCACTTTGGGCGAGCCTCCGCTCAAGCCGGCTGGCCATTTTCGACAGCGGCAGGTTGATCAGCAGGTACAGGCCTGCCACACAGAACAGAATCTCAAACGGCGAGAACGAGGTGGTGATCACTTCGCGACCACTCTTGAGCAGCTCGGTAATCGCAATCACCGACACCAGCGACGTGTCTTTTACCAGGCTGATAAATTGCCCGGCCAGGGGCGGTAGCACGCGCTTGAAGGCTTGCGGCAACACCACATGACGCATCGACTGGCTGGCACTCAAACCCAGGGAACGCGCCGCTTCGTCCTGGCCACGAGTGATGGACTGCACACCGGCGCGGACGATTTCCGCCACATAGGCACCGGTGAACAACGACAGCGCAGCGATCCCGGCGAACTCCCGGGACAGGTTGAGCACCGTGCCGATAAAGAAATAGAAAATGAAGATCTGCACCAGCAGCGGCGTACCGCGCACCAGTTCAACGTAGATAGTCGACAGGTCGCGCAAGGTCGGGTTTTTGGAGAGCCGGCACAACCCGGTCGCCAAGCCGATCGCCAAGCCGAGGATGCCGGACACCACCGACAGCCACAACGTGGTCCACAAGCCCCACATCAGCGGCCCCAGCGCCCAGTGGCGGGTCACGCCGACTACATCGCCTTCGGCCACATCGTCGCCGCGAGCCACTTGCAGGCTGTTATCGGCAACCGTGAGCTTTTGCTCGGCCCCCGCGTCGTTGCGCAGGGTGACTTCGGCCATATCGCCTTTGCGCACCAACTCGACCACGGTGGAAATATCCGCGGCGCGCTGGGACGTTTCGGCTTGATAGGCGAAGTACTGCGGGACACGGTTCCAGCGCCACTCGTAGGACATCAACGAGGTGGCGTAGTACAAGGCGCCAGCCAGGCCGACCAGCACGACCACGGTCAGCAGGTGCCAGGGCCATTGGGCTTTTTTCTGTTTCATTTCACTTTCCAGGATTTTTGTCGCCTGTCATGCCGCCTTCGCGAGCAAGTCGAATCGTCGCACCGCCGCTCCCACATTTTGACCGCATTCTCATGTTGGAACTCGGTCAAGTGTGGGAGCGGGCTTGCTCGCGAAGGGCGCGACTCGGTATTCAGCCAGCCTTATTCCATGTCCTTGAGCCACTCGGAGCTCTTGAACCACTTGTCATGGATGCGATCGTAGGTACCGTCGTTACGGATCTGGTGCAGGAAGTTGTTGATGAAGTTGATGCTGTCGTAATCGCCTTTCTTCAAACCGAACGCCAAGGGCTCGAAGGTGAAGGGTTCTTCCAGGAACACCAGCTTGCCGTTGCCGACTTTCTTCTCGGCAACCACGTTGTACGGCGCGTCATACACAAAGGCATCGGCCTTGCCATTGACCACGTCCAGTACACCTTCCTGCTCGTTGTCGTAGCCGTGGTACTTGGCCTTGGAGATCAGCTTCTTGGCGACCATTTCACCGGTAGTACCGAGCTTGGAGGTCAGGCGGTATTTCTCGTCGTTCAGGTCTTTGTAGGACTTGATGGTGCCTTCCAGGTCCTTGCGAATCAGCAGAGTCTGGCCAACCACGATGAAGGGTTCGCTGAAGTTGAGACGCAGGTTGCGCTCCTGGGTCAGGGTCATGCCGCTGCCGATCATGTCGAACTTGCCGGTCAGGAAGGCTGGGATGATGCCGTCATAACCCGTGGAGACCAGCTCCAGCTTGACGCCCATGGACTTGGCCATGGCCTTGAGGATGTCGACTTCGAAGCCGATGATTTCACCGCGCTTGTCAGTCATTTCGAACGGCATATAGGTCGGGTCCATGCCGACTTTCAACGTGCCGCGCTTGACCGCATCATCGATGGCGCCGGCCTGGGCCGCAGTGGCAGCGACCATCGCGGTGACGCCGAGCAACAGCATCGAAAGATACTTTTTCATCATCAAGTCCCCTGAACGATTCTTATAAGGTCGGCGCGCAAAAGGGCTGCGCCATTTCGGGGAGCGATCCTAACCCACTCGTTGTCCGTCACAAAGGTTTCACGGGTAAATGTTATCGGCGTATGTCGGAAAAGACTTACAACGCTGCAGCCAAGCGCAGGGGTAGACACATCCGCGCCGCCATTCGGCAATTGATTGATGTGTAAGTAGTTATGACCATCACTCAATCTCTGCCAACCAGGCGGTGTCTGTGAACCACTTGTCATGCAGGCTATCGTAGGTGCCGTCCTGGGCGATCTGGTTGAGGAAGTGATTGATCCAATTGAGGCTGTCGTAATCACCTTTTTTCACGCCGAAGGCCAGAGGTTCGAAGGTGAAAGGTTGTTCCAGTGTCAGCAATGCACTGTTTTGCGGTCGACTCATTGCGATCAGGTTATAGGGCGCGTCATGAATGAATGCGTCGGCCTCGCCCTGCACTACCTGTCGCACGCCTTCTTCCGGGGAAGACAAACTGATGAGTTGCGCCGCCCCCACGAAGCGCCGCGCTGCTGCCTCTCCGGTGGTGCCTTCAATGACAGCGATCCGGTAACCGGCCTCGTCCAAGTCTTCGATGCTGGAAACCGTACCCGCCAGCCTGGGGTGCAACAGCACGGTCTGGCCCACCACGATGAACGAGTCACTGAAGTTAAGCTTCAGATTGCGCTCCTGAGTGACCGTCATGCCACTGCCAATCAGATCAAACTTTTTCGCCGTCAGCCCCGGCAGTAACTCCGTATAGGGCACAGCAACCAGCTCGAGCTCCACGCCCAGCGCCCGGCTCATAGCGCGCAGCAAGTCGATCTCGAAACCCACAATGAGCCCCTGCTTATCAAGCATTTCAAAAGGCACGTAATTGGGCGTTGTACCGACTTTCAACACGCCACGGCGGACAGCGTCGTCCAGCGCGCCGGCACTCAGCAAGCCGGCCTGTATCAATAGGAAAAAGCTAACCAGTAATACCGAACAATACCTTTTGATCATAAATACCCCCATGGCGAGTCAAATTTGGGGGGCGATCCTACCCCAGCAACAGGCACGGAAATACGCTTCGAACAAAGGTCTTTTGTTTCGAAATAACAAGGAGTTAGAGAAAAAAGGAAGGGGCGGGAAACGCTGTAGGATCAACGCTTGAAACGCCCCCGAGGCGAGCCCTCGGGGGTGTCTGAATCAGGCCGGCTGGGCCTGCGGCGACTGCGGTTGCAGCGGCAGCAACGGCGCGTGCGGATCAGACTTGATCGATGCACGCCAGGCACCGAGCCACTCGGCATGACCTTCGCTCCAGACCTGCTCATGCAAGCGAGCCAGGGCCACCGGATCGCTGAGCAAGGCCAGGCGTTCGCTATTGTTGAGGCCGGCCGGGCCGACTTTCAACGCGTGGCGAACACGCTCCATGCGCAGGTACTCGATCGGCTCTGCCTCACGGTGCCGCGAGGTCGCCAAGGCGCAGGCCAGGGCGTTCTGCTGCGGGTCGACGACCGAACGCACAAACCCGTCATTGAGGGCGTGCCAGCGGTTTTCGTGAGTGTACTTCTCGGTCGACAGCAGGGCTTGCGGCGGATTGTATTCCTCAGGAATCAGGAACAGGCTCTCGTCGCGGGACTTGAGGCCCAGCTTGACCCGACTGGAAATCACCGACACCGGGATCGACAGCATCAGCGAGCCGACGATCGGGATCAGCCACCACAGGAAGCTTGGGTTCAACCACACCACCAGCAAAGCCCACAGGAAGCCCAGCAAGGTTTGCGGCCCGTGTCGCTTGACTGCTTCGCTCCAAGGGGTGGAGTCGTCGTCACGCTGCGGAGAGTTCCAGGTGGCAGCCCAGCCGAGGAACGCGGCGAGGACGAAGCGGGTGTGGAAAATCATCCGCACCGGCGCCAGCAGCATGGAGAACAACATCTCCAGCAGCATCGACAAGGTCACCTTGAACTTGCCGCCGAACTCTTTCGCACCCTTGGCCCAGATCAGGATGATGCTGAGCAGTTTCGGCAGGAACAACAGCACGATGGTGGTGGAGAACAGCGCCACCGCCTTGTCCGGATGCCATTGTGGCCACAGCGGGTACAACTGGCGTGGGGCCATGAAGTACTGCGGCTCCATCAGGGTGTTCACCGCCAGCAACGCTGTGGACAACACCAGGAAGAAGAACCACAACGGCGCCGACAGGTAGGACATCACGCCGGTCAAGAACACCGCACGGTGCACCGGATGCATGCCTTTTACCAGGAACAGGCGGAAGTTCATCAGGTTACCGTGGCACCAGCGACGGTCACGCTTGAGTTCGTCCAGCAGGTTCGGCGGCAGTTCTTCGTAGCTGCCCGGCAGGTCGTAGGCAATCCACACGCCCCAGCCGGCACGGCGCATCAGCGCAGCTTCAACGAAGTCGTGGGAGAGGATCGCACCAGCAAACGCGCCTTTACCGGGCAACGGCGCCAGGGCGCAATGCTCGATAAACGGCTTCATGCGGATAATTGCGTTGTGACCCCAATAGTGGGATTCACCCAACTGCCAGAAGTGCAGGCCAGCGGTAAACAGCGGGCCATATACGCGGGTGGCGAACTGCTGCATGCGCGCATACAGGGTGTCCATGCCCGACGCGCGTGGCGCGGTCTGGATAATCCCTGCATCCGGCGTGGCTTCCATCAGGCGCACCAGGCTGGTCAGGCATTCGCCGCTCATGACGCTGTCGGCGTCGAGAACGACCATGTACTTGTAGTCACCGCCCCAGCGACGGCAGAAGTCGTCGAGGTTACCGCTCTTGCGTTTTACACGACGACGACGACGGCGATAGAAGATCTTGCCGAAGCCACCGGCTTCGCGGCACACGTCGAGCCAGGCTTGCTGTTCGGCGATGCAGATGTCGGCGTCGTTACTGTCGCTGAGCACGAAGAAATCGAAGCGATCCAGATCGCCCGTAGCGGCCACCGATTCGAACGTCGCACGCAGGCCAGCGAATACACGCGGCACGTCTTCGTTGCAGATCGGCATCACCAAGGCGGTGCGCGCATCCTTCGGAATCGGCTCATCACCGGCACTTTTACCGGAGATACGGTATTTATCGTGACCGGTCAGCAGTTCCAGAAAGCCCATCAACGCGGTCCAGAAACCGGCGGAAACCCAGCAGAACAGAATCCCGAACATGATCAGGATGCTGGTTTGCAGGGCGTAAGGCAGCACCTGGGTCGCGGTTTGCAGCAGGGTCTGGTTACGGATTTCGTCGAAGTCGACCAACGACCAGCCCTGGTACGGCATGATGCCTTTCATGTACCAGCCGGCAACGATGGTCTGGCCCAGCATCAACACAAGCAGGATATAGCGACGGATCGAACCCACGGTACGCCAGCGCGCAGCCGGTAATACCCGCTCGTCTTTCGGTGGCATGGGCGGGTTGGTGCGACCGGTTATCCGGCGCCAGCCGCGCACCAGGATGTTGGTGCGCCAAGGCTCGGGCACCACTTTGGTCCGGCGGATCGGCGGCGTGGCCTTGAGGCACACGCGACCGCTGGCGTCGAGCGCCAGCATTTCCGCGTCTTGCAGCTCTTCAGCGCTGTTGAGGGTCAAGCGACGGCCAACCGACGCTTGGGCAGCGTCGGTCGGGGCGTCGAAGGTCTTGGACGACAGGCGTTCGTGCAACTCGCTGAACGAGCTGCAGCCCGCCAATTCGGCGCGCTGCTCAGCCGTCATCGGCAGATGCGCCAGGTACTCGGACAGAGTCTCGGGCGTTACTTGAGAATTACTCATCGGCAGGCAACTGATAGCTCCAGGTTTCGGTCAGGACTTGCTCGGTCTTGATCGGCTCCGGTGTGGCTGGGGCAGCTTCTGGCTGCTGGTCTTGCTTGTCTTTCGCGTCTTTCTTGGCCTGTTTCTCGTGTTGCTTGGCCAGGACCTTATCGGCCTTCAATACATGGTTCGAAACCGGCTCCGGCGCTGGCTGCACGATGTCCTGCACCAGTGCCGCACGCATTTCGGTCGGCTTGCCTGCGTCCTTGATCTTCATACGCAGGGTCAGGCGCCAGCCTTTGGTGTGCTCGTTGTAGCGCACGCTGTTTTCAACCAGCTCAGCGTTATCACCCACGCTCACCTGGCTACGCACCGGGGCGTCCGGCAGCAGTTTCTTCAGGGACGGGCCCTCGAAGTCCACCAGGTAGGCCACGCTGCCGTCTGGCTGACGGATCAGGTTGGATTGCTTCACGTCACCGGTGGAACGCAGGGTCTGCTTGACCCAGGCGCTGTCGGGCGAATGGAATGCAGCGTCGTCCAAAGTCCAGTGCAGGCGGTACGAGACGTCCAGTGGCTTGCCGACTTCCGGCAGTTCAGCCGGGCTCCAGAAGGCTACGATGTTGTCGTTGGTTTCGTCGGCAGTCGGGATCTCTACCAGATCGACGGAGCCCTTGCCCCAATCGCCTTCAGGCTCGATCCACGCGCTTGGGCGCTTGTCGTAGTTGTCATCCAGGTCTTCGTAGTGGCTGAAGTTGCGGCCACGTTGCAGCAGGCCGAACCCACGCGGGTTCTCGACGCTGAAGTTGCTGACCGACAGGTGTTTAGGGTTGTTCAACGGACGCCAGATCCACTCGCCATTGCCAGCATGGATCGACAGGCCGCTGGAATCGTGCAGCTCGCGACGGTAGTTGAGGACCTTGGATGGCTGGTTGGCGCCGAACAGGAACATCGAGGTCAACGGGGCAACGCCCAGCTTGGTGACCTTGTCACGCAGGAACATCTGGGACTTGACGTCGACCACGGTGTCGGTGCCAGGGCGCAGGATCAGGCGATAGGCGCCGGTGGCGCGCGGCGAGTCCAGCAGGGCGAAGATCACCAGGTGCTTGTCACCCGGCTTTGGACGCTCGATCCAGAACTCGGTGAAACGCGGGAATTCCTCGCCGGACGGCAGCGCGGTATCGATGGCCATGCCACGGGCAGACAGGCCGTACACCTGGTCCTTGCCCACGACGCGGAAATAACTGGCGCCGAGCATGGTCATGATTTCGTCTTGCTTGTCGTTCTTGTTGATCGGGTAAAGCACACGGAAGCCGGCATAACCCAGTTGCTCGGTGGCTTTAGGATCAAATTTCACGTCGCCGAAATCGAAACGAGTGGGGTCGTACTTGATTTCATGCACGCTGTCGGCGGTGACTTCGTTGATTTTCACCGGCGTATCGAAGTGCATGCCCTGGTGATAGAAGGACAGCTTGAACGGGGTGTTCTGATCGGCCCACTCGGCTTTTTCGTTGCGGAAACGAATCTTCTGGTAATCAGCGAATTTCATTTCGCGGAATTCGTTCGGCAGATTGCTGCGCGGAGCTTCGTATTTCTGCCCGGCCAGCTCTTTTGCCTTGGCCGACACATCATCCAGACTGAATGCCCACAGTTGACCCGCGCCGAACAGGCAAAACAGGGCAGAACCCGTCACCAGTGCGTTTCGTAACCGTTTGGCAGACAATTTTGGTGCATTACAGGGACTAACAATCACGAGCAACCCTCGCCGAAAACAGATCAAAAAACCAACGGCCAGCTATCTATATGCCAGGTTGGCGAGCATTGTTCCGACTCCCTTAGGGCAAAATGATTCCCCAACGGCTATCGGACAAGTCTCTACCTAAGTCAAAAATGGACCAAACAACGCTGATCCCCGTAGCGCGCGATTATCTAGTAGCCCGCGAGACAACGCATCAGGGACAGTGAAGTATTTGTAGCGAAAACCTGCGTTTTTAGGCATTAAAGTCGTTTTTAATACATTCATGTCTGTAAGAGGAAGGTCACAGGGCCATCATTGACCAAGTGCACCTGCATATCAGCGCCAAAACGCCCTGACGCCACCTTGCCATGCAATTGTTGCGCTTGTAACAACAAGTGATCAAAAAGCGCCGCTCCCAGGGCCGGCGGGGCCGCGGTGGAGAAACTTGGCCGCAGCCCGCTTTTTGTGTCCGCCGCCAAGGTGAACTGCGACACCAGCAGCAAACCGCCACCCATCTCCTTGAGCGACAGGTTCATCTTGCCCTGATCGTCACTGAACACCCGATAGTTAAGCAGCTTATGCAACAGCTTGTCGGCGCTCTCGGGCGTATCTGAAGGCTCGACGGCGACCAGCACCAGCAAACCCTGGTCAATCGCGCCCACGACCTCACCCGCTACTTCGACCCGGGCGCCACGCACCCGCTGCAACAGGCCTTTCATGCTTCTTCAGGCGGCAGATCGAGCAGGCGCCGTGCCATTTCGCCAGTCGCACGCACCAAGGCGTCGGTGATACCCGGCTCGGACGCGGCATGCCCGGCCTCGCGAATCACCTGCAACTCACTGTTGGGCCAGGCCTGATGCAGCTCCCAGGCGTTATCCAGCGGGCAGATCATATCGTAGCGCCCATGAATGATGATGCCAGGCAGATGGGCGATCTTGTGCATGTCGCGAATCAGTTGGTTGGGTTCAAGGAAGGAGTTGTTCGTGAAGTAATGGCACTCGATACGCGCGATGGAGAGCGCACGTTGCGGCTCGGAAAAGCGCTCCACATGCTGCGGGCTCGGGCACAGGCCGAGCATGCGCCCTTCCCAACCGGACCAGGCCTTGGCCGCGTGCATCTGGGCGATCTGGTCGTTGCCGGTCAGGCGCTTGTGGTAAGCGGCGATCATGTCGTGGCGCTCTTCCACGGGGATCGGGGCCAGGTAGTCCTGCCAGTAATCCGGGAACAGCCGACTCGCGCCTTCCTGATAGAACCAGTGGATATCCTGCGGGCGGGCGAGGAAGATGCCACGCACGATCAGGCCATGCACACGCTCGGGATGGGTTTGCGCGTAGGCCAGGGCCAGGGTCGAGCCCCAGGAACCCCCAAACAGCACCCACTTGTCGATACCCAGGTGTTCGCGGATACGCTCGAGGTCGGCGACCAGGTCCCAGGTGGTGTTGTTTTCCAGACTGGCGCGAGGCGTGGAGCGACCGCAGCCCCGCTGGTCGAACGTCACAATATGGTAAAGGTTAGGATCGAAATAGCAGCGGCTCTGCGCGTCGCAACCGGAACCAGGGCCTCCATGGATGAATACGACGGGCAAGCCTTCGGGGGAGCCACTCTCATCGACATACAGCGTGTGGGTGTCATCGACTGCCAGATCATGCCGGGCGTAGGGTTTGATCTGCGGGTACCAAGTCTGCATTGCGCGCTCCGTAGGGTGTCGGGTTCATCCCTGGGGGGACGTCTATTATTTTGCCGTCTAGCATCATAAACCCGAATTGTGCAATGAGCATGTCCTTGAGTACTTAGACCTGTGTCAGCAGTTCGCTCGTCAGATAATCCAGCAGATAGTCATACAACTGCATTGAGTCGACTGTCAGCCCGTTATTGGGGGCTTGCCCCCGATAGCTGCTTCAGAAACCCTGAATCAGCGGTAATGGGTTTGCCCCCAAGATAAAAAACCTTGTAGCAGTTGCTTCAACACCACCTGGGTCGGTTCCGCCAAGTCGGGGCGATAGCGAAACGGCTCAAACTCTTCCATATACGCGCTCTGGCACAACTCCAGTTGCACGGCATGAATATCCTGCTCAGGGTCGCCGTAGTGTCGGGTGATGTGGCCGCCCTTGAAGCGCCCGTTCAGTACGTGGGTGTACTGCGGGTGCATGGCGCAGATGGCCTCGAGCTGGCGGGCCAATTCGGGGGCGCAAGCGGCGCCGTTGAAAGTGCCGAGGTTAAAGTCCGGCAGCTTGCCGTCGAACAGGTGCGGGATCACCGAGCGGATCGAGTGCGCATCGAACAGCAGCGCGTAGCCAAACTCGGCCTTCAGGCGCGCCAGTTCCTCCTGCAGCTTGCGGTGATAAGGGCCCCAGATTTTTTGCAGGTAGGTCGCACGCTCTTCCTCGGAGGGCGTTTGCCCCTCACGGAACAACGGCACGCCATCGAACAGCGTCTCCGGGTACAGGCCGGTGGTGGCGCCCGCATAGAGCGGTTTGTTATCGGAAGGCCGGTTCAAGTCGATGACAAACCGCGAGTACTCCGCGGCCAGGGTGCTGGCGCCCAGTGCTTCGGCAAAGTCATACAACGCAGGAATATGCCAGTCGGTGTCGGGCAAGCTTTGCGCCTCGGGGATCAACCCGGCCTCTACCGCAGGCGTCAGGCGCACGCCGGCATGGGGCATGCTGATCAGCAGCGGCACACGGCCTTGTTTGAAGTTCAGAACCTTATCCACAAAAGCGCTCCTTAAACAGTGACATCGACGCCGTGGCGCACGACGCGTTTTTCCAACTCGCCACCGAGCCAGTAAGCCAAGTCGGCCGGGCGATCAATCTGCCAAGCGACAAAGTCAGCGACCTTGCCCGCCTCCAGCGAACCATGGGTGTCGCCCATGCCCAACGCGGTGGCCGCATGCTGCGTGGCGCCGGCCAGGGCTTCTTCCGGAGTCATGCGAAACAATGTGCACGCCATGTTCAGCATTAACCGAACGGAAAGCGCCGGCGAGGTACCGGGGTTGAGGTCGCTGGCAATAGCGATCTTCACGCCGTGTTTACGCAAGGCCTCCATCGGCGGCAATTGGGTTTCACGCAGGAAGTAGAAAGCCCCCGGCAGCAAGACCGCCACGGTGCCGGCAGCGGCCATGGCGATGGCGTCGTCTTCGGTCATGAACTCCAGGTGGTCCGCCGACAACGCGTGGTAACGCGCCGCCAGGCTCGAGCCGTGAAGCGACGAGAGTTGCTCGGCGTGCAGCTTCACCGGCAGGCCCAGTTGCTGGGCGACTTTAAACACGCGCTCGACCTGCTCCGGGGAAAACGCCAGGTATTCGCAGAACGCGTCCACCGCATCCACCAAGCCTTCTGCGGCCAGGGCCGGCAGCATCTGGCTGCAGATGTGCTCGATGTAGTCGTCGGCGCGGTCCTTGTACTCCGGTGGCAACGCGTGGGCGGCCAGGCACGTGGCGCGCACGCTGACCGGTAGCGCTTCACCCAAGCGCCGGGCCACGCGCAACATCTTGCGTTCGTTGGCCAGGTCCAGGCCGTAGCCGGACTTGATCTCCACCGTGGTCACGCCGTCACGCAGCAAACTGCGCAAGCGCTTTTCGGCGCTGGCAAACAGTTCATCTTCCGTGGCGGCGCGGGTGGCACGCACGGTGCTGGCAATACCGCCGCCCTTGGCCGCGATTTCGGCGTAGCTGACGCCCTCGAGGCGCTGCTCGAATTCGCTGCTGCGATTGCCGCCAAACACCGTGTGGGTGTGACAGTCGATCAGCCCGGGGGTGACCCACGCGCCTTGCAGGTCATGCACCTGGGCGTAATCCGCCGTGGGGGCCTGGGCCTGTGGGCCGATCCACTCGATGAGCGAGCCGGCAGTCACCATGGCGGCATCCTCGATGATCGAGTATTTGCCCTGGGCCATGGTTGCGACGTGGCAGTGTTGCCAAAGCGTTTTCATCAACGCCTCCCTAAGTTATCGATGAGACAAAGCCGGGTCGTAATGGACCTTGGCCGTTTGCCCGGCGGCGGGCTTGACCCACAGCAAGTAGGCGACGATCAGCAGCACGATCCACACGGCACCGACCATCAAGGCCGCCTGGGTGTCCGGGAAGTACCCGAGCACGCCAAATACGAACAGCATGAACACAATGGCCGCTGCCGGCGCATAGGGCCAGAACGGCACCGGGAATTTCAGCTCGGCGACCTGCTCCTTGGTCATCGAGCGACGCATGGCGACCTGGGTGAACAGAATCATCAACCACACCCACACAGTGGCGAAGGTGGCAATCGAGGCGATCAGCAGGAATACGTTTTCCGGGATCAGGTAGTTGAGCACCACACCGCCGAGCAAGGCGGCGCCCATCACCACCACGGTCATCCACGGCACGCCCTGCCTGGACAGTTGGGCAAAGCCCTTGGGCGCCTGACCTTGTTGGGCCAGGCCGTACATCATGCGGCCGGCGCCAAAGATGTCGCTGTTGATCGCCGACACGGCCGCCGAGATCACCACGATATTGAGGATGGTCGCCGCCGAGCCTATCCCCAGGTTGCTGAAGATCTGCACGAACGGGCTGCCCTGGCTACCGATCTGCGGCCATGGGTAGATCGCCATCAACACGAACAGGGTCAGCACGTAGAACAACAGGATACGCAGTGGCACTGCATTGATCGCCTTGGGGATCACCCGTTGCGGGTCCTTGGCTTCACCGGCAGTAATGCCGATGATTTCGATACCGCCGAAGGCGAACATCACCACCGCAAACGAGGCGATCAGCCCGCCGATGCCGTTGGGCATAAAGCCGCCGTGGGCCCACAGGTTGCTCAGGCCACTGGCCTGGGTTTCGCCAGCCGAGTGAATGCCAAACAGCATGATGCCGAAGCCGCCGAGGATCATCGCCACGATGGCGCCGACCTTGAGCAGCGACAGCCAGAACTCCATTTCGCCAAACACTTTGACGTTGCACAGGTTCAGGCCGCCGATCAGAAACACGATGCCCAGCACCCAGACCCAGCGTGCGACTTCGGGAAACCAGAAGCCCATGTAGATGCCGAAGGCGGTGACGTCGGCCAGGCAGACGATGATCATTTCAAACGCGTAGGTCCAACCGAGGATAAACCCGGCCATGGGCCCCAGGTAGGTGCTGGCGTAATGGCCGAAGGAGCCGGATACCGGATTGTGCACGGCCATCTCACCGAGGGCGCGCATCACCATGAACACCGCGGCGCCGCCGATCAGGTAGGCCAGCAGCACGGCGGGGCCGGCCATCTGGATGGCGGAGGCGGAGCCATAGAACAGCCCGGTGCCGATTGCGGAACCCAGCGCCATGAAACGAATATGGCGGGCGTTGAGCCCGCGTTTCAAACCTTTTTCTTGCTGGTGCATTTCTCTTCCCTAATTATTCTTGTCCGAGAAAAACGCGACCTCACCTGTAGGAGCGAGCTTGCTCGCGAAAAACCTGAGAGCGCTGATGGATGTCAGGTTTACCGCGTAATCGTTGGCGATTTTCGCGAGCAAGCTCGCTCCTACAGTGAAGGCAGCGGCGTGTTAGAGGCTTGGCAGCAACTTGGCCGGCACCAGCTCATTCAGGCAACGGGTGGCGAGCAGTTCGCTGGCGGCGTTGATGTCCGGGGCGAAGAAGCGGTCCTTGTCATAGAACGCCACTTTGTCGCGCAGAATGCCGCGGGCTTTTTCCAGTTTTGGCGAGGTTTTCAGGCCGTCGCGCAGGTCCAGGCCCTGGCAGGCTGCGAGCCATTCCACCGCGAGGATGCCACGGGTGTTCTCGGCCATTTCCCACAGACGCTTGCCCGCAGCCGGGGCCATGGAGACGTGGTCCTCCTGGTTTGCCGAGGTCGGCAGGCTGTCGACGCTATGGGGATGGGCCAGTGCCTTGTTTTCACTGGCGAGCGCGGCAGCCGTCACCTGGGCGATCATGAAGCCGGAGTTCACCCCGCCATTGCCCACCAGGAACGGCGGCAGTTGCGACATGTGCTTGTCCATCATCAGCGAGATGCGGCGCTCGCTCAGAGAACCGATTTCAGCGATGGCCAGGGCCATGTTGTCGGCAGCCATGGCCACCGGTTCGGCGTGGAAGTTACCGCCGGAAATAACGTCGCCTTCGGCGGCAAATACCAGCGGGTTATCCGACACCGCGTTGGCTTCGACCACCAGTACTTCGGCAGCCTGGCGGAACTGGGTCAGGCACGCGCCCATGACCTGTGGCTGGCAACGCAGGGAGTACGGGTCTTGCACCTTGTCGCAGTTCTGGTGCGACTGCGAGACCTGGCTGCTTTCGCCCAGCAGGTCGCGATAGGCCGCAGCCGAGTCGATCTGCCCACGCTGGCCACGAGCGGCATGAATACGCGCATCGAACGGCGAGCGCGAACCCAGTACCGCTTCCACGGTGAGGCCGCCACAGGTAAGCGCGCCGGCGAACAGGTCTTCACCTTCGAACAGGCCGCGCAACGCGTAAGCAGTGGATACCTGAGTACCGTTGAGCAGGGCCAGGCCTTCTTTGGCAGCCAGGGTCAGCGGCGTAAGGCCGGCGACTTTCAGCGCTTCGGTGGCTTCAAGCCATTCGCCCTTGTAGCGCGCCTTGCCTTCGCCGAGCAGCACCAGGGACATATGCGCCAATGGCGCCAGGTCACCGGATGCACCAACCGAACCTTTCAGTGGAATGTGCGGGTACACCTCGGCGTTGATCAGCGCGATCAGCGCGTCGATCACCTGGCGACGAATCCCGGAAAACCCACGGCTCAGGCTGTTGACCTTGAGCACCATGACCAGCCGCACCAGCGCATCGCTGATCGGCTCACCCACGCCAGCGGCATGGGACAGCACCAGCGAGCGTTGGAGGTTCTCCAGGTCTTCGCTGGCGATGCGGGTCGAAGCGAGCAGGCCAAAACCAGTGTTGATGCCGTAGGCGGTGCGGTTCTCGGCGAGAATCTGCTCCACACAGGCGACGCTGGCTTCGATCTGGGCCGAGGCGCTGTCATCCAGGCTGAGGGTTACCGGCTGCTGGTAGATGGCACGCAGTTGGGCAAGGCTCAGTTGGCCTGGAATCAGATTTAGCGCAGTCACATTCATGCTCCTTTGAATTGTTTTTTGAATAAGTAGTCAGTGCAATTGGGGTAATACGTGGTGCAGCAAAGTGGGGTCTTCAAGCAGCGCGGCGGCACTGGCGATGTCCGGGGCCAGCCAGCGATCCTGTTCATACGGCGCAACCTGCTCACGCAGCAGGCGCCAGGCACTCTCGGTGCCCGCGCCGAAGCGCTGGCCTTTGAGGAACTCGAACGCCTGGGCCGCCAGCAGGTATTCGATGGCGAGAATCTGGGTAATGTTGGTCAGCACCTGGTGCAGCTTGAGCGCGGCGTTGGTGCCCATGCTCAAGTGGTCTTCCTGCAAGCCGGAGGTGACGAAGTTGTCGAGCACCGCAGGTTGCGCCAACTGACGGTTCTGCCCGCACAAGGACGCCGCGACGTACTGCACGATCATCATCCCGGAGTTGACCCCGGGGTTACTCACCAGGAAGGCCGGCAAGCCGCTGACGTGCGGGTTGATCAGGCGGTCCAGGCGGCGCTCGGCCACCGAGCCGATTTCGGCCATGGCAATCGCCAGCATGTCCGCCGCCAACGCCACGGACTGGCCGTGGGGGTTGGCCTGGGATACCACGCGGTAGTTGTCCGGCGTGCCAAGCACCAGTGGGTTGTCCGTGGCGCTGTTGAGTTCGGTCTCGATCTGGCGCGTGGCGTGTTCCACTTGGTCACGCGCCGCGCCGTGGATCTGCGGGATCGAGCGAATGCTCAGGGCGTCCTGGGTACGAATGCCTTTGCTGCTGGCGATCACTTCGCTGCCGTCGAGCAGGGCACGCAAGTTGATGCCGACTTGCTGCATGCCCGGGTGCGGTTTGAGGGCGATGATTTCTTGGTCAAAAGCGTCGATCTGGCCACGCTGGGCTTCGAAACTCATGGCGCCGATCACGTCGGCCCATTGCAGCAGATGGTGAGCATCGGCCAGGGCCAGGCAGCTCAGGCCGGTCATGCACGGTGTGCCGTTGACCAGGCACAGGCCGTCCTTGGCACCGAGCACCACGGGTTGCAAGCCTTCTGCTTGTAATGCTTCTAGCGCCGTCACGATCTGACCGCGGTAGCTCACATTGCCGACGCCGAGCAAGGCCACGCCGATATGGGCCATGTGGGTCAGGTAGCCTACCGAGCCCTGGGACGGCACGTGTGGGGTGATGCCGTGATTGAGCAGCGCCAGCAGCGAGTGCACCACCTGCGGATGCAGGCCGGACTTGCCGTGGCTGTAGTTGATGATCGCCGCGCAGATGATCGCGCGGGTCTGCTCGTCGCTGAGCACCGGGCCGACGCCACACGCGTGGCTCAGCAGTGTATTGCGCGACAGCTGGCTGAGTTGCTCGCCCTTGAGCGACACATTGCACAACGCGCCCAGGCCGGTGTTGACGCCATAGGCACGCTCGCCGCTGGCAACGATGCGTTGCACGATGGCCTGGGCATTGTCGATACGCGCCCAGGCCTGGCCCGAGAGTTCGAGCACTGCGCCATGGCGGGCCACGGCGGTCACGTCCTGCCAGCGCATCGGGCTGTCGGCGATGATTATTTTTGTTGTTGCCTGGGGCATCTTCATACCTTCTTCAATTCTTGTGCAGCCTTACCGGCCTCTTCGCGAGCAAGCCCGCTCCCACATTTGAAATGCATTCCAAGGTGGGAGCGGGCTTGCTCGCGAAGAGGCCAGCCAACTCACCACAAACCCCGGCTCAGACCACCGCCGCCCGCCGCTGAACAAACCGATCCACATACTCATCCGCCGGCGAATGCAAGATCTCCCGCGGCGTGCCGACCTGGATCAGCTTGCCGTCCTTGAGGATCGCAATGCGGTTGCCAATGCGCACGGCCTCGTCGAGGTCGTGGGTGATAAACACGATGGTCTTGTGCAGGGTCTTTTGCAGCTCGAGCAACTGGTCTTGCATCTCGGCGCGGATCAGCGGGTCGAGGGCGCTGAAGGCTTCGTCCATCAGGATGATGTCGGTGTCGGCGGCCAAGGCGCGAGCCAGGCCCACGCGCTGGCGCATGCCGCCGGAAAGCTGGTGCGGGTATTTGTTTTCGTAGCCCTTCAGGCCCACGGTTTCGATCCAGTGCAGGGCGCGCTCGGCACACACCTGCTTGGTTTCGCCACGCACTTTCAGGCCATAGGCAACGTTGTCGAGCACGCTCTTGTGGGGCAACAGGCCGAAGCTCTGGAACACCATGCTGATCTTGTGCCGGCGGAATTGGCGCAGGGCTTCCATGTCCAGTTGCAGGATGTCTTCGCCGTCCACCAGGATAGCGCCGCTGGTGGGATCGATCAGGCGATTGAAGTGGCGCACCAGGGTGGACTTGCCGGAACCCGACAGGCCCATGATCACGAAGATCTCACCAGTGCCGATGCTCAGCGAAAGGTCGTTCACACCGACCACGCAGCCGGTCTCGGCGAGAACCTGGTCCTTGGTCTTGCCCTGGCCGACCATCGCCAGCGCATCCTTGGAGCGCGTGCCGAATATCTTGAAGACGTTCTTGACTTCGATTTTGCTGACAGTAGTCATTTGCTCGCCTCATGCCGTGGACGACCATAGGCCTGGGTAATGCGGTCGATGACCACTGCCAGAATCACAATCGCCAGCCCTGCTTCAAGGCCACGACCGACGTTGAGGGTCTGGATGCCGACAAGCACGTCTTCACCCAAGCCACGGGCACCGATCATCGAGGCGATCACCACCATCGACAGCGCCATCATGGTGGTCTGGTTGATACCGGCCATGATGCTCGGCAGTGCCAGCGGCAATTGCACGCCGAACAGCTGCTGCCAGCGGTTGGCGCCAAAGGCGTTGATGGCTTCCATGACTTCGCCATCGACCTGGCGAATGCCCAGGTCCGTCAGGCGAATCAGCGGTGGCGCAGCGTAGATCACCGTGGCGAAAATCGCCGGGACCTTGCCCAGGCCAAACAGCATCAGCACCGGGATCAGGTACACGAAGCTAGGCATGGTTTGCATGATGTCCAGCAGCGGCATCAGTACCGAACGCAGGCGATTGCTGCGGGCCGACAGAATGCCCAGCGGAATGCCGATCAGCACGGAGATCACCGTGGCGACCATCATCAGTGCCAGGGTCTGCATCAGCTTGTCCCACAGGCCAACCGCGCCCACCAGGAACAGCAAACCGACGATCACCGCCGTGGTCACCAGCTTGCGCGTGGCGTGCCAGGCAACGCCGCCGACGATGGCCAGCATCAGCCACCACGGCGCCATGCGCAGCAACCCTTCCAGGTTGACGATGGCCCACAACAGGGTGTCGGAGATGTGCCGGAACACATCGCCGTAGTTGGTGACCAGCGAGTCCACCCAACCGTTGACCCAGTCGGCGATGGAAAACGTAAAACTCTCAGGAAACATATCGTGCTCTCGATCCAGTGGGTTGTGGCCAGCCGCCCGGCCGCCCCTGAGGGTAGCCGTGCACACTTGACCTACAAGGCCGCGTCGATTTTCTTGGCTGCGTCGTCGCTCACCCAGGCGTGCCAGACTTCAGGATGTTCCTTGAGGAAAATTTTCGCCAGTTTTGGCGACTCGATTCGCTCCTTGGCCATGCGAGCGAGGTTCTGGTTGAGCAGGTCGATGGGCAGGTTGACCTTTTCCAGCACGGCCACCAATTCCGGGGCTTGCTCATGGAAAGTCTTGGACACGCCGACCTTGATGCTGACGCTCTTGTCCACACCCGGTTTCTCGTCCAGCTTGACCAGGTCGACCTGGCCCATCAGCGGCGTCGGCGACCAGTAGTAGAACAGGATCGGCTCGCCGCGCTTGTAGCTCGACAGCACCGCCGCATCCAGCGCCGGGCCGGTGCCTGGGCGGAAGTTGGTGTAGGTACTTTCCAGGCCGTAGCTCTTGAGCATTTCGCTGTTGTCCAGCTCGCAGGTCCAGCCGGCCGGGCAGTTGTAGAACCGGCCCTTGGAGGGCTCTTCCTGGTCCTTGAACACCGAGGCGTATTTGGCCAGGTCGGCGATGTTTTTCAGGTCCGGGGCCTTGGCTTCCAGCTTGCGCTTGGCGTCGCCTTCGATCACATAACGTGGCACGTACCAGCCTTCGACCGCACCGACGACCGGGGCACCGACACCGACGACTTTGCCGGCCTTCTCGGCCTTGTTCCAGACTTCGCTGCGGCCTACCCACTCTTCGGCGAATACTTGGATGTCGTTACTGCCCAGGGCGTTTTCCATGGTGATGGAATTGCCCGGCAGGCTGTCGGTTTTGCAGTCGTAGCCTTTTTCCAGCACGGTTTGCAGGATGTCGGTGAGCAACATGCCGCTTTCCCAATTCAGGCCGGCAAATTTCACCGGTTTACCGGACTCGCACCAACCGGCCGCCTGGGCGCCGGCACTTGCCAGCAAGCCCGCAGAGAACAAGGTGGCGAGCAAGGTCTTATTCATAGTCATTGTTGTGACGCTCCCAATCATGAAATGGATTACGGCAGTCAGTAGGCATCCTGCCCTGTCCACGTCCCATCAGGCTTGTGCAGCCAGCCCGGTTGTTATGGGTAAAGCGCCCTGCTCTGTTGGCAGGATCAGGTGATCGGGTACCGTGCCGTGCCATTTTTTCGCACACACGTAATACAGGGCCGCCGGCAGTACCAGGCCGATGATCCAGGAAATGTCCACGTCGCCCATCGCGGCCACCAAAGGGCCGGTGTAGAACTTGGTGGAGATGAACGGCAACTGCACCAGCACGCCGAAGACATACACGCTGATACCCAGCAGGTTCCAGCGCCCGTAGCGACCGTTCGGGTCGGCCAGTGCCGGCACGTCATAGCGCTCGCGGGTGATGCAGTAGTAATCCACCAGGTTGATCGCACTCCAGGGCGTAAAGAACGCCAGCAGGAACAGGATGAACGACTTGAACGCACCGAGGAACGAGTGCTGGCCGAGCAACGCGATCAATGTTGCCGTACCGACGATGGCCAGCACGAACAACAGGCGCTGCAGACGCGTGACCTCCAGGCGACCACGAAAGCCGCTGACGATGGTCGCAATGCACATGAAACTGCCGTAGGAATTCAGCGTAGAGATGGTGACCTTGCCGAACGCGATGCTGAAGTACAGCAACGCAGCCGTGGCTCCCGTACCGCTCAAGCCAACGATGTAGGCCACTTCGTGACCGGCGAACTGCCCGTTGGACATGGCCGCGGCAAACACGCCAAGGACCATCGCCACCTGTGCACCGACGACCGAACCTGCGCCGGCAGCGAGAAAGGTTTTCACCGACGACGTACTGCTCGGCAGGTAACGTGAATAGTCCGCCACATAAGGGCCGAAGGCGATCTGCCAGGATGCCGCGAGCGACACGGCCAGCAGAAAACTGCTCCAGCTGAAGTGGCGGATCTGCAGGAGTGCGCCAACATCGGTCTGACTCATCAGGCGACTGAACAGGTAGACAAAGGCAATCACGCCAATGACGCTGGCGACACGGCCGATGAAATGGATCACCCGGTAGCCCAACACGGTGACCAGCACGATGACACTGGCGAAGATCAGGATGCCGACGCTGTCGCTGACCCCAAACAACTGGCCCAGCGCCTGACCCGAAAGTACGGTGCCGGTTGCGGTGAAACCAAGGTACATCAAGCAGACCAGAACGATCGGGATGGCCGCGCCATACACACCGAACTGAACCCGGCTGGAAATCATCTGCGGCAGGCCAAGCTTGGGGCCTTGCGCTGCATGCAACGCCATGACGCCGCCGCCGATCAGTTGACCGACCAGCAGCCCGATCAACGACCAGAACACATCACCGCCCAGCACCACGGCCAGGGCGCCGGTGACAATCGCGGTGATTTGCAGGTTGGCGCCCATCCACAGGGTGAACTGGCTAAATAGACGACCATGTCTTTCCGCTTCCGGGATGTAGTCGATCGAACGCCTTTCGATCAACGCAGTGGTGTCATGTGCAGCCATGGTGTTCAACCTCTGATGGATTGTCTTAGGTACGCCGCCTCCCACATGGGTTACTTGATCATCGGAAGGTTGAGGCCCTGCTCCTTGGCGCAATCGATGGCGATCTGGTAACCCGCGTCGGCATGACGCATCACCCCGGTGGCCGGGTCGTTATGCAGTACGCGGGCAATGCGCTCAGCCGCTTCGTCGGTGCCGTCGCAGACGATCACCATGCCGGAGTGTTGGGAGAAGCCCATACCCACGCCGCCACCGTGGTGCAGCGAAACCCAGGTCGCGCCGCTGGCGGTGTTGAGCAAGGCGTTGAGCAGCGGCCAGTCGGACACGGCGTCGGAACCGTCCTGCATGGCTTCGGTTTCGCGGTTCGGGCTGGCGACCGATCCGGAGTCCAGGTGGTCACGGCCGATCACGACCGGCGCGGACAACTCGCCGCTGCGCACCATTTCGTTGAAGGCCAGGCCGAGCTTGGCGCGCTGGCCCAGGCCAACCCAGCAGATACGTGCCGGCAGGCCCTGGAAGCTGATGCGCTCGCGGGCCATGTCCAGCCAGTTGTGCAGGTGGGCGTCGTCCGGGATCAGCTCTTTGACTTTGGCGTCGGTCTTGTAGATGTCCTGCGGGTCGCCGGACAGCGCCGCCCAACGGAACGGGCCGATGCCTCGGCAGAACAGCGGGCGGATGTAGGCCGGTACGAAGCCCGGGAAGTCGAAGGCGTTTTCCACGCCTTCTTCCTGGGCCATCTGGCGGATGTTGTTGCCGTAGTCGAAGGTCGGGATGCCTTGTTTCTGGAATTCCAGCATGGCTTTGACGTGCACGGCCATCGACTGTTTGGCGGCCTTGATCACGGCGGCGGGCTCGGTCTTGGCGCGGGCGCGGTATTCGTCCCAGGTCCAGCCGGCTGGCAGGTAGCCGTTGAGTGGGTCGTGGGCGCTGGTCTGGTCGGTGACCATGTCCGGGCGTACGCCACGCTTGACCAGTTCCGGCAGGATTTCTGCTGCGTTACCCAGCAGGGCGATGGAGATAGCCTTGCCTTCCTTGGTGTACTTGGCGATGCGTGCCAACGCGTCGTCGAGGTCGGTGGCTTGCTCGTCGACATAGCGGCTGTTCAGGCGGAAATCGATGCTGACCTGCTGGCATTCGATGTTCAGCGAGCAGGCGCCAGCCAGGGTTGCCGCCAGCGGCTGGGCGCCGCCCATGCCGCCGAGGCCGGCAGTGAGCACCCAGCGGCCGGTCAGGTCGCTGTTGTAATGCTGGCGACCGGCTTCGACGAAGGTTTCATAGGTGCCCTGGACGATGCCCTGGCTGCCAATGTAGATCCAGCTGCCGGCGGTCATCTGGCCGTACATGGCCAGGCCCTTGGCATCCAGTTCGTTGAAATGCTCCCAACTGGCCCAGTGCGGCACCAGGTTGGAGTTGGCGATCAGTACGCGTGGGGCGTTGCTGTGGGTCTTGAACACGCCGACCGGTTTGCCCGATTGCACCAGCAGGGTTTCGTCGTCGTTCAGGTGAGTGAGGCTCTCGACGATCTGGTCGTAGCACTCCCAGTTGCGCGCCGCACGGCCAATACCGCCGTACACCACCAGTTCTTTCGGGTTCTCGGCCACTTGCGGGTCGAGGTTGTTCATCAGCATGCGCAACGGCGCTTCAGTCAGCCAGCTTTTGGCGGTCAGTGTGTTACCGCGGGCGGCGCGGATTTCGACGTCACGGTATTTTGTAGGCCTGGCTTTCGAAAAATCGGTCACTGCTGGACTCCTCGGCATGATGCGCGAACATGGATGGTGCGAAGGAGAGTCTTACGCACACATCTTTACTTGTATGTACAAGCATATGCAATCGAGCGGCCAACTTTATGCGGAGGCGGTTTGGATTTTTTTGCGAAGTACGTGCGAGCCTTTGAAATCAAGGCCTCAGGGCTATATGAAATTTCTTAAGGAGACGTTTTGCGGCGAGGAGGATTTGTCACGGCAGCGAAACTTTGCGTCACGCTGGGGCATTCGGTAACAAATTGGTGCGCGGGTTGGAAACAGATCTATGGGTCATACAAAAACAACTGAGGGAGGGGGCTTGCTCCCGATAGCGGTGTATCAGTTACCTATAAATGACTGACCCACTGCTATCGGGAGCAAGCCCCCTCCCACATTTTTTAACCGCGTGCGGTCAGTTCGATAATGCAGCAACGACCAGTGACCGAGATATCCAGCAAGCCAGTGTTACCGTCCACTTGCAGGCAATCGTGATGGCCGAGTTTTTCGCCCAGCACCTTCACTTCATCCGCCACGCTGAACACCAACACCGTCTGCGCCGTGCTGAAAAAACGTTGCACACCATCAATCCACTGCAGACGCGCCTGGTAACGCTCAGGCGAATAAATCAGGTTGAAATCGCGGATCGGCCCCGTGATCAAACGGCATGACACCTGGCTTTCGCCCTGGAACGCGAACGGCTGCAGCGGTAACAAGCCGCGCTGCTCCTCACCATCCACGGTCAATACCATGCCCGCGCCCTTGATTACCGTGATCACGCGCTGGTAGCCAGCGAAGGTGGAAAAACCACCCGACTCAGCGATATCGGCGATCGACAGGCGCCAGCCAAAACCATCCAGGCCAGCGCCCGCGTCACGGGCAATTTCTTCGGTACTGCCGCCGCCGTTTTTCCACGGCATGCGCACGTAGTCGGTGGCGCGCCGCACGATCACTTTACTCATTTACTGAAACGTCCTTCGAGGCTGTGACGGGAACCGGGGTGGATCAACCGCGCGGCGGTCACCGGCTGGCGACCCGACCAGGTGCGGCGGCGGATCAACAGGCATGGCTCGCCCGGCTCGATTTGCAAAAGCTTGCACTCGGCGGCGTCGGCAAGGATGGCTTCAACCACATGTTCGCCCTCAGTCAGCGGCGCGACCTGGTTCAAATAGGCATAAGGGGTTTGCTGGGTGAAATCCTGCTGCAGGTATTCGGGCGCAACCAGGGCGTTGACGAAACGGTCTTCGATTTGCACGGGAATGTCGTTTTCGTAATGCACGATCAACGAATGGAACACCCGCCCGCCTTCGCGCATTTCCAAGGCGACGGCACGCTCGGAACCGGCGGCCTCTTCGCCCAGGGTAATGACCTGGCAAGTATGCCGATGCCCGCGGGAGGCAATCTCATCGGCAATGTTGTGTACTTCAAACAGCGCTGACTGGCTCTTGGGCTCCGCTACGAAGGTGCCGACGCCCTGCATGCGCACCAGCAACCCTTCGGCGGTGAGCTCACGCAGGGCGCGATTGATGGTCATGCGGCTGAAACCCAACTGGCTGACCAGTTCGCTTTCCGACGGCACGCGGTAATGCGGCGGCCAGTTGCCGTTGAGGATCTGCTGGCTGATCATTTGTTTGACGCGGGCATACAAGGGCGCCGGACTTTCGTCCATGTGGGCAGCCAGCGAAGACTTGGCGGGCGGAGTCGGCACAGGGAATCCTTGCAAGGAGAAAAGATGCATAGATTGCCGGAGTTTACCGAGCAGGCAAACGTCTGTATATGTATATACAAATAAACACACGACCGGGGTGCCTTGATCATGTCCGCTTTCTTTGCCGAACGCGCGCTGCTGCCTAATGGATGGGCCAACGATGTACGTCTTGAAGTCAGCGCCGATGGCCTGCTGACCCACGTTGAGCCCAATGCCAGTGCAGACGGCGCCGAACGACTGAGAGGCCCGGTATTGGCGGGCATGCCGAACCTGCACTCCCATGCGTTCCAGCGCGCCATGGCGGGCCTGGCCGAAGTGGCCGGCAACCCCAATGACAGTTTCTGGACTTGGCGTGACCTGATGTACCGCATGGTCGGCAAGATCAGCCCCGATCAATTGCAGGTCATCGCCCGCCAGCTGTATATCGAAATGCTCAAGGCCGGCTACACCTCGGTGGCCGAATTTCATTACGTGCACCACGATGTCAGCGGCCAGCCCTATGCCGACCGTACGGAGCTGTCGCGCCAGATCAGCCTGGCGGCCGCCAGCAGCGGGATCGGCCTGACATTGGTGCCGGTGCTGTATACCCACTCCGGGTTTGGCGGCCAGGCGCCGAATGAAGGGCAACGACGCTTTATCAACAGCACCGAGAATTACCTCGACCTGCAAGCCCGCTTGCAACCAATCCTGGCGGCACAACCTGCGCAGCAACTGGGCCTGTGCTTCCACTCACTGCGCGCCGTCACACCCCAGCAAATCCAGGACGTTCTGGCGGCCAGTGACAAGACTTGCCCGGTGCATATCCACATCGCTGAACAACAGAAAGAAGTCGACGACTGCCTGGCCTGGAGCGGTAAACGCCCGCTGCAATGGTTGTATGACAATGTCGAGGTGGATGAGCGCTGGTGCCTGGTGCACGCCACCCATGCCGACCCTGATGAAGTGACACGCATGGCCAAAAGCCGCGCGATTGCCGGCTTGTGCCTGACCACCGAGGCCAACCTGGGCGATGGGATTTTCCCGGCGGTGGATTTCCTCGCCCAGGGTGGGCGTTTGGGTATCGGTTCCGACAGCCATGTGTCACTGAGCGTGGTAGAGGAATTACGTTGGTTGGAATACGGCCAGCGCCTGCGCGACCAACGGCGTAATCGCCTGTATCGCAGTGATCAGCCGATGGTTGGCCGCACGCTGTTCGATGCCGCGCTGGACGGTGGCGCCCAAGCGCTGGGCCAGCCAATTGGTCGCTTGGAAGCAGGTAAGCGCGCGGACTGGATTGTGCTCGACGGTAATGACCCGTACCTGGCGACCGCCCATGAGGATGGGATTCTCAATCGCTGGCTGTTCGCCGGTGGTGATCGACAGGTGCGCGATGTGCTGGTCAACGGCAAGTGGGTGGTGCGCGATGGGCGACATGCCGGTGAAGAGGAAAGCAGCCGGGCATTCACCCAAGTCCTGAGGGATTTGTTGAGCTGACAGGCAACATATAACCAATGTGGGAGGGGGCTTGCTCCCGATTGCAGTGTGTCAGCCAGTACATCTGATACTGACACACCGCTATCGGGAGCAAGCCCCCTCCCACATTTAATTACTGCGAAGTCTTCGCCATCTGCTTGTCCGACGTACGCCAGATCAACCGCGTGGTGTCATACCCCTGCTGCCGCGCCCTGCTGAGCAGGTCTTCACGGGTATCGGCACTCACCGTCGGCGTGCGCGACAAGATCCACATATAGCGGCGGCTCGGGCTGCCGACGATGGCAGTCTTGTAGTCATCGCTCACATACAGCACCCAGTAATCGCCCTTGGCGACGCCCGGCAGCAGTGACGTAAACCAGTTATTGAATTCCACCCACAGCTTGTCGGTCTTGCCGGGCACTTGCGGCGTGGCCGTGCCTTTAGCCTCTTGCCACTTCCATTCAGGTGTCAGGCAGCGATTGAACACCGACATATCACCATCCGGCAGCAAGGTATAACGGGCTTCGGATTGCGCACAGTTGCGCTGGAAGTACATCGGCAATCGGGCCAACTCATACCAGGTGCCCTGGTAACGCTTGAGGTTGACGTTGCTGGCAGTCTTGGGTTGCAGATCATCGCCAGAATGGCTGGCGCAGCCCGCCAAAAACAGGCTGGCGCAAAGGAACAAAACAAAACGCATCATTCTTCTTCTCCCGCAGGCTCGCGCCCCGGTTTACTTCAGGCCTTGCCCGGAAAACATCAGAACTTTGTCACCGGCGTACTGCACGCTGATAAAGCTGTTTTTATCGCCCCACGTGCAGCTGGACATACCCAGCGCACCGGAACAATCGGTCGGCTTACCCAGCAACGACTCCACCTCGGCCTTGGCCATGCCAGCCGACAGTTTCTGGTAGTTTTCTTGATTGACCTTGCTGCAAGCGGCTAACAGCACACAAAAAGCCAGCAGGGCGAGACGGCGTAAAGACATGGAAAAGCTCCTGGAGAGACAAAGCAGCTGGGGTATCTGCCAGAAGCTTAGAAGGGAAAAGAGGTGTCTGGTTCCCGACGAGCGAAAACAAAAAAGCCCCGAAAACGCTGAAACGTTTCGGGGCTTCTTGTCATTCAAAACATCACGTCATGAATGCTCTCTCACCACAGGGGCTTACTTCTTGTGGTAACCGGTCACACGCTCAACTTCTTCCTTCGAACCCAGGAACACCGCCACGCGCTGGTGCAGGCCTTCTGGCTGGATATCGAGGATGCGCTGGTGGCCGTCGGTGGACGCGCCGCCCGCCTGCTCGACCAGGAACGACATCGGGTTGGCTTCGTACATCAGGCGCAGCTTGCCCGGCTTGGACGGCTCGCGGCTGTCACGTGGGTACATAAACAGACCACCACGGGTCAGGATACGGTGTACGTCGGCAACCATCGCAGCGACCCAGCGCATGTTGAAGTTCTTCTTCAACGGGCCTTCTTCGCCTTCCATCAGTTCGTTGACGTAACGTTTCACCGGCTCTTCCCAGTGACGCTGGTTGGACATGTTGATCGCGAATTCCTGGGTAGAAGCAGGAATCGAAATATCTTCGTGCGTCAGCACAAAACTGCCCATTTCGCGGTCCAGGGTGAAGCCCTTGACGCCGTCGCCCAGGGTCAGCACCAGCATGGTCTGTGGGCCGTAGATCGCGTAGCCGGCCGCAACCTGCTCAGTGCCTGGCTGCAGGAAAGCCTTTTCGTTCAAGGCTTCGTTCTGGCTCAGGTATTCGCTCGGGCAGCGCAGTACCGAAAAGATGGTGCCGACCGGTGCGTTGATGTCGATGTTGGACGAACCGTCCAGTGGGTCGAATACCAGCAGGTACGCGCCTTTCGGGTATTTGCCCGGGATCTGGTAGGCATTGTCCATTTCTTCGGACGCCATGCCGGCCAGGTGGCCGCCCCATTCGTTGGCTTCGAGCAGGATTTCGTTGGAGATTACGTCGAGCTTCTTCTGCACTTCGCCTTGGACGTTTTCAGTGCCCATGCTGCCCAACACGCCACCCAGGGCGCCTTTGGACACGGCGTGGCTGATTTCCTTGCAAGCACGCGCCACCACTTCGATAAGGAAGCGCAGATCAGCAGGCGTGTTGTTGCTGCGGGTCTGCTCGATCAAATAGCGACTCAGGGTAACGCGGGACATGGAAGGCTCCGGAGAATGGGGGGCTAAAAACCCGCGCAGTTTAACGCGAGTCGGGGCGTATTTCCTCTAATCAGAGGATTTAACTCCAATAGAGTTCACGACTTGCCGGCACGCTCGGCGTCGTGGGAGCGAGCCTGCTCCCACATTTTTGCATCAGCGGTGTTTAGTCGAGGGCTTTCCAGATCTCGGTGGCGTATTCGCGGATGGTCCGGTCCGAACTGAACCAGCCCATGCGCGCCGTATTGAGCACCGCCGAACGCCACCACTCCTTGGAATCGTGCCAATGCGCCTCGACCCGTGCCTGGGCGTCCCAGTAGGAATCAAAGTCGGCGCACACCAGGAAGCGATCGTAATCGATCAGCCCATCGATCAGGCCCACGTAACGCCCCGGATCATCCGGCGAGAACACCCCGCCGCGAATCGCTTGCAGCACATCGTTCAATCGATGCGACGCGGCGATGTCCGGCCCGGCGTTGAATTCGCCGGCGTGCTTGCGCGCTTCCACCTGCTGGGCACTGAGGCCGAAGATAAACATGTGCTCGGCGCCCACACGCTCGTGCATCTCCACGTTAGCGCCGTCCATGGTGCCGATGGTCAGCGCGCCGTTGAGCCCGAACTTCATGTTGCTGGTACCCGACGCTTCGAAGCCGGCGGTGGAAATCTGTTCCGACAAATCCGCCGCTGGAATGATGCTCTCCGCCAGGCTGACGTTGTAGTTGGGCAGGAACACCACTTTGAGCAAGCCGCGTACGGTCGGGTCATTGTTGACGGTGCGGGCGATGTCGTTGGTCAGCTTGATGATCAGCTTGGCCTGGTGATAACTGGCCGCGGCCTTGCCGGCGAATATCTTCACCCGTGGCACCCAGTCGGTTTCGGGTTCGGCACGGATCGCCTGGTACAGCGCCACGGTGTGCAGCAGGTTGAGCAGTTGGCGTTTGTATTCGTGGATGCGCTTGACCTGCACATCGAACATCGCCGCCGGGTTGACCGCGATGCCCAGGCGCTCATGAATGATCTCGGCCAATGCACGCTTACTGTGCAGGCGCTGTTCAGCGAAGGCTTTACGGAAGGCCGGTTTCTCGGCAAACGGTTCCAGCTCGATCAGACGCTGCTCGGGCTGGTCGAGAATCTCCGCGCCCAAGGCTTCCACCAGCATCTCGGTCAACTTGGGGTTGGCCTGGTACAACCAGCGGCGAAAGGTGATGCCGTTGGTTTTGTTGTTGATGCGCTCGGGGTAGAGCTTGTGCAATTCGGAGAACACCGTGCTGCGCATCAGCTGGGTGTGCAAACCCGATACGCCGTTGACGCTATGGGAGCCGAGGAATGCCAGGTTGCCCATGCGCACGCGGCGGCCGTTGTCTTCTTCGATCAGTGATACGGCGCGCAGTACGTCAAAATCGTGGATGCCCTTGGCGCGTAGCGAGTCGATGTGTTGGGCGTTGATCAGGTAGATGATCTGCATGTGCCGGGGCAGCATGCGTTCCATCAGGCCGACCGGCCAGGTCTCCAGCGCCTCGGGCAGCAAGGTGTGGTTGGTGTACGAGAGGGTTTCGACGGTGACGTCCCATGCGGCTTCCCACGGAATGTCATGCAGGTCCACCAGTTGGCGCATCAACTCGGCCACGGCGATGGACGGGTGGGTGTCGTTGAGCTGAATGGCGGCGTGTTCGCCCAGGCTCAGCACCGAACCGTGCATGTTCTTATGGCGGCGCAGCAAATCCTGCAGCGAAGCGGAGACGAAGAAATATTCCTGGCGCAGGCGCAGTTCCTGCCCCGCTTCGGTGCTGTCGGCCGGGTACAGCACTCGGGAGATGCTTTCGGCGCGGGCCACTTCGGCGACGGCACCCAGGTGGTCACCGGCGTTGAAACGCTCCAGGTGCAAGTCTTCCACGGCCCGTGCACGCCACAGGCGCAGGGTGTTGACGCTGGCGCCGCGCCAGCCGACTACCGGTGTGTCATAGGCGACTGCGCGTACGGTTTCGCTGGGCGACCACACCTGGATCATCTTGCCGGAGGCGTCCGCGAGGGTTTCGACGCTGCCGCCAAAGCCAATCGGGTAAATCACTTCAGCGCGTTCGAATTCCCACGGGTTACCGAAATCCAGCCAGCGTTCGGTCTGCTCCTGCTGCCAGCCGTCGACGATGGCCTGGCGGAACAAGCCGTGTTCATAGCGGATACCATAGCCGTGGCCGGCAATGCCCAGGGTCGACATGCTTTCCATGAAGCACGCTGCCAAGCGGCCCAGGCCACCGTTGCCGAGCGCCGCATCGGGCTCCAGCAGGCGGATGCGTTCCAGGTCGACGCCCAGTTCAGACAAGGCTTCGCGCGCGATTTCCAGCACGCCGAGATTGCTCAGGCTGTCGTAGAGCAAGCGGCCGATGAGAAATTCCAGCGAGAGGTAATAAACGCGCTTCTGGCCTTTGCGATAAATACGCCGCGTATGGTCCATCCAGTGATCGACCATCTGGTCGCGAGCGGCCAGGGCAATGGCTTCGAACCAGTCGTGGTCGAAGGCGTGATCCGGGTCCTTGCCCACCGCGTAGGTAAGTTTGGTCAAGACAGCATCGCGGAATGCGGCTACCTCTGCTTCTCGTGCAAGCGGTTCCTGAGACATCGGTGCGACCTCGGGCGAGATTGAAGGAGTTGCTAGAGCCTAGTCGGTCTGACAGACGGTGGACGTGCTGGTTCGGCAGTTTTTCAACTCATTCACCATTGGCTGAATTTGATGCAGGGGTCGTGCCCGATCAGGCGTCATCGAAACCTTTGAGCTGAAACCTGCAAAATATTGTTCAAAAAACCACCAATCCCGGTATGATCCCGCGCCCGGATACAGCCCCACCTTGGAACCTTGATGAAGCCTCAACTGATCGCCGCCGCGGAACTCGACCGTCTAGAGACCTGGCAGAAATATTCCGCCCACATGTGCGGCGGCTGTGTGTCCAGCTGTTGCACCCTGCCGGTTGAGGTGAAGATCAAGGACCTGATCCGCATTGGTATCGTCGATGAGTTCGAGCGTGGCGACCCACCGAAGAACATCGCCAAGCGCTTGCAGAAGGAAGGCATCGTCGAGCGCTACAACAATAAATCCGAGATTTTTACCCTGCAGCGCATGAGCAACAACGACTGCCTGTACCTGGATCGTAAGACGCGCTTCTGCACTATTTATGACAAGCGTCCGGATACTTGCCGCAATCATCCGAAAATCGGGCCGCGGCCGGGCTATTGTGCGTATAAGCCCAAGGAAGTGGTGCGCGAAACCAACTTCAAGACCCTGGATAAGTTCTGATCCGGGTTTTGTGGGGCTTGCTCCCGATGAGGCCGGTACAGCCACCACAAAACCTGCAGACATAAAAAAACGCCCCCGGCCTTTCGACCGGGGGCGTTTTTCATTCAGCCTGAGTTAACTCAGTTCTTGGCTTTCTTGGCAGCGCGGGTACGCTCGCCTTCGTCCAGGATCTTCTTACGCAGGCGGATCGACTTAGGCGTGACTTCGCACAGCTCGTCGTCCTGGATGAATTCCAGGGCCTGTTCCAGGGTGAAGCGAACAGGTGGGACCAGAGCGATGGTTTCGTCTTTGCCCGAAGCACGCATGTTGTCGAGCTTCTTGCCTTTGGTTGGGTTGACGCCCATGTCGTTGTCACGGCTGTTCAGACCAACGATCTGGCCGTTGTAGATCTCTTGACCGTGTTCAACGAACAGCTTGCCACGCGCCTGGAGGGTTTCCAGGGAGTAGGTCAGCGCCTTGCCGGTTTCTACCGATACCAGAACACCGTTCTGACGGCCGGACATGTCGCCGGACTTCATGGTGTCGTAGCGATCGAAGATCGAGGTCAGGATGCCAGCACCGTTGGTCAGGGTCAGGAACTGGTTACGGAAACCGATCAGACCACGCGCAGGGATGTTGTATTCCAGACGTACACGGCCTTTGCCATCCGGCACCATGTTGGTCAGGTCGCCCTTACGCAGGCCCATCTCTTCCATGACCTTGCCCTGGGATTCTTCAGGGGTGTCGATGGTGACGTTTTCGAACGGTTCCTGCTTCACGCCGTCAACCTGACGGATGATCACTTCCGGACGACCAACACCCATTTCGAAGCCTTCGCGACGCATGGTTTCGATCAGTACCGAGAGGTGCAGCTCACCACGGCCGGAGACCTTGAACTTGTCAGCCGAGTCGCCTTCTTCAACGCGCAGAGCAACGTTGTACAGCAGCTCCTTGTCCAGACGCTCCTTGATGTTACGGGAGGTCACGAACTTGCCTTCTTTACCGCAGAACGGCGAGTCGTTTACCTGGAAGGTCATGGAAACGGTTGGCTCGTCAACGGTCAGGGGCTTCATCGCCTCGACAGTGTCCGGCTGGCACAGGGTGTCGGAGATGAACAGCGAGTCCATACCGCTCACGCACACGATGTCGCCTGCGAAAGCTTCTTCAACGTCGATACGGTGCAGACCGTGGTGACCCATCAGCTTCAGGATACGACCGTTACGCTTCTTGCCGTCGGCACCGATAGCCACAACCGGGGTGTTCGGCTTGACGCTACCACGAGCGATACGGCCAACGCCGATAACACCCAGGAAGCTGTTGTAGTCCAGTGCCGAGATTTGCATCTGGAACGGGCCGTCACGGTCAACCTTCGGCGGCGGAACGTGGTCAACGATCGCCTGGTACAGCGGGGTCATGTCTTCCGCCATTGCGGTGTGTTCCAGACCGGCAATACCGTTCAGGGCCGAAGCGTAGATGACTTGGAAGTCCAGCTGTTCTTCGGTGGCACCCAGGTTGTCGAACAGGTCGAAGATCTGGTCCAGAACCCAGTCCGGACGCGCGCCTGGACGGTCAACCTTGTTGATGCACACGATCGGACGCAGGCCGGCTTCGAAAGCCTTCTTGGTCACGAAACGGGTTTGCGGCATAGGGCCGTCTTGAGCGTCAACCAGCAGCAGAACGGAGTCAACCATCGACATTACGCGTTCTACTTCGCCGCCGAAGTCGGCGTGGCCCGGGGTATCCACGATGTTGATGTGGTAGCCGTTCCAGTTGATAGCGGTGTTTTTTGCCAGGATGGTAATACCGCGCTCTTTTTCCTGGTCGTTGGAGTCCATCACGCGCTCGTCGTTGAGCTCGTTGCGCTCCAGGGTGCCGGATTGACGCAGGAGTTTGTCTACCAGGGTGGTTTTACCATGGTCAACGTGAGCAATGATGGCGATGTTACGTAGATTTTCGATCACTTGTGTATCTCGATCAGAGGATTCGGTGTGCTGACAGGTCGTGGCAGCGATTAACAGTAGAGTCAGGCCTTGCCGTTACAGCTTGACGGCAGAGTCGGGGGGCCGGTGACGCAGGCCACAGGCAAACAGCCCCGGGCTCTTAGCTCGGTCGATAAACGCGCACATTGGCATGCCCCTCACTGAGCAAATGGTGGGCATGCAGGCGACTCATCACGCCTTTGTCGCAATACAGCAGGTACTGACGGCTGTTATCCAGTTCCTTGAAACGCGCGTTCAGTGCATAGAACGGCAGCGTTTGCACGTCGATGCCAGCGATTTCCAGCGGCTCATCTTCAGCAGCATCCGGGTGACGGATGTCGACAACGATCTGGCCGGCCAGGGCTTCGCTGACTTCTTCGATTTTCACGTCTTGGCCCAATTCGTCGATTACGCGATCGATCGGGACCATTTTGGCGTTCTCGAGCGCACGCTCCAGAATCGCCATGTCGAACTGTTGTTCTTCGTACTCCACGCGATTGCGCTTGGCGTGGGTCTTGGGGTTCACCGAAATGACCCCGCAATATTCAGGCATGTGCTTGGCAAAGTCCGCCGTGCCGATTTCTTCGGCCAGGTCGATGATGTCCTGCTTGTGGCTGGCGATCAGCGGGCGCAGCACCAGCTTCTCGGTCACGCAGTCGATCAGCGACAGGTTCGGCAGCGTCTGGCTGGACACCTGGGAAATCGCTTCACCGGTCACCAGCGCGTCAATCTGCAACTGATCGGCGATTCGGGACGCAGCGCGCAACATCATACGCTTCAATACGACGCCCATATGACCGTTATCGACTTTGCCGAGAATTTCTCCCAGCACTTCCTCGAACGGCACGCTTACAAATAGCACGCGCTGGGAGCTGCCGTACTTCTTCCAGATGTAATGCGCGACTTCCATCACGCCCAATTCGTGTGCACGCCCGCCCAGGTTGAAGAAGCAGAAGTGGCTCATCAGGCCGCGGCGCATGATCTGGTAGGCCGCCACCGTGGAATCGAAACCGCCGGACATCAATACCAGGGTCTGTTCGAGGGCACCCAATGGGTAGCCGCCGATGCTGTTGTGCTGGCTGTGGATCACAAACAACCGTTGGTCGCGAATTTCCATGCGCACTTCAATTTGCGGCGCTTTGAGGGAAATTCCAGCGGCGCCGCACTCGCGACGCAGCTTGCTGCCGACGTATTTTTCTACGTCCATGGAGCTGAACGAATGCTTGCCGGCACGCTTGCAGCGCACCGAAAAAATCTTGCCTTCCAGCGAGCTGCCGTAGTGCTGCTTGCACTTCTCGGTGATGTCGTCGAAGTCGCCCAGCGGGTACTCATCCACCTGCAGGAAATGCGCGATGCCTGGCATGCAACTCAGGCGCTCGGTCATGTCTTTCAAGGCTTTGGCGTCGGTAATGCGGGTTTCCAGCTCGAGATTGTCCCACACGCCGTTCACCACCACAGCCGGGTCCAGGTCACGGAGCACGGCGCGGATGTTCTTGGCCAATTGACGGATGAAACGCGTCCGTACCGGTCGGCTTTTGATGGTGATCTCGGGGAAGACTTTAACGATTAATTTCATGGAAACAGCGCGCGCCGGGCCTGCTGAAAAAGGGGGGCGCGGATTATAGCGGAAATCGCTCAAGGTTTAACCAGTTAATATGCATTGCACACGCAACGCACCAAAACGGGTCATTTACACAAATAAACGCTACATTGCAGTGCGCTATTTATACCGTTTCAACGAATTGCACCGTTATAGGGGCTATTTTGAGGCAAAACGGCCATGTTGGCGCACTGGCATGCAATTTGCTCTCTTGTGAGGCAGGTTGCCATGGCGGAGTATCCGCGCCGGCATCACCCACATTCTAAGGGCTACTCCACTACCCAGCCCGAAGCCACCCGGAGGACACCATGTCGAAGTCGGTTCAACTCATCAAAGATCATGACGTTAAATGGATTGATCTGCGCTTCACGGACACAAAAGGCACTCAGCACCACGTGACCATGCCGGCTCGCGACGCGCTGGATGATGCTTTCTTCGAAGAAGGCAAAATGTTCGACGGCTCCTCCATCGCTGGCTGGAAAGGCATCGAAGCCTCCGACATGATCCTGATGCCGGACGACAGCACTGCCGTGCTCGACCCGTTCACCGAAGACCCAACCCTGATCATCGTCTGCGACGTGATCGAGCCTTCGACCATGCAAGGCTACGACCGCGACCCACGTGCGATCGCCAAGCGTGCCGAGGAATACCTGAAGTCCACCGGTATCGGTGACACCGTATTCGTAGGCCCGGAGCCAGAATTCTTCATCTTTGATTCGGTCAAGTTCAAGTCCGACATCTCCGGCTCCATGTTCAAGATCTTCTCCGAACAGGGTTCCTGGATGTCCGACCAGGACATCGAAGGCGGCAACAAAGGCCACCGCCCAGGTATCAAGGGTGGCTACTTCCCAGTTCCGCCGTTCGACCATGACCACGAAATCCGTACCTCCATGTGCAACGCCATGGAAGAGATGGGCCTGGTCATCGAAGTTCACCACCACGAAGTGGCCACTGCCGGCCAGAACGAAATCGGTGTGAAGTTCAACACCCTGGTAGCCAAGGCTGACGAAGTACAAACCCTGAAGTACTGCGTACACAACGTGGCTGATGCCTACGGCCGTACCGCTACCTTCATGCCTAAGCCGCTGTATGGCGATAACGGTTCGGGTATGCACGTTCACCTGTCCATCGCCAAAGAAGGCAAGAACACCTTCGCTGGCGAAGGTTATGCCGGCCTGTCCGACACTGCCCTGTACTTCATCGGCGGTATCATCAAGCACGGTAAGGCCCTGAACGGCTTCACCAACCCGTCGACCAACTCCTACAAGCGTCTGGTGCCAGGTTTCGAAGCACCGGTAATGCTGGCCTACTCGGCTCGCAACCGTTCCGCCTCGATCCGTATTCCTTACGTGTCCAGCCCTCGCGCTCGCCGTATCGAAGCCCGCTTCCCGGATCCAGCGGCCAACCCGTACCTGGCCTTCGCTGCCCTGGTCATGGCTGGCCTGGACGGTATCCAGAACAAGATCCACCCAGGCGATGCCGCCGACAAAAACTTGTACGACCTGCCGCCTGAAGAGGCCAAAGAGATCCCACAAGTGTGCGGCAGCCTGAAAGAGGCCCTGGAAGAACTGGACAAGGGCCGTGCGTTCCTGACCAAAGGCGGCGTATTCAGCGACGACTTCATCGATGCCTACATCGAGCTGAAAAGCGAAGAAGAAATCAAGGTGCGCACCTTCGTACACCCACTGGAATACGAGCTGTACTACAGCTGCTGATCCGGTAGCGCTACTCAACGTGGCGTGACGAAAAAGACCTCCCCCGGGAGGTCTTTTTTTTGCCTGGGGATTACGCTACCTCACATCAGCAAGCCCCCCCCACGAGGAGATCACCATTGAAACGTCGACTTGCGTTCGCCCTGCTGTTCGTCAGCGCCGGTGCTTGCGCCGCCCCACCAGCCCTTGAGCCACTGCTCAACAGCATCGCCGAACGCCTGACCATTGCCGACCAGGTGGCCTTGAGCAAATGGGACAGCAAAAAGCCCGTAGAAGATAAGAAACGCGAGCAAGAAGTGCTCGCCAGTGTCATCGCCCAGGCGCCGGAGTACAAGCTGGAGCCTGCCGCCGCCGAGCAGTTTTTCTCAGCGCAGATCGAGGCGAACAAACTGGTGCAATACACCCACTTGTCCGACTGGCAGTTCCAGGGCAAGGCACCTGACGAGCCGCGCCCGGACCTGATCAAGCAGATTCGCCCGCAACTGGATCAACTGCAAAAACGCCTGCTTGAACAATTGGCCGATTTCACCCCGCAGCGCAGCGACCCGCAGTGCCCGCAGTGGCTGGCCGCCGCCATCCATGAGCCGCTCAATGACTCCACCCGCCAACTCGCCATGATCCGCGCCACAGCCGAGCTGTGTATCTACAAAGGCTAGACCTGAAAATCCGATTTAAATGTGGGAGGGGGCTTGCTCCCGATAGAGGTGGTTCAGTTGATGAATATGCTGACTGACACCCTGCTATCGGGAGCAAGCCCCCTCCCACATTTGGACTGTATGCATTCAGGGCCATCTCTGGCAGCCTCCTGAGCAACCTTCACAAAACCGCACTATATTGGTGCGATAGGTTGCACCCTCCCCGCAGGCGCAGCCCATTTTGGTTCGAATCTTCCCGATGAAGCTGGCAGAACGCCACAGTTTCGCGCCTCAACCCCCCATTTCATAGGTTGAACGCTTCTTTTCGGAGCTTTGGTTTGGTTTTTGCATTTTCCTTGTATCAGCGTGTGCCTCAAGCCCGCGCCTTGCTCCAAAAGAGGTCCCGATGACCATCAGCGATGCACTGCACCGTTTGTTACTCGACAACCTGACCACCGCGACCATCCTGCTTAATGCCGACTTGCGCCTTGAGTACATGAACCCGGCGGCGGAGATGCTCCTGGCCATCAGCGGCCAGCGCAGCCATGGGCAGTTCATCAGCGAGTTGTTCACCGAGTCGGCCGAAGCCTTGAGCTCATTGCGCCAGGCAGTGGAGCAAGCACACCCGTTCACCAAGCGCGAGGCGATGCTGACCGCCCTCACCGGCCAGACCCTGACGGTCGACTACGCCGTGACCCCGATCCTGAGCAACGGCGCCACCCTGCTGTTGCTCGAAGTGCATCCGCGTGACCGCTTGCTGCGCATCACCAAGGAAGAAGCGCAACTGTCCAAGCAAGAGACCAGCAAGATGCTGGTGCGTGGCCTGGCCCATGAGATCAAGAACCCGCTGGGTGGAATTCGCGGCGCCGCGCAGTTGCTGGCCCGCGAGTTGCCGGAGGAGCACCTCAAGGACTACACCAACGTCATCATCGAAGAGGCCGACCGCTTGCGTAACCTGGTGGACCGTATGCTCGGCTCCAACAAGCTGCCGTCCCTGGCGATGACTAACGTGCACGAAGTGCTCGAGCGCGTGTGCCAGTTGGTCGAGGCCGAAAGCCAGGGCTGCATCACCCTGGTACGTGACTACGACCCAAGCATTCCCGACGTATTGATCGACCGCGAGCAGATGATCCAGGCGGTGCTCAATATCGTGCGCAACGCCATGCAGGCCATCAGCAGCCAGAACGAGCTGCGCCTGGGCCGCATCAGCCTGCGTACCCGCGCCCTGCGCCAGTTCACCATCGGCCATGTGCGCCATCGCCTGGTGACCAAGGTCGAGATCATCGACAACGGCCCGGGCATTCCGGCGGAACTACAGGAAACCATCTTCTTTCCCATGGTCAGCGGCCGCCCGGACGGTACCGGGCTGGGCCTGGCCATTACCCAGAACATCATCAGCCAGCACCAGGGCTTGATCGAATGTGAAAGCCATCCTGGCCACACCACCTTCTCGATCTTTCTGCCTCTGGAACAAGGAGCCCCATCGACATGAGCCGTAGTGAAACTGTGTGGATCGTCGATGACGACCGTTCTATCCGCTGGGTCCTGGAGAAAGCCTTGCAACAGGAAGGCATGACCACTCAAAGCTTCGACAGCGCCGACGGCGTGATGAGCCGCTTGGCGCGCCAGCAGCCCGACGTGATCATCTCCGACATCCGCATGCCCGGCGCCAGTGGCCTGGACTTGCTTGCACGCATCCGCGAGCAGCACCCGCGCTTGCCGGTGATCATCATGACCGCGCACTCGGACCTGGACAGCGCTGTCGCGTCCTACCAGGGTGGCGCTTTTGAATACCTGCCCAAGCCGTTCGACGTGGACGAAGCCGTGGCGCTGGTCAAGCGTGCCAACCAGCATGCCCAGGAACAGCAAAACCAGGAAGCCCCGCCTGCCCTGACCCGCACCCCGGAAATCATCGGTGAAGCGCCGGCGATGCAGGAAGTGTTCCGCGCCATCGGGCGCTTGAGCCACTCCAACATCACCGTGCTGATCAACGGCGAATCGGGCACCGGCAAAGAGCTGGTGGCTCATGCACTGCACCGCCACAGCCCTCGGGCGGCCTCGCCGTTCATCGCGCTGAACATGGCGGCGATTCCGAAGGACTTGATGGAGTCCGAGCTGTTCGGCCACGAGAAAGGCGCGTTTACCGGCGCCGCCAACCTGCGGCGCGGGCGTTTTGAACAGGCGGACGGCGGCACACTGTTCCTCGATGAAATCGGCGATATGCCGGCCGATACCCAAACCCGCTTGCTGCGGGTGCTGGCGGACGGTGAGTTTTATCGCGTTGGCGGGCACACGCCGGTCAAAGTCGATGTGCGCATCATCGCGGCGACGCACCAGAACCTCGAAACCCTGGTGCACGCGGGCAAATTCCGTGAGGACTTGTTCCATCGCCTTAACGTGATCCGCATTCATATCCCGCGCATGTCGGACCGTCGCGAAGACATTCCGACTCTCGCCCGCCACTTCCTCAGCCGCGCAGCCCTGGAGCTGGCCGTAGAGCCGAAACTGCTGAAAAGCGAGACCGAGGAATACCTGAAGAACCTGCCATGGCCCGGCAACGTGCGTCAGTTGGAGAACACTTGCCGCTGGATCACCGTGATGGCGTCCGGGCGCGAAGTGCATATCAGCGACCTGCCGCCGGAGCTGCTGAGCCTGCCGCAAGACTCGGCACCGGTGACCAACTGGGAACAGGCCCTGCGCCAATGGGCCGACCAGGCCCTGGCACGCGGCCAGTCCAACCTGCTGGACAGCGCCGTGCCGACGTTCGAGCGGATCATGATCGAGACAGCCTTGAAGCACACCGCCGGCCGCCGCCGCGATGCCGCGGTGTTGCTGGGTTGGGGGCGCAATACCCTGACGCGCAAGATCAAGGAGTTGGGGATGAAGGTGGATGGCGGGGATGATGAAGAGGGTGATGAGGGCTGATCACACATCCCTGATCCACTGAACATCTAATGTGGGAGGGGGCTTGCTCCCGATGGCGGTGTATCAGTTACAGATGTTATGACTGACCCACTGCTATCGGGAGCAAGCCCCCTCCCACATTTGGATCTCTACAAGGCTCCAGGATTGTGCACCGCTTCGATGCACCATGAACCGGCATCGGGCAAGCCTTTCAACGCTGAAACAACCGAACAGCTCAGAAAACCTTGCACACCGAAAACACCAAAGCCCCGTAACCCGGGGCTTTGCGCTTTCTGAAAAAATTATTTGGCACAACTCGACGACTCTGGCACGCGCCCTGCAATAACCCTGGTACTACCCAGTTTCGGGGACCTTGGTACAGGCAGGCCGAGAATCCCCTCTTTTATACGAAGCCCCTGGGCTTCACGCTTTTGGGAGCCCTGGTACAGGCAGGCCGGGAACTCCCTCTTTTATTGCTCTTGGAGATGGACCTCCAGCCGCCAGCGGCCCTCGACCTTTTCCCCGCCCCACTCGCCGCGCAACGGCCGCGCAGCCACCAGGTTCAGCAGCAAGCCCCCATCGGTTTTTCGTACCCGCCAGTTCACATCCTTGTCATTGACCTTGAGCTGCCCACTCGCCGGCTTGCCCAACGCGTCGAACAACAGCGCCACGGTGCCGTCGATATGCTCGCCGTGCAGCTTGGGCTCGCTGTTGAACCACACCACCACACCGTCGACCGCAGGCATTACCTCCAGCAGTTCGACCGGGTCCGGGGTGGTCAGGCGACCAATCATCAAGCCGACCATCAAGCCGACAATCGCCAACGAACCCAAAACCCTCGGCAATAGCTTCGGCCTGGGATCCTCTTCGAGGGTAGAATGCAGCGCATCTTTGCCTTCGGAGCCGTGCATGTTTCACGTCATCCTTTTTCAACCAGAAATTCCGCCGAATACCGGCAACGTTATCAGGCTGTGCGCCAACAGTGGCTGCCACCTGCATTTGATCGAGCCATTGGGGTTCGACATGGACGACAAGCGCCTGCGCCGCGCCGGGCTGGACTACCACGAGTACGCCACCCTCAAGCGCCACTCAGACCTCGCAAGCTGCCTGGAAAGCCTGGGGCACCCACGCTTGTTTGCGTTCACCACCAAGGGCTCGCGGCCGTTTCATGATGCCAGCTTTGCCGAAGGCGATGCCTTCCTGTTCGGCCCGGAAAGCCGTGGCCTGCCGGCCGAAGTGCTCGATGCGCTCCCGGAAGGCCATCGCCTGCGCCTGCCGATGCGCGAGGGTTGTCGCAGCCTGAACCTGTCGAACACCGTAGCCGTTGCCGTCTATGAAGGCTGGCGCCAACTCGGCTTCAAGTAACACGCAAAACAAATGTGGGAGGGGGTTTGCTCCCGATGGCGGAGTGTCAGTCAACACTTATGTGACTGGTCCACCGCTATCGGGGGCAAGCCCCCTCCCACATTTTTTATTGCGTCGACTTATTGAACCGTCGGTGCGCCTTCCTGTTGCATGCGCTGCAGCTCTTGAGCGTACAGGGCATCGAAGTTCACCGGTGCCAGCATCAGCGCCGGGAACGAGCCACGGGTGACCAGGCTGTCCAGGGTCTCACGGGCATACGGGAACAGGATGTTCGGGCAGAACGCGCCCAGGGTGTGGCTCATGGACGCTTCGTCCAGGCCCTGGATCAGGAAGATGCCAGCCTGCTGCACTTCTGCGATGAAGGCCACTTCGTCGCCATTCTTGACGGTGACCGACAGGGTCAGCACGACTTCGTGGAAGTCACCTTCCAGGGCTTTTTGACGGGTGTTCAGGTCCAGCGCAACGCTTGGGGTCCACTCCTGGCGGAAGATAGCCGGGCTTTTCGGCGCTTCGAACGACAGGTCACGCACGTAGATGCGCTGCAGCGAGAATTGTGGGCCTTGGTCTTGAGCTGCTTCGGTGTTCTGTTGGTCAGTCATCGCAGATCCTTCTTTATCTTGGGGTCTTTAAGGGTTTAGGAGTCAGACGAGCAGCAGCGCGTCGAGTTTACCGGCGCGCTCAAGGGCGAACAGGTCATCGCAACCACCGATGTGCTTGGCGCCGATCCAGATCTGCGGGACCGACGTGCGGCCAGCCTTCTTGGCCATTTCGGCGCGCACCTGGGGCTTGCCATCGACCTTGATTTCTTCGAAGGCCACCTTCTTGCTCTGGAGCAACTGCTTGGCTCGGATGCAAAAAGGGCAATAATCGCTGGAGTAAACGACAACCTGGCTCATATCACTTCACCAGCGGCAGGTTATCGCCACGCCAGCTGCTGATACCACCCGACAGCTTGGCGGCGGTGAAGCCGGTCTTGAGCATCTCGCGGGCGTGGGTACCGGAGTGCTGGCCTTGGGCGTCGACCAGGATGATGGTCTTGGCCTTGTATTTTTCCAGCTCGGCCAAGCGCGCGATCAGCTTGTCCTGGGGAATGTTCAGGGCGCCAACGATATGGCCGGCGGCATAATCCTTGACCGGGCGAATATCGACGACAACGGCCTCATCCTTGTTGACCAGCGCGGTCAGCTCCGACGTGCTCAGGCTGCGACCACCGCGGCTCAGTTCATGAGCGATCAGCAGCGCCAGCAGGATGACGAAGGCACCCACAAGCAGGTAGTGGGCAGTGGCAAATGCAATCAGGTGATCAACCATCAAGGAGGTTCCAGGGCGTTAAAATGGCGGTAAGTATACACAGCCGCCAGGGGGGGCCAACCCCCGTAAAGCGGTGACGTGGTTGGAACTTCGCTTTAAACTGCCACTCCCTTTTCAATTGTCTTCCTTTATTACCGCCGCGAGAGGATCTATGACTACTACGCCTAAACCTTTGGTCCTGATAATTCTCGATGGCTTCGGACACAGTGAAAGCCACCACGACAACGCCGTGTACTCGGCCAACAAGCCAGTGCTGGACCGCCTGGCCGCCACCGTTCCCAACGGTTTGATCTCCGGTTCAGGCATGGACGTGGGCCTGCCGGACGGCCAGATGGGCAACTCGGAAGTCGGCCACATGAACCTCGGCGCCGGACGAGTGGTATACCAAGACTTCACACGCGTGACCAAATCGATCCGCGACGGCGAGTTCTTCGAGAACCCGACTATTTGCGCGGCGGTGGATAAAGCAGTCGCGGCCGGCAAAGCCGTGCACTTCATGGGCCTGCTGTCGGACGGTGGCGTACACAGTCATCAGGACCACCTGGTGGCCATGGCCGAACTGGCCTTCAAGCGCGGCGCCGACAAGATCTACCTGCATGCCTTCCTCGACGGCCGTGATACCCCGCCGAAAAGCGCGCAATCGTCCATCGAACTGCTCGACACCACTTTCGCCGCCCTCGGCAAAGGCCGCATCGCCAGCCTGGTAGGCCGCTACTTCGCCATGGACCGCGACAACCGTTGGGACCGCGTGTCCCAGGCCTACAACCTGATCGTCGACGGCCAGGCCGAATTCAATGCCGCCACCGCCCAGGAAGGCCTGGAAGCAGCCTACGCCCGTGGCGAAAGCGATGAGTTCGTCAAGGCCACCACCATCGGCGAGCCGGTCAAGGTCGAAGACGGCGACGCCGTGGTGTTCATGAACTTCCGTGCCGACCGTGCCCGCGAGCTGAGCCACGTGTTCGTCGATGACGGTTTCAAAGACTTCGAACGCGCGCGCCAGCCGAAAGTCGAGTTCGTCATGCTCACCCAATACGCCGCCAACATCCCGGCCCCGTCGGCGTTCGCCCCGGGCAGCCTGGAAAACGTGCTGGGCGACTACCTGGCGAAAAACGGCAAGACCCAGTTGCGCATCGCTGAGACCGAGAAATACGCCCACGTGACCTTCTTCTTCTCCGGTGGCCGCGAAGAACCGTTCCCGGGCGAAGAACGCATCCTGATCCCGTCGCCAAAAGTCGCGACCTACGACCTGCAACCGGAAATGAGCGCACCCGAAGTCACCGACAAAATCGTCGACGCCATTGAGCACCAGCGTTATGACGTGATCGTGGTCAACTACGCCAACGGCGACATGGTTGGCCACAGCGGCAACCTGGAAGCAGCCGTTAAAGCCGTGGAATGCCTGGACCTGTGTGTCGGCCGTATCGTCGACGCCCTGGAAAAAGTCGGCGGCGAAGCGCTGATCACGGCCGACCACGGTAACTGCGAGCAAATGTCCGACGAATCCACCGGCCAGGCGCATACCGCCCACACTACCGAGCCAGTGCCGTTCATCTACGTTGGCAAACGCGATCTGAAAGTGCGTGACGGCGGCGTGTTGGCCGATGTCGCGCCGACCATGTTGATGCTGATGGGGTTGGAGAAGCCGGCGGAGATGACTGGCACTTCGATATTGGTTTAAGCACTAAACACCCGATTAAATTGCCATAAACGGCTTTTTATGACGAACGCCTCAAAGCAGTTGGCCTTGAGGCGTTTTTTTTGCGGCGCTTGGCGGGCATACTAGGCCGTCCCTTTCCCTGGTGTCGCCCGCCTCTATGCTTCGCGCCTTGATTACCCTCGCTCTTGTCTGCCTGCTCCAACCGGCTGTTGCCGATGAGCGCGCACAAACCCAACAACAGTTGGACGCTACGCGTCAGGACATTACCGAGCTGAAAAAGCTGCTCGGCAAGCTCCAGGAAGAAAAATCCGGGGTGCAGAAAGACCTGCGCGGCACCGAAACCGAAATGGGCAAGCTCGAGAAGCAGGTCCAGGAGCTGCAAAAAGAACTAAAGAAGAGCGAGTCGGAACTGGAGCGACTCGACGCTGAGAAAAAAAAACTCCAGAGCGCACGCGTTGAACAGCAACGCCTGATCGCGATCCAGGCCCGTGCCGCGTACCAGAGCGGCCGCCAGGAATACCTCAAGCTGCTGCTCAACCAGCAGAACCCGGAAAAATTCGCCCGTACCCTCACCTATTACGACTACCTGAGCCAGGCGCGCCTGGCGCAACTGAAGGGTTTCAACGAAACCCTGCGCCAATTGGCCAATGTCGAACAGGAAATTGCCGACCAGCAATCACAGCTGCTCGATCAGAAAAGCGCCCTGGATACCCAGCGCGATCAGTTGGACAAGGTACGCAAGGAACGCCAGCAAGCCCTGGCCAAGCTCAACAGTGATGTAAAGGCCCGCGACGCCAAGCTCCAGGCCCGCGAGCAGGACCAGGCCGACCTGGCCAAAGTGCTCAAGACCATCGAAGAAACCCTGGCCCGCCAGGCACGCGAGGCCGAAGAAGCGCGGCAAAAAGCGCTGATCGCCCAGCAGGAAGCGGAAAAAAAGCGCCAGCGTGAGGCTGAACTGGCAGCCACCAGTGACGCGCCAGCACCACGTAAACCGGCGCGCGCAGCCCCTGGCCCACTGGTTTCCAGCAGCGGCGAGTCGTTCGGCGGCCCTTTTGCATCAGCCCGGGGCAAACTTCCATGGCCTGTTGATGGTCGACTACTGGCACGCTTCGGCGAAACCCGTGGCGATGACACCCGCGCCAAGTGGGATGGGGTGATGATCAGCGCCTCTGCCGGCAGCCAGGTCCATGCTGTGCACGGTGGGCGCGTGGTGTTTGCCGATTGGCTGCGCGGCGCTGGTTTGCTGGTGATTCTTGACCACGGCAATGGCTATTTGAGCCTTTACGGCCACAATCAGACATTACTCAAGTCGGCAGGTGATGTTGTAAAAGCCGGTGAATCCATCTCCACTGTCGGTAACAGTGGCGGCCAGGACACCCCGGCGCTGTACTTCGCTATTCGTCAGCAGGGCCGCCCGAGCGACCCTGCACAATGGTGCAGATCCCAAGGATAGGGTCGCATCTACATTAGGAGTTCGTTCGACATGCTGCATTTGTCCCGCCTCACTTCGCTGGCCCTGACGATCGCCCTGGTGATCGGCGCGCCTCTGGCTTTTGCCGACCAGGCCGCTGCGGCTGCACCCGCCGCCATGGCCGCGACCACCAAGGCGCCGTTGCCGCTGGACGAGCTGCGCACCTTCGCCGAGGTCATGGACCGCATCAAGGCAGCGTATGTCGAACCCGTAGACGACAAGACCCTGCTGGAAAATGCCATCAAGGGCATGCTCAGCAACCTCGACCCGCATTCCGCCTACCTGGGCCCGGAAGATTTCGCCGAGTTGCAGGAAAGCACCAGCGGCGAGTTCGGTGGCCTGGGCATCGAAGTGGGCTCCGAGGACGGCCAGATCAAAGTGGTCTCGCCCATCGACGACACCCCAGCGTCCAAGGCCGGCATCCAGGCTGGCGACCTGATCGTGAAGATCAACGGCCAGTCGACCCGCGGCCAGACCATGACCGAAGCCGTCGACAAGATGCGTGGCAAACTCGGCCAGAAGATCACCCTGACCCTGGTACGCGACGGCGGCAACCCGTTTGACGTGACCCTGGCCCGCGCCACCATCACGGTCAAGAGCGTGAAGAGCCAGTTGCTGGAGTCAGGCTACGGCTACATCCGCATCACTCAGTTCCAGGTCAAGACCGGCGACGAAGTGGCCAAGGCCCTGGCCAAGCTGCGCAAAGACAACGGCAAGAAACTCAACGGCATCGTGCTCGACTTGCGCAACAACCCCGGCGGCGTGTTGCAGTCGGCGGTTGAAGTGGTCGACCACTTCGTCACCAAGGGCCTGATCGTCTACACCAAGGGCCGTATCGCCAACTCCGAGCTGCGTTTTTCGGCCACCGGCAACGACCTGAGCGAGAACGTGCCGCTGGCCGTGTTGATCAACGGCGGCAGCGCCTCGGCTTCGGAAATCGTCGCAGGCGCCCTGCAAGACCTCAAGCGCGGCGTGCTGATGGGCACCACCAGCTTCGGCAAAGGCTCGGTACAAACGGTATTGCCGTTGAACAACGAGCGTGCGCTGAAGATCACCACGGCGCTGTACTACACGCCGAACGGCCGCTCGATCCAGGCCCAGGGCATTGTGCCGGACATCGAGGTACGCCGCGCCAAGATCACCAATGAGATTGACGGCGAGTACTACAAAGAGGCCGACCTGCAAGGCCACCTGGGCAATGGCAACGGCGGCGCCGACCAGCCAACCGGCAGCGGCGCCAAGGCCAAGCCGATGCCGCAGGACGATGACTACCAACTGGCCCAGGCGCTGAGCCTGCTTAAAGGCCTGAGCATCACCCGCAGCCGTTGATCATGCGATTTGCCCTGATCATCGCTATGTTGTGCAGCCTGGCAGGCGTCGCCCACGCGGCGCCTGCCGGCGAGCCACATAAAGCCTACCTGACCCTCATCATCGACGACCTGGGGCAAAACCTGCCGCGGGATCGTCGCGTGCTGGCCCTACCTGGGCCGGTGACTACGGCGATCATGCCCGACACGCCCCACGCCGCCGAATTTGCCCGCGAGGCCCACAAGGCGGGCAAGATCGTGATCCTGCACATGCCCATGGACCCGGCCACCGGTCCGTTTGCGTGGCACCCGGACCTGCCTGTGGAAGAACTCGGCAAACGCCTGGACGCCGCGTTCCAGGCTGTGCCCTACACCGCCGGCATCAACAACCACATGGGCAGCCGCATGACGGCGCAGCCAGAGGCGATGGCGTGGTTGATGGCCGAGCTACAACGGCGCCACAAGTTCTTTGTGGACAGCCGCACCAGCGCGCAAACCGTCGCTGCCGCCCAGGCGCAGAAGATCGGCCTGGCCCATGTATCGCGGGATGTGTTCCTTGATGACGAACGCACCGAGGCCGCGATTACCACGCAGTTACAGACCGCAATCAAGCTGGCGCATAAACAAGGGTCGGCAGTGATGATTGGGCATCCTTACCCACAGACCCTGGCGGTGCTGGAGCGCGAGCTGCCCAAGCTCAAGGCCCAGGGCATCGACTGGATCGATATCAAACTGATGATCAGCGTGCGCAGCAACCGGGCCATGGCCGGGCACGGCAAGAACGGTATTTACCGCTAGATCAAGACGGCGCAGTTCCCACAGTGGTGCTTGCCAGTTAGAGGTAACGCGCCATGATCTCGTCGACGACGCCGTCTTTGCGCAGCTGGTCCAGCGCAGCCTGCAGCTTGGCCACCAGTTCGTCCGGCACATCCTTGTTCAACGCAAGGTAGAGCTGCGCGCTGTTGAACCGCAACACGGTCTTGAGCCCTGTCACACCGACCTGACGCGCCAGGTAACGCCCGGCCGGGTCGCCGGTGGCCCACAGGTCGATCTGGCCGTCCATGAGCTTTTGCGCATTGTCTTGATCACGCAACACGACAATAGGGTTGAGCCCCTGCTTATCAAGCGTTTCGGCGATGGCATCCCCCTTGTAGGCGCCGATCTTGTAGGCGCGGGCGTGCTCAAGGTCGCTGAGTTGGATCTTGCTGTCAGCTTTAGCCAGCAGCACCCAGTCGTCTGGGCCGATGGGGCCGACCCATTTGAACAAGGCTTCACGGTCTGGCAGCCGTGCCATGACAAATACACCGTAGCCCGGCTTTTCCAGGGTGAGTTTGTAGATTCGCTCCCAAGGGAAACGCAGGGTGAGATTGTAGGAAATGCCAGCACGCTTGAAGGTTTCGCGCACGATGTCCACGGCAATGCCTTCGATGTTCTCGTCCTTGGCGAAGTTCTTGCCGTTTTTCGCCATGTTGTAGGGCGGGAAGTTTTCCGTCAGCAACACCAGAGAGGCGTCAGACGGTTCTTCGGCTTGGACCGTACCGGCCATGAGCATGGAGGTACTGGCGAGGGCGAGCAGCAGGTGTTTGAACATGAAGGCTACCGGAATCCATGGCAAGCGCAGAGAGTGCCGCGAGCCTGCCATGGTGTCCAGCAGCGTTTAGCGAACGACGATACCGCGTGCTGCCATGTAGGCCTTGGCCTCGGGCACAGTGTATTCGCCAAAGTGGAAAATACTCGCCGCCAGCACCGCACTGGCGTGGCCTTCGAGCACGCCGTCGGCCAGGTGCTGCAGGTTGCCAACACCACCGGAGGCGATCACCGGAATGCCAAGGGCATCGCTGATAGCGCGGGTTACGCCCAGGTCGAAGCCGTTTTTCATGCCGTCCTGGTCCATGCTGGTCAGCAGGATTTCACCGGCGCCCAGGGCCTCCATCTTCATCGCCCACTCCACCGCGTCCAGGCCGGTTGGCTTGCGACCGCCGTGGGTGAAGATCTCCCAGCGCGGGGTTTCGCCCGGGCCGGAGACTTTCTTGGCATCGATGGCGACCACGATGCATTGTGAACCAAAGTGCTGCGCGGCTTCGCCGACAAACTCTGGGTTGAACACGGCTGCAGTGTTGATCGAGACCTTGTCCGCACCGGCGTTGAGCAGGTTGCGGATGTCTTGCACGGTGCGCACGCCGCCGCCGACGGTCAGCGGGATAAACACCTGGCTGGCCATGCGCTCCACGGTATGCAGCGTGGTGTCGCGGCCGTCGACGCTGGCGGTAATGTCGAGAAAGGTGATCTCGTCGGCACCTTGCTCATCGTAGCGACGGGCGATTTCCACCGGGTCGCCGGCATCTCGGATGTTCTCGAACTTGACGCCCTTGACCACGCGACCGTTGTCGACGTCCAGGCAAGGGATGATGCGTTTGGCCAGCGCCATGGTCAGTCCTCAGCCGTTGTAGGCATCGCAGTAAGCCTGGGCTTCGGCAACGTCCAGAGTGCCTTCATAGATCGCACGGCCGGTGATGGCGCCGATGATCCCGGGCGCCTTGGCGTCCAGCAGCGACTTGATGTCGCCCAGGTTGTGGATACCGCCGGAAGCAATCACCGGAATCTTGGTGGCGGCCGCCAGCGCAGCAGTAAACGGCACGTTGCAGCCCTGCATCATGCCGTCTTTGGCGATGTCGGTATAAACGATGGCGGACACGCCGTCGGCTTCGAACTGCTTGGCCAGGTCGATGACTTGCACGGTGCTGATTTCAGCCCAGCCGTCGGTGGCGACGAAACCGTCTTTAGCGTCCAGACCCACGATCACTTTGCCCGGAAACGCCCGGCAGGCTTCGGCAACGAAGGCTGGGTCTTTCACGGCCTTGGTGCCGATGATCACGTAGCTCACGCCGGCCTTGACGTAATGCTCGATGGTTTCCAGGGAGCGGATACCGCCGCCGATCTGGATCGGCAGGTTCGGGTAGCGCTTGGCGATCGCGGTCACCACCTCGCCATTGACCGGCTGGCCTTCGAAGGCACCGTTCAAGTCCACCAGATGCAGACGACGGCAGCCCCCTTCCACCCATTTGGCGGCCATGCTCACCGGGTCATCGGAGAACACGGTGGAGTCTTCCATACGGCCTTGGCGCAGACGTACGCAGGCGCCGTCCTTGAGATCGATAGCGGGGATAATCAGCATCTGGCAAACCTTATTCGAAATTCAGCAATGCTTGGGAAATCAGGGTTTCTCAAGCGACCACAAGTCGCTTTCGATGCTTTCGAACCTTTCTTTAAGGAGCGTCTGCGTGTCGAAAATCGCCCTGTTGTAATAGTGCGGCGCCACTTCGGTGGTGAACAACTCAAGAATCTCGGCGACCTCGAACGAGCCCAGCTTGAGCTCGAAGCGGTCCTCCATGAAACGCTTGATCTTGTCGGTGGCCTCACGCTCCTGCTCGGGCGTGAGGTTCAAGATCGGCGGCTTCGGTTTCTTGGCCATTTACCAGCGACCATCCCACGCGGCGAAGTTTTGCAGCAATTGCAGGCCATGGGTATGGCTCTTCTCCGGGTGGAATTGCACGGCAAAACGCGAACCTTCGGCCAGCGCTGCGGCGAAGTCGACGCCATAGTGCCCGCCACCCACCACCTGGCGCGGGTTACCGGCGGCGATGTAATAGCTGTGCACGAAGTAGAAACGCGCCATGTCCGGGATTTCGTGCCACAGCGGGTGGTCGACGGTGCGGCGCACTTCGTTCCAGCCCATGTGCGGGACTTTCAAATGTTCGCCGTCTTCATGCAGGTCCTTGCCGAAGAACTTCACCTGGCCTGGAAACAGGCCGATGCAGTCGACACCCTCGTTCTCTTCGCTGCTGTCGAGCAAGGCTTGCATGCCCACGCAGATACCCAGAAACGGGCGGTCCTGGCTGACCTCGCGCACCAGGCTGTCAAAGCCCAGGCGGCGGATCTCGGCCATGCAATCGCGAATCGCGCCAACACCCGGGAATACCACGCGGTCGGCTTCACGAATCACATTGGCATCGCTGGTGATCAGCACCTTGCCGGCGCCTACGTGCTCGAGGGCCTTGGCCACCGAGTGCAGGTTACCCATGCCGTAATCGATAACCGCGACCGTCTGCATTACAAAACGCCCTTGGTCGAAGGCATTTGCCCGCCCATGCGCTCATCGACCTCCACGGCCATGCGCAATGCGCGGCCGAAAGCCTTGAACACGGTTTCGATCTGGTGGTGGGTGTTGGTGCCGCGCAGGTTGTCGATGTGCAGGCTGACAAGTGCGTGGTTGACGAAGCCCTGGAAGAACTCCTGGAACAGGTCGACGTCAAAGCCGCGGCCCACGTTGGCACGGGTGTAGGGCACGTGCATCTGCAGGCCTGGGCGGCCGGAGAAGTCGATGACCACCCGCGACAGCGCTTCGTCCAGCGGCACATAGGCATGGCCGTAGCGACGGATGCCTTTTTTGTCGCCGATGGCCTTGGCAAAGGCCTGGCCGAGGGTGATGCCCACGTCTTCCACCATGTGGTGGTCGTCGATGTGCAGGTCGCCTTTGCCGACGATATCCAGGTCGATCAGCCCATGACGGGCGATCTGGTCCAGCATGTGCTCAAGAAAAGGGACACCGATATCAAATCGGGCCTTTCCGGTGCCATCCAGGTTGATCGAGGCTTTGATCTGGGTTTCCAGAGTGTCGCGCTCGACAGACGCCTTACGTTCGGCCATCACCAGCTCCGCAAAATCATTGGGCGAAAAAGGCGGCCATTATAGGGGCGCGGGCGCCAAACAGAAACATCGAAGGGGATAAGACTGATGGGGTGTCGGGGATAGACATGTGCATACAAGTACGGACCCACTTATGAAAACTCTGCACATCCAATGTGGGAGGGGGCTTGCTCCCGATGGCGGTAGCTCAGTCGCATGGTGGCTGACTGACCTAACGCTATCGGGAGCAAGCCCCCTCCCACAAGGGTTTTGCAGTGTTAGTGGAACAGTACCGCGGTCTTCTGCAGGGTCACCCACACACCCCAAGCCAACGGAATACCCACCACCAACCAGGCGGCTATCGCCAACGGCTTGCTGCCGGCGGACGCTTTCCACTCCAGCACGGTGGTCGCATCAGCGCCTTTGTCATGCCCCAGCGCCTGTTCGGCGGCCAGTTCAGCATCGGTCATGAAGTACTTGTCGGCCACCGGGCGTACCAGCATGTTGCAGATAAAGCCCAGCACCAGCAGGCCGGCGAGGATATACAAGGTGATGTCATAGGCCGCAGCGCGTTCAACGCCGATGCTCAACTGGTATTCACGCAGGTAGTTCACCAGTACCGGGCCCAATACGCCCGCCGCTGCCCAGGCCGTCAACAGGCGACCGTGGATAGCACCGACCATCTGGGTACCGAACAGGTCAGCCAGGTAAGCCGGAACGGTCGCAAAACCACCGCCGTACATCGACAGGATGATGCAGAACGCGGCCACGAACAGCGCTACGTTACCCAGGTGTCCGAGGTTCGGGATCAGCGCGTACAGGGCAAAGCCCAGGGCGAAGAACACGAAGTAGGTGTTTTTACGCCCCAGGTAATCGGAGAACGACGCCCAGAAGAACCGGCCACCGATATTGAACAGACTCAACAGCCCGGTAAAGCCAGCGGCGATGGCCGCAATGGAGGCAAGCTGACCTGCATCCAGTTGGCCAAATGGCACATCAACCCCCAGCAGCTTGCCGCCGAACACTTCCTGCAACAGTGGCGACGCCATGCCGAGGATGCCGATACCGGCCGATACGTTCAGGCACAACACCAGCCATACCAGGCGGAATTGCGGGGTTTTCCACGCGACGTTCACATGTACATGACGGTGAGTGATCATCGCATTGCTGGCTTTTTTCGCCGGCGCGGTCCAGCCCTCAGGCTTCCAGCCAGTTGGCGGAACGCGGTACAGCAGTGCACCACCAATCATGAACACGAAGTAAATCGCCGCCATGACCACGAAGCTCTGCCATACGCCCACGCTGGTCGGCGAAGAGAAGTGGCCCATCAGCGCTGCGGCCAGGGGTGCACCCACCATCGCGCCGCCGCCAAAGCCCATGATCGCCATGCCGGTCGCCATGCCGCGCTTGTCCGGGAACCACTTGATCAAGGTCGATACGGGCGAGATATAGCCCAGGCCCAGGCCGATACCACCAATGACCCCGGAGCCGATCCACATCAGCCAGATCTGGTGGGTATAAATGCCCAACGCCGAGATCAGCAGGCCACCACACCAGCACAGCGCCGAGACGACACCGGCCTTGCGTGGCCCGGCATGTTCCAGCCAGCCGCCCCAGATCGCTGCCGAGCAGCCCAGGAAGATGAAAAACAGGGTGTAGATCCAGCCCAGCATGGAAATGGGCCAGTCGCATTGGGACGAGAAGACTTGGGCGATGAAGCCCATGTCCGGCGCGCAGGCGACCGGTGCGGTGATACCCAGCGCTTTGGACAATGGCAGCCAGAATACGGAGAAGCCGTAGGCCATGCCGATACACAGGTGGATGGCCAGGGCGGCCGGTGGAACCAGCCAGCGGTTGAACCCCGGCTTGGCGATGATGCGCTCCTTGGACAGGAACGCAGGCTGTGCGGCGGCGGCGCCGGCCACAGTGCTAGGGAAACTCTGAAAAAGACTTTCTGATTTGGCAAAATACCGCGACCCCACCCACCGAGTTTCCCGATGAAGCAGATGACCTTCGCCGACGCCGAGTACGCTGGCAAGCGCAAGCAAACCCGCAAGGAG